>PMCP01000112.1:10589-26498 GCA_003155415.1 Gammaproteobacteria bacterium | reverse complement strand
TATCTCGGGCCGGTCGAGACGAACCGCCAGGGTGTACGCGAATACTTCCTTTGGGTTGGCGTGGCGACGACGATCGATCGAGGCTTCATTGCGCCGGAAGCGCAGCAGCCCGTCACGCTCTACGTTGAAGTACGGGGCGAGCCGATCGAGCTGCCGCTCAAGGCTTGGCGCGAACTTGTGCCGACCGGGTTCAAGAGACCGATGTACTCGACGACGGTGCCGGTTCGGGAGGAGCTCGCTGCACGCGTAACGCTGCAGCAGCTCGCGTTGATTGGCGCCGCTTCGCCCGATTCGGTCAGCCTTGCGACGGGTGAAGGCAGTGGCCCTCGGGCGTTCGTCCGCTGGGACGGTGCCGCGAACTTCGACGAGTTCATAGCCGCGGTCGGCAACGGGGTGCGTTAGTGAACCGCCGACAACCAACTTTCAGTCCGAGCTGTCGATCGTGCATAGGTCACAGTTTTGGCGGGGAGATGTGATGAATTCCTCAAATTTAGTTAAGTGTGGCTGGCCTGGGCGCCGAATTTGGACCACGCTATCGATCTACAACGTCAAATATGTGCTATCGCAGACCATAGGCAAGTTTCTTGGAGCGTTGATGTCAAACGGAGGGCGGAGCCGCCGAGGAAGGTCTCGGACGTCGATTGCGGTGCCGTTGCTATCGTTCATCACGATGGTTACGGCCGGCTGCAGCGGGGGTTCCTCGGGCACCTCCGGAACTTCACCGCCACCGACCAAGACCCCGACCGCCGCCACGATTCTGAGCGCCGACGCCGGAGCCGTCTGCGAGACGCTTGTTAAGGGGGCGGCGTATTCAAGCACCCCGCCGACGCTGTCATGCAATCACAGTAGCGATCCTTACACCGCCATTCTAGACGGCAGCAAATCGACCTCCACGGGCGGGGCGTTGAGCTACGCGTGGTCGTTCGTCTCGATACCGGCGGGAAGTGCCGCGGTTTTGGCGAATGCGAATACGGTGAACCCATCGTTCGCGCCCGATAAAGCGGGTCCATACGCGGTGCAACTGGTGGTTAGCGCGAACGGAGCTTCGAGCCCGCGTGCAGTGGGGCTGGTAGTTGCGCTCGACGATGCCACGATCAATCCGAATCTCGCGAGCAATCCTGGCGCTAGTCCGTACAACTTTCATGGCGGGCTAGCGAGCGACTGTACTCAGTGTCATGCCGCACCGAATGCCGATCCAACGATTCAAGGGAAGCCAAGCACACATATTGCGACGAGCGATACGTGTCAAAGCTGTCACTCGCCTCTGGGCTTCAATGTCACGAGCTTTGTTGATCACGCCGAGGTATTCGGTGGCTGTAGCTCTTGTCACGATGGTGTGATCGCGACTGGCAAGTCATCGAATCACATCGTTACGGCACAAGAATGTAGCGATTGCCACACGACCTCCAGTTTCGTGAAGCTAAATGCGGACGGAACTTTCGATCACACCGGTATCACTGGAGGCTGCTCGGCCTGCCACAACGGCACTGTCGCGATCGGCACTGCGTCGGATCTCAGCCCGGCGGGACATCCAAGTGTTTCCGTTGAATGTAATGCCTGTCACACGACGGTGACTTTCAAGACTCCGTTCCCGAATCACACCGATACAAAAGTAGTCGTACCGGGCACTTGCGGCCAGGCAGGCTGCCACGATGGCCAGAGCACGCTGTCAAATGGTGCGGCAATCACAGGGAAGAACTCAGCACCGCATCCGCACCCGTTGACGGGAAACATTACTCAAGCGTGTGATGTCTGCCACAACACCACCAGCTACAACATGGGCGGTGTGTTCGATCACGGCATATTGGCGCGGCATCCGATCGCGTGTCAGTCCTGTCACGACGGTCTGAGTGCCACCGGAAAGATCGCCGGGCATATAGCAACCCTTCCGGCTTCCGACTGTAGTGACTGTCACACCACGTCGACGTTCGCGGGTGGGTTTGTCGACCATAAGTCGTCCGCTGTCACGAGTGTCAGCTGCACGACCTGCCACAACAACAACCCCATCCAGGGCACGCCCACTGCGCCGCCCTTCCCAGCCGTCCTCGTAGCTATTCATACCGCCGCGGCTGGCCAGAGCTGTGACGTCTGTCATTTCCCCCCCGGCGGGAGCTTTGCCCTTGCCACAGTGAGTCACGTCTCCTTCGGGACGTTGGGCAACATCACGCTCCCGTCGCAGTACCCCACTTGCTCGGGGTGCCATGACGGTACGGTCGCCACGGGTCAATCCAGCGGCCATCTGGCCACGACGCAGGATTGTGGCTCGTGCCATGACCCACAGAGAGGCGATTGGCTAGGCGCAGGTTTCGATCATTCGAGTCTGGCGATCGTGGGTACCGCGTCAACGCCGACCTGTGTGTCCTGTCATGACGGATCGGCCGCCACCGGTAAATCCGTGACACACGTGCCGCTGCCGACGGCGACGCAAGACTGTTTGGTATGTCACGGCACCACATACACCAGTTTCGCAATGCCAACGTTCGACCATGCTGCGGCAGGCATCACGAACAATTGCGCCAGTTGCCACGATGGCAAAGCTCATGACGGCGTGAAAGTGATCTCAAAACCCACAGGTCACATCCCGACGTCGGCTGATTGCAGCAGTTGTCACGCGAGTACAGCCAACGGTCCCGGCATCAACGGTTCGATCATAAGTGGCTTTGGAAAAGCAGATCCGTTTGTGAACACGCTGCATCCGGCCTACACAACCGGCTGCCGTACTTGCCACATCGCTGCCTACGACAACGCGATCTACCTTGCAAAGGCCCATCCAAGTGACTCCGTGCATACCACCGTGGACGCCAACGGCTGGGAGTGCAACGCGTGTCATACGACGAGAGGTAACTTCAAAGAAGCCAATCCGGTCAACCATCAGGACCCAGCCGTCAAGACTCAAGCGTGCGTAACCTGTCATGTCGCAGGCAATGCCGTTGGAGCCATCGGGAAAGGTTCGGGACACCCGGCGACATCGAACTTGTGCCAGCAGTGCCATCAGGCGGGCGGTAGTTTCACCGCGGGCTTCGACCACGCGACATTGAATACCGGCGGCGTGAACCACGGGCTCGCCTGTACGACCTGTCACGATGGAGTGACTGCGACCGGGAAGGTGCAAAACCATGTGTCCACAGCGCGTGACTGCATAACCTGCCACACCGGTTATCCTCCAACGTCGTCGTCGTTTGCCGGGGGCACCTTCAGTCACTCCGGTCCCGAAATGACCGGCAAGCTATGTGCGGCCTGCCATACGGGCACCATTCTCGGTGCCGCTGGCAAAACGCCAACGCACGTCGTAACCAACTCGGATTGCGGCGCGTGCCACACCACTACCTCGTTTACCGGCGCCACGGGCTTCAATCACACGGGTGTGACAACCGGCTGTGCGGCGTCGGGTTGCCATGCGTCCGGCACACCGAGCGTTGTGGATGTCACCGACGATCCGAATCCGCTTCCCCATATTCCGATCGTTCAATCGGCCGTTGAAGTCAATTGCTACAGCTGCCACAAGAACGCAGGTGGCACGTTCGCGAATGCCTCAATGGATCACACGGTGGTCGCGTTTGAATCGTGCGAGACCTGTCACGACGGCAAACATGACGGTAGCAATACCGCTCACGTTGTGACTGGGAAGACCGTTGGTACGACGACAACCAAGGGCCACTTCGTCACCTCGGTAACGGCGTGCGCTGCGTGTCATACCAGCACCACTGCGTGGACGCCGGTCACGGTCACCACCTACAAACATCTCCCCAACCCGCCGGGCTACATTCCGGTGTCGCCGGCGGCTACTGGAAATCACAGCACCACGAAAGTCAAAACATGTATTCAGTGTCATGCCGACACGAAGTCGGGCACGACCCTGATCAACGGAAATGGGGATATCTCTACGTTCCCTTCAACCACCTATGGATCGACTTGTGCCGTCTGTCACCTGAGTCAATACAAGAGTGGCCATGGTGGTACCCCAACGACCAAGCAGAATTGTGCGCAGTCGGGTTGCCACAAGATAACGAGCAGCAGCTTTTAGGGAGCCCCTGAGCGCATCCCGTATACTACGGCGCCTCGTAATCCAGGGAGCCCCCGTTCGTGAAGGAGCCGCAGAGCGCGCTCGCCGCGTTGCTACGCACTGCCGTGACGGCCGCCTTCGGGGCGGAGCACGCGGGCGTTGACCCGATGGTGCGTCGCTCCGAGCGCGCCGACTATCAGGCAGATCTCGCGATGGGGCTCGCGAAGACGCTGCGCCAGTCGCCACGCCAGGTTGCGGCCGCCGTCGTCGCGGCCGCCGATTTCGGTTCGCTGTGCGATCGCGTAGAGATTGCGGGCCCGGGCTTCATCAACTTCACGCTCAAAACATCCGCGTTGGAGCAGGGCGTCGCCGCGCTCGCGGCGGACGAGCGGCTCGGCGTGCCGCGGCCGGCGAGCGTCGATCGCGTCGTGATCGACTATTCCTCACCCAACGTCGCGAAGGAAATGCACGTAGGCCACGTGCGTACCACTATCATCGGCGATGCTCTTGCGCGGGTGCTCGAGTTCATCGGTCACGAGGTCATTCGCCAGAACCATATTGGCGACTGGGGCACACCGTTCGGCATGCTAATTGAGCACCTGCTAGACCTTGGCGGCGGCGAGACCCGCGGCCACTCGAGTCTCGGCGAGCTGAACGAATTCTACCGTGCCGCCCGTGTGAAGTTCGACGCGGATCCGGAGTTCGCCGACCGTGCGCGCCAACGCGTGGTGCTACTGCAAGCTGGCGACACCCGCACGCTCGAGCTGTGGCGCAAGCTCGTCGCGATCTCGGAGCTTCACTTCTTTTCGATCTACGAAAAGCTCGGGGTCACGCTAAGCCCGGCGGACATCCGCGGCGAGAGTTCGTACAACTCCATGCTGGCGGAGACCGCCGCCGAGCTCGAGCGGCTCGGTCTCGCGAAAATCAACGACGGGGCGCTGTGCGTGTTCGCGCCGGGCTTCGTGAACCGGGAAGGCGAACCGCTGCCGTTGATCGTGCGCAAACAGGATGGCGGGTTTGGTTACGCGGCCACGGATCTTGCCGCGTTGCGGTATCGCACGCAGACGCTACACGGCACGCGCCTGCTGTATGTGGTGGGTGCACCGCAAGCGCAGCACTTCGCGATGGTGTTCGCCGTCGGCGAGCTCGCGGGTTGGCTGAAGCCGCCCGTGCGTGCAGAGCACGTGGCATTCGGTGCGGTGCTCGGCGCCGACAAGAAGATGCTGAAGACGCGCGCTGGTGACACCGTAAGGCTCGTGTCGTTGCTCGACGAAGCGGTGGAAAGAGCCGAAGCGGAGCTCGTGCGTCGCGAGCCGAATGGCGATCCCGCGGTGCGGCGTGCGCTCGCGCCGCAGATCGGCATCGGCGCGATCAAATACGCTGACCTCTCGAACGACCGCATCAAGGACTACGTGTTCGACTGGGATCGCATGCTTGCGGCCGAGGGTCGCACGGGACCGTACCTGCAGTACGCTCACGCGCGTATCCACTCCATCTTTCGCAAAGCGGCGGAAGGGGGAATTGTGCGCGGCGGGGCCGGTGCGATTGTCGTTGTCGAGCCTGCAGAGCGCGCGCTCGCGCTCGAACTGCTCGGCTTCGGCAGGGCGGTGACGGATGCGGCCGAGACGCTGCACCCGCACCGCTTGTGCGGTTACCTGTACGACCTCGCGGTGGCGTTCAGCGCTTTCTTCGAAGCATGCCCTGTGCTGCGCGCGCCGGACGAGCCGACGCGCGACTCGCGTCTAGCGCTATGCGGCCTGACCGCTCGCGCGCTCGCGCGCGGCCTGGACCTGCTCGGCATTCAGGCGCCGGAGCGCATGTAGCGCCGCCGTAGCGCGTTGTGCCACGCGTTGCGCTGGTACGGTCTTCGCCGGCTCCAGGGTCACGTCGTTCCACGTCACAGCACGGGTGATAGGTGTGCCGAGCAGCGAGCGCACGCCATTGGCGCGCATCCACTCGAGCTGAGCGTCGCGCTTCGTGCGCAGATTCTCGGCTTCGCCGGTGGGAGTGCAGAAGGCCGGCAGTGAGAGCATTTCCGGGGTCGCGTTACGCTTCCATGCAAATAGCGAGCTCATGTTCTTCTTCTTATCCTCGCAGAATGACTCGACGAACGAACGATAGGCCGAGCGCGTTCGGCGGTCCAACAGCGGGCCGCAAACGTAGTGGCAGCGTTCGCGTTCGCGGCGCGCGGCGCTTTATGGAAAGCGTGTGGCGCGCGTAAAGAAATCCGGCGCTCTGGAGGCCGCGAACTACCAGCGGTTGTCGGTTATTTTGACGGGTCGGCGTCGAGGCGCACGGCCCATCCTTCGGTGGCTTTCGAGACGGCCGGATAGCGCGTCAGCACGAGCGGGTCGTGGCCTGGGATCACGTGCTGCTTCGAGCTTGCGAGTCTTTCCAGCGTGTTGTAGCCCTCGAGCATGTCGCCCTGGTTGTACAGCACGCGAAACACGCGGCGCGATTCTATGTGTGCGTAGAAGTGCGTGGCGTCGGACGCGAGCACGACGTAGCCGCGCTTTGTCTGCACGCGCACGCATTGCAGGCCTTTCGTATGGCCGCCGATCTTGTGCACCGTGATGCCTGGCGCAATCTCGTCGGTGCCGTCGTGGAATTGCACTTGGCCCGCGAACACGCGGTGCACCATGCGCGATACGTCGTCGGGCTCGAACGCGTGNNCAGTGGTCGTAGTGCATGTGCGTAACGATCACGTCTTTGACGTCCGCGTGTTTCACGCCGACGGCTGCGAGGCCTTCTTCGACCGGATGCACGATCTTGCGGTCGCGCTTCGCCGCCATCGGCGCGTCGAAGCCCGTGTCGACGACAATCGTGCGGCCGTCGCCGACGATGGCCCACACAAAGTAGTCGAGCGGCATGTCCCAATCTTCGTGCGGATCGCCGTCGATGAAGTTACCCCAGGCCTTGCGGCCCACCTGCGCGTATTTGATGGCAAAGATTTCGTACATGGCGTCCAGTTTATCCTTTTGGCTCGCTCGACATCGCGTCGCGCCAGTCGCTCCAGCCGGAGACTGTTCCGTATGGCACGGCGTTGATCACGGACTCGACGGGCCCGATGAGCCCTCGCTCGATCTTGAAAACTTCCGCGATCTGCCACGTCCACGGGATGGCAGGGCCGTTCTCGACCTTGCGGCCGTCGACGAGCGTGCCGAAGCGTGAGTCGCCGCCTGCGTTGTCGAAAAATGCGAACGCGAACGCGAGGCCGCGCTCGGGATCGAGCAGAACGAACCGGCGATCGCGAATGCGCGTAACGTAATAGAACACGCCGCTCTCGAGCTGCTCGCGGCAGCCGACTACGCGGCCGTCTGCTCGTCCGTGCGCGCGGGCGCTCACACGTGCGGGGTCGCCCGCCGTCACCTGGCCGTTCTCGAATCGTGCGCAGTCATCCGCGATGGGGTAGTGGCCCTTGCCGTCGTTGCGCTCGATGCCGGAGAAGTAGGCGTTCGCGATGCGCACGAGCTCGGCGCGCGGTAGTCGGTCGCCCACCGGCACCGCTTCCGACCACGCGGAGCGGGGCGCGCCGACCTCCTCTATGTGCTCGGCCGCCTCGCGGTTGCGGATCACGAGCGTCTCGATGTCCGTGACCTTGCGATACGCGATGCGCAGGCGCGCGATCAGGATCGTGGGCGTGTTGGCTTCGCGGATAGTGCCCATGAACACGGCTTGCCCGCGTTCTACGTCCGCGAGCTTCAGCGCGTAGCCGCCTCGGCCCGTGGCCGTGTGCCACAAGCCTTCGCCGAGCGCGAGCCGCTGGCCGTTCTCCGTGAATCTTAGCTCGCGCTCCGACGTCAACTGTGCGGGATCGTGTGCCAGGACGGCCGCCACGTACGTGTCGAGAAAACGTTCGAGGCATGCACGATCGCAAGAAGGAGCTGCGCTCGCGGCCGAAGCCGCGAGCCACAGCGCCGCACAGAACAACGCGCGCGTCACGGCTACTTGCGCAGCTTGATGAACGCGAGTGCGTTGTTCGGGTTCAACGGGATGATGAGCTGCTTCTGCTTGCTGTCGTAGCACATCGAGGCCGCGCTCGGGATGCCGGTGGCGATGACTTCCGTCGCCTTGCCGGCGCGGATCTTCGACACGCTGCCGTAGCGCACGCTGCTTACGTACTTCGTGCCATCTTCCGCGACCACCAGGCCGTCGTTGCCGCTCTCGGCCGCGTGCTCGGTGGTGAGCAGCTTGCCCTGCGGGTCGAACGTCAACACGCTGTTGTTCATGATGTTGACGACTACCACGTTGCCCTTCGTGTCGATCGCCACGCCGTTCGGCAACGCCAGCGGCGCACCCTTTACAAAGTCGCTGATCTGGCCATCGGGCGTGATCTTGTAGACGACTTCGGGGTCGCGCGTGTTCGAGACGTAGATGACGCCTGCCTTCGTGACGCCGATGCCGTTCAGGATCGTCGCGCCCGGGATCGGGTAAGCGCGGCCGGGCAGCCCAGTCTTCAGATCGAACGTGCGGACGGTGTCGATGTCAGCTGCGTACAGCGTGTTGCCAGAGATGGCGCTGCCGAGCGGGTGGTTCAACGTGAGGCCGTCGCGCGTGGCGCCGATCCACTTGCTTGTGTTGACGCTACCGTCCGGGTTGATCAGCGACACGAAGCCGTCGTTCGGCGTAACGTTTTGCGGGTTGGCCGCGTTCATCGCGACGATCATGTTGCGAGCGGGATCAAACGTGCAGCTCTCGGAGAAGTTGAAGCTGCCGTAGACCTTCACGTTGCTCGACATTGGCATCTTCTTGCCGGCTTCGTTCGTGGCGGAGAGTGGCTCGCCCGCTTGGAACGGCTTCGGAGCTGCTGGCTGCGCCGGCGCCTGCGCGAGCGCGCTGCCCACGGTCATACAAGCGGTCAGGGCGAACGCCCAGCGGATCTTGGTATTCATGAATCCCCCCAGAGAGGTTGAGAGTGAAAAGAGTGCGAATGATGGCCGATCGCGTGATCCGTTGAAAGCGCTGGAATCGTCGCGTTTCGCGAGTTCCGTCGCGGTGGACGAGCTCGTGGCCATCGCAACGCCCCAGGTCAGACGATGACCGGATAGATCATGGTCGATCGTGCGTGCGCTGCAAGGTCACGGGCCGAGCCTGCGCAACCAGCCGGCGTCGAACCACTCGCGCAACAACGCGCGTGCGGTGACGCCGGCGGCCTGTACGCTGCGCGCGTCGAGACCGCGCTCGTCGGCGAGTCGGTGCAGCAAGGTTGCGTCCTTGCCGCGGGCGCGTACGCTCTCGCCGTTGATGTACACGTGTTGTACGTCGTAGAGCATGCGCGTGCGGCGGTCGAGCTCCATAGCGCCGGGCCGCCAGGGCTTCGGTGCGCGCTCGAACCACACGTGCGGTTTCGGCTCGCTCAACAGCTCGCCGAGCACTCGCTCGACGGCGCCTTTGGCGACGAGACTGTTCACCGCGTTTGAAGCAAACGCCTGCAGATCAGCCGGAATCGATGCGGGCCGCTGAGTCGCCGGCTGCCGCGCGTCGCGGTACAGCGTTCCGTCGTCGAGCGCATCGGCCAGCCGGGCTGCGAGCTCCGCGGCGAGATCGGCCCGCTGGGGTGCGCGCATTCCAATGGAATACGTCATGCAATCGCCGCCGACGGCGGTGCCGTCGTGTGCCCACTGCGGGGGCAGATACAGCATGTCGCCCGCATCGAGCACGAACTCTTGCTCCGGCACGAAGTGCCGCAAGATCTTCAGCGGGGCGCTCGGGTCGAGGTTCGCGTCGTGGGTGCGGCCGATGCGCCAGCGCCTTCGGCCGTGGGCCTGCAACAAGAATACGTCATAGCTGTCGAAGTGGGGCCCAACGCCGCCACGATCGCTGGCCCATGAGATCATGAGATCGTCGAGCCTGGCATCAGGCACGAAGGAAAACAAACGCAATAATGTGTGCGTCACGTCGTCGTGTAGATCGACGCCTTGCACGAGCAGCGTCCACTTTGGCCGTTTGAGCGGCGGCAACGCGGAACGCGCGAACGGCCCGTGTTTCAGCGACCAGCTGGCGCGCGCGCGTGTGATCAGCCGCGATTCGACGTTGTCGTCGGCCGCGAGCGCAAACAGCTGCGCGCGCGACATCGGTTGAATGTTCGGCAGTGCGCCGCGCACGACGAACGGCGCTTTCTGCCAATGGCGCCGCATGAACTGTGCGGGCGTAAGGCCCGCGAGCAAGTGCAGCGGCCGATCGGGCGAGGGCGGACGGCGGCGCGATTTCGGAGGCGTGGTCAACGAGCGGCTAGCGAATGATGAACGGGTTCGGCACGTCGGCGCCGCTGGTCTCGATCCAGACGCTCTTCTCTTGAACGAACTCGCGGATCGAGAGGAGCCCGCTCTCGCGGCCAAAGCCCGAGCGCTTATAGCCTCCGAATGGCGACAACGGGCTCGACACGCGGTACGTGTTGACCCACACCGTGCCCGCCTCGAGCGTGTGCGCCATCTTCAGCGCGCGCCCGATGTCGGCCGTCCACACACCGGCTGCAAGTCCATAGATCGTGCCGTTTGCGATTGCGAGAGCTTCCTCGTCGCTGTCGAACGGAATCACGGACAGCACGGGGCCAAACACTTCTTCCTGCGCGATGCGCATGTCGGGCTTCACGCCCGTGAACACGGTGGGCTCGACGAACCAGCCGCCCCCAAGCTCCGGCCGTTGCGCGGGTCCGCCGCCGAGCACACATTTCGCGCCTTGCTGTTTGGCGATATCGATGTAGCTCAAGACCTTCTGGTATTGCGACTGCGTCGTGATCGGACCGACCTGTGTGGTCTCCTCGAGCGGGTTGCCCATGCGGGCGACGCTTGCGATCTTCAAAAACCGCTCCACGAACTCGTCGTGAATCGAGCGATGAATCAGCGCACGCGAGCCCGCGACGCACGTTTGCCCCGTGGCGGCAAAGATGCCGGACACGACGCCTTTGACGGCGTTATCGAGTTTCGCGTCCGCGAACACGATGTTGGCGGATTTGCCGCCGAGCTCCATCGTCACCGGTTTGATGTGCTTGGCCGCCGTTTGGTACACAAGCGCGCCGGTGGCGTCGCCACCGGTGAAGCAGATCTTCGCGACATTCGGGTGGCCCACGAGCGTTTCGCCCGTTTCGCTACCGAGCCCCGTCACGATGTTGACGACGCCGGGCGGCAAGCCGGCCTCGGCGAAAAGCGGCGCCATCGCGAGCGCCGACACGGAGGAATGCTCGGACGGCTTCCAGACGAACGTGTTGCCGGCCGCGAGCGCAGGCGCCATCTTCCACGCCGCCAGCATCAGCGGCGAGTTCCACGGCACGATGGCCGCGATCACGCCGAGCGGCTCTTCGAGCGTGAAATTGAAGTGGCCCGGCCGGTCGATCGGGATCACGCGGCCTTCGACCTTATCGGCAAGCCCGCCGTAGTAGCGGAACCATTCGGGCAGGTAGCGCAGCTGCGCGCGCATCTCGAGGATCAGCTTGCCGTTGTCGGTGGTCTCGATCGCCGCGAGCTCATCGGCGCGTGCGGCGATCAGATCTGCGAGCTTGTGCAGGATCTTGCCGCGCGCCGTCGCCGTCAGCCCGCGCCATTCGCGACCGCGAAACGCCGTGTGCGCGGCGATCACGGCGCGGTCGACATCGGCCGCCGCGCCGCGCGGTATCAGCGCCCACGGGTTGCCCGTGTACGGATTCAACGACTCGAGCCATTGGCTCGAGGCGGCGGCTACGCGCTCGCCGCCGATCAGCATCAGATGTTGTTGCACTAGGGGATGACGCCCTTCAGCGCGCTGTCCCAATGTTCGACGATCTTGCCGTTCGCGATGCGGTACATGTCGAACCACGTCGTCGTGTACGGCTTGCCATCCTTGTCCTTCAGCTCACTCACGAGTGACACGACGACGAGGTCGCGCTCGGCGACGATCGACACGACCTTGTTTGTGATTTGATCGGGCACAGGCGTGACCTTCAGGTTCAGCGACTTGAAGTACTCGATCACACCCGGGAGACCGGTCGTCGCGTTCGGGTTGTGCTGGTGATACTCGGGCGCCAGGAACTTGCCGGCTTCGTCCACGTGGTAGGCGTTGATGAACGTGCGCCACATGTCGAACACGAGTTTCTTGTTTGCGGCGAGTTGCGGGTCGCTGCTCTTCAGCAGCGCGGCCTGGTCTTTCGTCTCGACGACGGGCTCGGCGGCGTAGCCGACCGTCGCGACGAGCGATAGCGCGAGGAGAGTGGCAGTGATTCGCATGGCGGTCCCCCGGTGTTTGGTTGTTGACGCACCGGCGAGGCCGGCGCTCCGGGACTATAACGCGGTTTGACAGTCTCGCATTGCGTTCCTACGATCTCGTTATGAGTACCGATCCAATCATTCGCGCCGCCTCGCTGACGTCCCCGTGGCAGACGCGCGACCCGTTCTTACTCTGCGTGCATCACGTAGACCAATATCCGCAAGGTAACGACCGGCTCGGCCCAGCCGCATCCCTCGACGGCCGCGACATGGGCCAGGACTTTGCGGGCAAAGATGGCTGGCGCATGTATCACGGCCACGCGGTTCCGGGCTTCCCACAGCACCCGCATCGCGGTTTCGAAACCGTGACGTTCGTGCGCGAGGGCTACATCGATCACTCGGATTCGCTCGGAGCGACGGCGCGGTTTGGCCGCGGCGACGTGCAATGGCTCACGGCGGGCGCCGGCATCGTGCACTCGGAGATGTTCCCACTGCTCGAGCCGGCCAAGCCGAACCGCCTCGAGCTGTTCCAGATCTGGCTAAACCTCCCGGCGAAGTCGAAGTTCGCTCCGCCGTACTTCACGATGTTCTGGGACCACGACGTGCCGCGCTACAAGCCAGCCGACGGTGTCGAGGTGACGTTGGTGGCCGGCGACCTCGCCGGTTCGAAGGCGCCTGCGCCGCCACCCGATTCGTGGGCCGCAAACGCGGAAGCCGACGTCGCGATCTGGCTGATCTCGCTCGCCCCGGGCGCGAAGTGGACGTTGCCGCCCGCGCGTAGCGATCGCACCACGCGCACGTTGTATTTCTTCTCCGGGTCGAAGGTCGAGCTTGCCGGGCGCGGGCTCTCGCAGCACTCGGCCATCGACGTCGTGGCGGATCAGCCGGTGACGTTGGCCGCAGTGGAGGGCAGGGTCGAGCTACTGCTGATGCAGGGCAGGCCGATCGGCGAGCCCGTCGCGCAGTACGGGCCGTTCGTCATGAACACGCGGGCCGAGCTCGAAACGGCGTTCCGCGATTACCAGCGGACCCAGTTCGGCGGCTGGCCATTTCCCGCCGACGACCCCGTGCACGAGCGCGAGCGCGGCCGCTTCGCGCGGCACGCCGACGGACGCATCGAAGACGCACCCTGATCGCGCCTTAAGAGGTGCTTCGTCGGCCGGCCGCGCGGCGATGCGAGGGCGCATCATTCGCGCCGCTACCGCCCGGGCGGCCGTACGTCTGCAGCGCTCGCCCCACAGCGCGGGCCGCTCTTCCCGCTCGAAGCACTTCAACGCAAAACAAAGCTCGTGCCGTTTGCCACGGCATCGACGCGTTGATGGCCCGCTGGAGGGGCCGCCCGAGCGCGACGCGAACAATGCGCCCTCGCACCGCCGCGCGGCCTACGCTGCCGTGAATCGTGCGTCCCACTCCGTCGAAGCGCGCGGCGCGGCGAGCGCGAGCGTTGCTACTCGAGCCGGCGCCCCTCAACGCAACCACGAAGGGCGCGGGTGCGGGCGAGGATGTCGGGCCCGCGCTCGGGCGGCCCCTCGAGCGGGCCAAGAACGCGCTGCCGTGCTAACTAACGTCGCACTCCGGAACGCGCTACTGCGGTGCTTCGAGCGGGAAGAGCGGCCCGCGCCGCGTACATGAGCGCTGTTGCCGTACGGCCGCCCGGGCGGTAGCGGGCACGATATCCTCGCTCGCACCCGCGCCCGGGGAAAAACTCGCGCCCGTCTTCTACTTCTTGGCGATCTCCGCCAGTGCTTCTTTCGCGATGCGGAAGGAGTCGACAGCGCACGGCACACCGCCGTAGATTGCAACCTGCATCAGCACCTCGCGGATCTCTTCCTTCGTCGCGCCGTTCGTGATCGCGCCCTTAGTGTGGACCTTGAGCTCGTGCGGGCGATTCAGCACGGCGAGCATTGCAATGTTCAACAGGCTGCGCGTCTTCTTCGTCAGGCCCTCGCGCCCCCATACCGCGCCCCAGCAGTATTCGGTCACGAGTTCCTGCAGCGGCATGTTGAAGTCGTCAGCGGACGCTAAAGCTTTGTCGACGAACTCGGCGCCGATGACGGATTTGCGGATGGCGAGGCCTTTGTCGAAGAGTTCCTTGTTCATAGCGATTCCTTTGGCATTTCGGTGGCGGCGCGGCGTGCGCCGCGCGCGTATGGTAAACCGAATGCCGGAAACGCTGGGGACAGGGCCGTTAGCCCGTGGCCGAAACTTCCGCGTGCGGCCGCACCAGCAGGTATCCCGGCCCGTCGAGATCGATGGTGGCGCCGTCGAGCGCTTTGACGTCGTTCGCGTTCGAGACCGCAATCGTCAGGCCGTCCAACGAATACAGCAGCGGAACGCCATGGGCGGCGAGTGCGGACTGCATCGGCTTGATGCGCTCACCGGAATACACCGCGTATAACCAACGCCCGCCCTGGGGTAGGTCGTCCTTCTTGGCCAGCGACAGCACGGCCCCCGCCACCTTGGATGTGCTGACGAAACGGTCGAGCTCCGCACGAGCCTCAGCAGTCCAGGTGCCTTTGATTTGGCCCACTTTCGGTATGTAAGACATAGTTGCAGGATACAAACAATCGGGCGCGATAGGGCGCCCAATGTGTCGGCTACTTGTCACATCGGCACGAAAAGTTCGAACCGAACGGTTCTGTCCGCGTTTATTGGCTCGCGGCGTGCCGGTAGTCGATGGCGACTCCGCGGCTGCGCAGGTAGTCGTCGTAGGTGCCCACGAAATCGATGGGTCCTTTAGGCGTGAGCTCGATGACGCGGGTGGCGAGCGAGGATACGAACTCACGGTCGTGGCTCACGAAGACCACGGTGCCGGGGTAGTTTTCGAGCGCAAGGTTCAACGACTCGATGGATTCCATGTCGAGGTGGTTGGTTGGCTCGTCCATGAGGATGATATTCGGCCGCTTGAGAGTGATCTCGCCGAAGAGCATGCGACCGCGTTCGCCGCCCGAGAGCTTGTCGACGGTCTTCGCCATCTCGTCGCGGCTGAAGAGCAGGCGGCCGAGCGTCGCACGTATTGCCTGGTCGTCGTCGCGCGGCTTGCCTCGCGCACGCATCCAGTCGAAAACGGTCACCGGGTCCTTGAATATGTCCCCGTGGTCTTGCGGCATATAAGCCATTTCGGCGTTCTCGGCCCACTTCACACTGCCGTGAGTCGCCTCGAGGTCGCCGACGATGCTCCGAAGCAGCGTGGTCTTGCCAATGCCGTTGGGCCCAACCACTGCCACGCGCTGTCCCGCCTCGATGTTGATGGACACGTCGCGAAACACCGTCAGGTCGCCATAGCTCTTACTGAGCTTGTCGGTGCTTACCGCAAGGCGATGCAGCTTCTTGTCCTGCTCGAAGCGGATGTACGGATTCATGCGGCTCGAGGGCTTGACCTCTTCCAGCACGATTTTCTCGATCTGCCGCGCGCGGGACGTGGCCTGCCGCGACTTCGAGGCGTTCGCGGAGAAGCGGCTCACGAATGCCTGCAGGTCGGCGATGCGCTCCTTCTTCTTAGTGTTCTCGGATTGGACTCGCTCGCGCGCCATCGTCGCGGCCGTCATGTACTCATCGTAGTTGCCGGGGAACACGCGCAGCTCGCCGTAGTCGAGGTCGGCCATGTGCGTGCAGACGGTGTTCAGGAAATGTCGGTCGTGCGAGATGATGACCATCGTGCACTTGCGCTCGTTCAGAACGCCTTCGAGCCAGCGAATGGTGTCGATGTCGAGGTTGTTGGTCGGCTCG
>PMCP01000112.1:10262-10583 GCA_003155415.1 Gammaproteobacteria bacterium | reverse complement strand
TCGCCGGCAGCGGATTCGGCGGTGTACCCATCGAGCTGCGCGAACTCGTTCTCGAGCTCCGCCGCGTGCAGGCCTTCTGCTTCCGTCATCGACGGTTTGGAGTAGAGCTGATCGCGTTCCTGATAGACCTGCCAGAGCCGCTCGTGGCNNGTTGTTGGTCGGCTCGTCGAGCAACATGACGTCCGGGTCTGCGAATAGCGCTTGCGCGAGCAGCACGCGCAGTTTCCAGCCTGGCGCGATCGCGCTCATCGGGCCGTTGTGTTGGTCTTCCGGGATGCCGACCGCGAGCAGCAACTCGCCGGCAGCGGATTCGGCGGTGTA
>PMCP01000112.1:0-10252 GCA_003155415.1 Gammaproteobacteria bacterium | reverse complement strand
ATAGACCTGCCAGAGCCGCTCGTGGCCCATGATCACGGTGTGGATCGCGGAGAAGTCCTCGAACGCGAACTGATCCTGCCGCAGCTTGCCCACGCGCGCGTGCGCGGGGACGGAGACGTTGCCGTGCGTCGGATCGAGCTCGCCGGCNNCGATGGCCGTTGCCGAACTTGACGGAGACGTCCTCGAAGAGAGGCTTCTCACCGAATTGCACAGTAATGTTCGACGCCGTGATCACGGTTCATCTTCCAGTCGGTTGAGGGGTTCTGCCGGTGACTGCGTCCATGCGCTCCGCCAGCAGAGGGCGCGTAGTATAGGGGCAAACCGGCCGGCGCGCTGCGTCCGCGGTCCGTTATAGCCACGGCTGTCCACGGATTGCGCCGTTTCTACCTTGGGCCTAGCGCCGAGGCGGGCACGAATCCGCTCTGGCACGCGTTGCACGGCGACACATAGTAGAACCCGCCCGCCGCCTTGCCGATCACTGCCAACTCCATGCCGGCCTCGTAGCGGCCGACCGATTCGCCTTGCGCCGTGGGCGTGGCTCTCACGTCCGCGGCCGCGATGAGCGGACGCAGCCCCTGTGCGTCGTCGGCGAAATCGACCCTGAAGCCGCGCACGTCCACGCGCGTAACCTCGTAGGCNNTGCGATGACCGTTCACACGCTCGTCGGTGATATCGACGCCTTCCGGGCCGTACGCGAAGATCGCCGCGATCGGCTTCCATTCGCCGCCGCGCTCCGTGTACAGCGTCTTCGGGCAGCCCAAGCTGCCGCATTCGAACAGGCTATAGGCATCGACGCAGGTCACGTTGCCGTTCGGTTCGAACGCGACTTCGTTGCGGCCATCGTCGTCCACGTCGAGCTGCCATACCTCGGCTTGCTCGGCGCCTTCGAGCTTGCCACCGGGCTCGGTGCACATCGCGCGCGCTTCCGCCACCAAACTGCGAAGGAACGCAGGGCAACTCGATGCGTTGGGCTGTGTGCCACTGGCAAGCGCCGCGAGGCAGGCGGCGGGCGAGAGACCTGTCGCCATCGTCGGGTGCTGCGGTTGGCCCGGCGCGTTGCACGCGACGAGCGCGAGCAGCATTCCGCCAACGAAGGGTTTGCGGTGAGTCATGGGCTACATGCCGAGCCGGGCGTCAAAATGCGGGTTTCCCTTATGTTCTCACAACGCGTCGGGGTCCATTCTCATAGAAGGATAGCGCCCGCGGGCGCGGGTGGAGGTAGTGATGAGAATCTTCGTTGCAGGCGTGACACTCGCAGCTGTGGCGATCGGGACCTCATTCGCGGCTGATCCGGCGCCGAAAGCCGGCCCCGGCTGGACCGGGCTGACCGAGCCGGAAGAGCTCATCGAGGCGCGCGAGGCGCTGATGGTTGAGATGGAGCGCATCATGCGGCCGCTCGACTCGTACACGATCGGCGAACCCGCAGAACCGGAGAACTTGCGCTCGATCGCGCAGACGGTATCGCAGATGATGCTGGCCATCCCCCATCTGTTTCCGCCGACTACGAACCTCTACGACCCGAAGGCGCAGACCCCGAAGACGCTCGCGCTGCCGCCAATCTGGCAGAACTGGGCGGCGTTCGAGAAGCTGGCGGTTGCCTCCCACGAGGAGGCCGAGAAAGTGGCCAAGATGAAAACGCCGGGAGAGTTGAAGGCAGGCGCGCTCGCGTTGCGGGCCACCTGCGATGCCTGTCACGCGGGCTTCCTGCGCCCCTACGTGCCGGCGAAGGTCGAGCAGAGTGACCTGAACTTTGATTTTGACAGCGCGTTGAAGAAGAAATAGCGGTGGAGCGGCTTACGCCGCGCCCAGCATCGCCAGTCGCGCAAGCTCGCCGGCGTCGGTCACTGTTTCAAGCGTGGCGATTACGCGGTCGAGTTCCTTCGCGCGTTTCTGGCCGAGCCGTTCCGAAGCGGCCGCGACGAAACGTTCGCGCACGCCGTCGGCGTTCGTCGGCACCACGTCGTCGACGCGTTCCTCGAGCACGTCGCCCGCTCGCGTATGCACCGTGATGCCCGCGCCTTGTTTGCCTGGGAAAGCCTTCGTGAACTCCGGGTCGATCTCGAGCCGCACCAGTGTGGCGACTTGCAGCACGTCCGCGTTTTGTTGCGGCACGTAGTTGCCCTCGGCGGTATCGCCGTGCACGAGCGCCGAGGCGACGTTGTAGTGAATGCTCATCTTCGCTTGCAGGATGTGCTCGAACGGCCCGCTGACGTTGCAACCGGGGTAGAGCGCCGCGGCGCGCGTCACGTGCACCGTCACGCGTTCGATATCAGAAGCGCGTAACCGCTTGCGCTTCGCGACGCTGAGCGCCGCTTGCGCCGGCGACTGCGCGAAATTGCAGGCCGGCACGGGCTTGAAGAACACCGCGAGAATTTCGGGCCGGTCGGCGAAGAGCTCAGGGATAGCGGGCTGCAGCGATTTGTGGAACGCCGCGAGGATGCCGGCTTCGCCGTCGATGGCCGTGCGTGACGCGTAGGCGCCTTCCGCGGCGAGCTGCACGGCTGTGACGGCGCTGCGCGCCGCGAAGCCGGTGTGGAAAAACATTTCGCTTCCACCGGTGGCGGCCCACTCGTTGTAGCCGGCGGCCGAGTTCGCGCCGAGCGCAAGCGCGGCGGCCGTTTGCTCCGGTGAAAGCCCAAGTAGCCTGGCGCCGGCGGCCGCTGCCGCAATCGGGCCCGTGATGCCCGTGGGCCGAAACACCTTCGACACTTCCACGTCGAGGATCATGCGGCCGATTTTGCCGCCCACCTCGTAGCCCGCGACGAGCGCGGTGAGGAAATCCTTGCCGCTGACTTTCTTCGTCGTTGCGAGCGCGAGCAACGACGGCACGAGCACCGTGCCGAGATGGCTCACCGCGCCGACGTGCATGTCGTCGCGCACGAGCTGATGGCCGATCACTCCGTTCGCAAACGCCGCGTCCTGCACGGACACGACGTCGGACGTGCCGATGATGCCGGCGCCGCGCGCGGCGCCGCCGGAGTTCGCACGCGCCACTGCGGCGGCCTGCTTGCTCCACGGCAGATCGGCGGACGCCAGCGCCGAGGAGAGCAGGTCGTAGATGCAGAGCTTGGCCTTGGCCAGGACCTCGGGCGTCAGCTCTTGCCACGAGCAAGCGCCGACGGCGTGCGCCATGCGCACCGCGAGCGGGCGTTCGTCACGCGCGACGGTCTTGCCGATGGCTGCCATGTCAGCCTCGCATCTCTACGCCGGCCCACTCTTCGTAGATCTTGGCGATGGCTGTGAAGTCGGAGTCCGCTCCGTATTTGGCCTTCGTGATGCCCAGGATCTGGAACACCTCGGCGCCGACGGGCATGGGTGTGCCCTGAGCGTCCGCTTCCTGCAAACAGAGGCGTACGTCTTTCCACGACAGGCCCGTCGCGAAGCCGAAGTCGAACGTGCCCGGCAGCACGGAGCGCGGGAACTTGTCCTGCGTCGCGCTGTTGCGGCCGCTGCCGGCGTTGATGACTTCGCACATCTGCCGCGGGTTCAACCCCGCCTTCGTGCCCATCGCAATGACTTCGGACGAGAGCACGATTACGGCAGCCGCGATCATGTTGTTCGCGAGCTTCATGATCTGCGCCTGGCCCGCGCCGTCGCCCACATAGAACAGCTTGCCGAGCTGCTTCAACGCGGGCTCGATCTGCTCATACACGGCCTTCTTGCCGGACACCATCACAGCGAGTGTTCCATCGCGTGCGCCAGCCATGCCGCCGCTCACGGGCGCGTCCATGTAAACAATGTTGGCCTTCGCGAGCTCCGCGTGCGCGATTCGCGCGCCGCCGGGGCCCGTCGTCGAACAGTCGATCACGACCTTCAGCGTTTTCGCCCCGGCGAGGCCCGCGCATACTTTCGTCACGATGTCCGGCGTCGGCAGGCTCAGGAAGGCCTTCTCCGTGGCGTTCGCGACTTCGAGTGCGGAGCTCGCGGCTTGCGCGCCGCTCTTCACGAGGTCGTCGACCGCTTCCTTCGAGGTGTCGTACACCGTGAGGCTGAGTCCGGCCTTCAACAACCGCCGCGCCATGTGCGCGCCCATTCGGCCGATGCCAATGAATCCGTAGTCCGTGGTCTTCACTCGTGAGATCTCCGTTCAGTTTCTAAAATTGATCTCGATCGGCACGCCGTTCGGATCGCGGGTAAAAAGTTGGCGCATGCCGATCTCGTCCAGCGAGTTTTCGCTGAAGGTGAGGCCATGCTTCGTGAGGTGAGCGCGCATCTCCGCGAACCCGGTGCCGTTGAATGCAATGTGGTCAACGGGGCCCGTGGCCAGCGCGCGAGAAGAGATGGGGATGCCGACCTTCTTGGTCCACACGGAATAGCTAGCCCATTCACCGATATGAATGCACGGCGTGTCGCCGACGTACAGCCAGTAACCGGGGAATTCGAGCTCGGGCCTGAACCCTTCCGTCATGCCGAGCACGTTGCAGTAGAAATCCCTGGTCTTCTCTATGTCGTCGCTGAGCACGAGGTAGTGCTCCAAACGCGTGAGCGGCACCGGTGTCCCTTGTAGTCGTTGTTGTCGCGGGTCTTCAAGTTTACCCGCGTCAGAGCAGGTCCCGATAGTGCGCTTCCGCGACGTCGCGGTGCGAGCGCAACCGGATCTTCAGGTAGTTGTCGCCGAATGTGGCGAAGACGGGGTCGTTCGGGTCCGCGTTCTGTCCGCCGGGCGCCGCCGCCGCGAGCTCCGGCGGTAGCGTGATCGGCTCGAACACGCTGTCGAGCCGCGGATGGAAGAAGTATGCGATGGATATGCGCTCCTTGTTCGGCGGCGGGCTGTTCACGCGATGCGGAGTGGCGCGTAGATACCCGGAGGTCGCCGCCTGCAACATCTCGCCGAGATTCATTACATAGGAGCCGGGCAAGGGTGTGGCTTCGATCACGCCACCGTCTCGCTGAACCTGCAAGCCGCCGATGTCGTCCTGCAGCACGAACGACACGAGCCCCGAGTCGTGATGCATACCGACGCCCTGGCCGGTGTCTGCGTACGGCGGCTGCGCCGGATAGCGAATGATCTTCGCGTGCGGATCGCCGCGTGGCAAAACAACGGAGTCGAAGTGCTCGAGTGGCAAACCGAGCCCGAGCGCGAGCGCACGCAGCACGCCGAGCCCCACGCGGTCCATCTCCGCCATCCACTTGAGCGCGGCGGGTTTGAATTTGGGTAGTTGCGCGGGCCACTGATTCGGGCCGCGCAGTCGCAGCCACGGCGGGTCCCCCGGTTTGATCGTGAGAGCCGGCTCCTCGGGCCCCACGTCGATCTGCTCGCGCCAATCGCTGACGCCCTTCGTGCGCTCGTCGCCGAGCAGCGTGTAGCCGCGAAAATGCGGCGAGTTAGCGATCGCGAGCGCGCGGCGTTCAGGTTCCGGTAGCGAGAAGAATTCGCGCGCTCGTGCCATGAGCGCGACGTCGAGCTCACGCGGCACGCCGTGACCCACGAGATAGCAGAACCCTACGCCGTGACACGCGTCGCGCAGCCGCAGCACGAACTCGAGGCCGGCTGCGCTGCGCGGAGCCGCGAGGAACTCGCTCATGTCGAGCACGGGCAGGGTGGGTGGCGTCACGTTTTCCATAATTACACAACTGAGCGGTGCGATTGCGACCAGCGGAGCGCGCAGTTGTGACTCGCGTCCCGAGGCGCGCTGGAGGGCGCTCCTATACTTTGGCGCATCAGCGTTTTAGTTGGGGCACGCCATGCTTTCGAATCGCACGTTGTTTCTATGCGTCGGCTTGCTCGGGCTCGCCGGTTGCGCCGGCATGAGCGAGCAGGCGTGTGTCTCGGCCGACTGGCGCACGATCGGCTTCACGGACGGCTCGATCGGCCGCTCGGTCGCGACGATCGGCAGCTACAGCCAGCAGTGCGGTGAGCACGGCGTGACGCCAAATCTCGATGCGTATCGCGCCGGCCACGCCGAGGGTGTGCTGAGCTACTGCCGCGCGAGCAACGGCTTCGAAGTTGGCCACAGCGGCGCCGCCTACCAGGGCGTGTGCCCGGCCAACCTCGAGCGCGAATTTCTGCCGGAGTACAACGCGGGCCATCATCTCTATGAGCTCGAGTCGGCGCTGCACAATGCCGACTCGCGTATTGCCGGCGACTACCGAGCGCAGGAAAGCATCAAGCAGGAGCTCACGTCGATCGCAGCGACGATGATCGCGGCGGACACCACGGTCGAACAGCGAGTGCGTCTCGTGACGCGCAGTGCGGAGCTCGGGCGCCACTTCGGCGAGCTCACGCGCGAGATCGAGGATCTGCAGCGCGAGCGCGCTGCATACGAACGCGACCTGTACGACTACGAGCGCACGCTCGCTGCGCGCAACTAGGCCGTTCTAGCGCACGTACTTCTTGACGCTCTGTGAGTAAACTTCAGCGCCGTAGATGGCTCCGCGCGCGTCAGCGGCTAGCCCGTGTGCGCCGGTCTCTTGCGATTGCTTTGGATCGAACTCGGGATCGGGTATGAACGCGGTGACCGAGCCGTCCTTCGCGTTGCCGACGCGAATGCCGCGAGCCCAGCCCGGGTGGCGCTCCTCGTTCGACTGATTGTCCGACACGTACAGCGTGTCGTCGGCCGAGATGTGCAGGCCGCTCGGCCGCCCGAATTGCTTCCACTCTTCTAGAAACTTGCCGTCCTGATCGAAGATCTGGATGCGGTTGTTGTCGCGGTCCGCAACGAAGAGGCGCCCGCGAGAATCCAGCGCGAGCGCGTGCGGCACCAGGAACTGCCCGGGGGCCGAGCCCGTGCCGCCCCACGACTTGATGAACTTACCGTTGCGGTCGAACTTGAGCACGCGATTGTTCGACTTCGCTTCATGCCCGTCGCTCACGAACACGTCGCCGTTGAAGCCGACAGCGACATCCGTCGGACCGTTGAAGTGCGCGTCGTCGTCGCCGGCTTCGCCCGCGACGCCGAGCCGCATGAGCTGGCCGCCATCCGACGCGAACTTGATGACCTGGTGCCCGCGGCCCTGGCCCGCACGCGCATCCGTCACCCACAGGTTGCCGTCGGGGTCCACGTAGATGCCGTGCGGCCACGCGAATTTCCCCGCGCCGAACGCAGCGATCCATTGGCCGTTCGCGTCGATATGGATGATCGGCGCGATGGTGTCGTGGCCGAGGCAGTTGTTCTCGCCGCAGCGCTCGGCGATCCACACGCTACCGTCCTTCGCGACGTCGGCCATGCTCATCGAGCCGAGCACCCGGCCGGCCGGCGGCTTCACCAGACCGGTGATCGTGCGGTAGGGATTCGGCGGTTGGGCGGCGCAGGTTGCCGCGATCATGACAAGCGCAGCAATCGCTGCACAGCGTTGTGATTTCCCCATCGGAGGGAGTCTGCGCGTGGCGCCGAAGGCGTTCAAGAGATCGGACCGCCGGCACTCCACGCGGCAGACGATGGTGGTTCGTTCGCTCCGCGCGTATCGTCATTCGCGTCAGGTGCACGTCAAGACGGGAAACTTAGGCGAGGTCGATCCCTTCGTCTATGCGCGGTGCATTCAGACGATCTTCCCGATCGACGGTCGCCCGAAGCCGCTGACCCCCTGGCACGGAGATCGAGTACACCGTGCCGGACATGTACGGCCGGCCTTGGGCGCGGATCTGGGAGCGCTATTTCGAGTAAGGCATGAAGCGGCCGGAGAACGAATCGATATTCGATTTCTCCGATTCGAGCCGAACGCAGAAGAGGTGAACCCGCGCTGCGGCGATTGCTAACGATTGCGCAACCACTCGAGCCGCATTGTCGCGACCGGGTTGTTCGGGTACTGCTCGAGGAACTTGCTGTACACGTCGATCGCAGCGGCGTAGTTGCCGGCCGAGATCTGCGCCTCCGCGAGCAACCCTTGGCCGGCCGGCGACGAGGGGTAGCGCTCGATCATGAACTCGATCACGGGGAGGGTTTCCCTGCCGAGCCCCCACGTAAACAGCAGATTCGAGATGAGCCTCGTCAAATCGCCCTCGCCGAGCAGCGGATCGTTCGGATCAGCCGCGGCCAACGCTCGCAGCCTGTCCACCGCTTCCGCGCCATGTCCTTCGACGACGCCGGCGACGAACTCGTCGTACGTGATTGACGCGGGCAGCGCCGGCCGATGCTCGAGTGTCATTTTGAAACCGGGGTCGGCGGGAGGCCGCGACACGAACGCGAGGCCCGCCGCGCGCCGCTCGGCCTCCGGCGCCAGGAATGCTGTGAGAAAATTCAGCACGTACGGGTCCAAGGCTCGATGACCTTCTGCTCCCGTGGCCGTCGCCTGTTGATACGCGCCGCCGATCATTGAGCCGCGTCCATCGATGAGACCGTCGATCGTGAGATCGACGTGACCCAAGTTCGGCGTCAGCAGCAAGTAGCGATCGGAGTACACGGCTGCCTCGAACAGTGACGGCGATCGCGAGCCCGGCGGCGGCGTCGCACCGCCCGCAGGCATGATCTGCAACCACGGAACGCGGAGCGCGAGCGGGTTGTAGCCCGGCGAGATTCTCGGCAGGCCCGACGGGTGCTCGAACAGGATGCCCGACGGAAGCCCCACGAAGACGTCGACGTCGCGGTGGCGCATCGCGAGCAGTACGCCCGCCATCCCGCCCATGTCCATTCCGACGACTCCGAGCTTGTCGTGGCTGACGAACGGCAGCTCACGTGCACGCGCAACCACGAATTCGAGATCGCGGACCTGCGTCTCGAGGTCCTCTGTGTCGATTCTGACCACTGGCGAGTTCGTGCCGACGAGCGGCGCGGTCGTGACGACGAAGCCGCGCCCCGCAAGATATTCGCCGAGCACCGCCTGCGAGATCGCGGGCTCGTACCAGAACCCGACACCGAGCACGACGAGCGGGAACGGGCCCGGAGCCGGTCCCGCGTTCTCGACCGCGAGCACGGGCCGCTGCGACAGCGCAGCGAAACCGGCTTCGTCGAACGAGCGCGCGAGCGGGCGGCGGGAGTACGCGAGCTTCTCGTGCAAGCTGCCGATCATCTCGGCCGGCCAGACATCCCCGTCGGCGAGCGCGACGTAACGGCCGAAGCGCATCGGCTCGGCGGTGCGTCCGCGACGCGTGGGCTCGACCGGATACCAGAGATAGGTTCGAACGGGCCGCGGGCGCGGCGCGGCGGTGCCCCCGCCGGTCACCACTCGCGACGGATCCTCGCCTTCGATGAGGCGGAACCCGACCGAGTACGTGCCGGGCTCGAGGTGAAACGCGTTGGATGTCGTGGCGGGTTGCACCTGCGCGAACGTGGCGGCTGAGAGCAACAGCGCAAGTGGGTAACAGATCGGACGCATCGGGATGACTCCTCTTCACGAATCGTCTCACAAGTCCGATGGTTAGGAGTATAGGAAGAACAAGGCACACGTTGTTCCGAACAGTCGTTGCAGCAGGCGGCACAATCCGCGCCCCCGACACCTCCTGCTTCGATTCCGATAGTCAGGCGCGTCGGCTCTGTAGGTGGCGACGGGGGTTCCGATGAATAGAACCCTTTGGCTGACGCTGGCGGCATGCGCTCCGGTGACGTTCGGTGCGTTGTCAGGTTGAGTTCTTACGTACCGGGATGTCTGTTCGGTAACGCACGGCCCAGCTCAGCAAGCTGGAGCAAGGTCGGACCGGCAAAAGGCATTGAACTAACCTCGAAGGGGAATAAGCATGATCAAGAAACTCGTTGTGGGACTGATGGCTCTTAGTTTCGTTGGCGCGGTGTCAGCGGCGGACGTATACGCGGGCACGTGGAACTTGAACGTCGCAAAATCGAAATTTACGCCGGGAATGGAAGTAAAGGCCCAAAGTGCTGTGGTCACTGAGAAGGGCGACGACCTTGCGGTCAGCGGAACGGGCACCGACGGCGCTGGCAAGCCGACGTCAGTGAAATACATGTTTCCGATGAAGGGGGGTGCGTTGAGTTACACGGAAGGCGCCCCTGCGTCTGGCGCAACCACAATGGCCAAGAGGGTGAACGCAAGCACAATAGACAGTACGGCCACCCTGAATGGCAAAGAAGTCGGTAGCACTCACGCCACCGTTAGCGCCGATGGGAAAATGTTGACGCGCGTGGTGAAGGGCACAGACGCCAACGGCAAGATGTTCACAAACACTGAAGTGTACGAGCACCAGTAACACAGAGGACGAAGTCAGCACGGCGGGCCGGCGCCAAGGGTGCCGGCCTTTTTTTTCCATTTCCGGTCACGCTCCGTGCCAGGCATCCCCCTTAGTCGTTCTGTTTGTGCACGCGGCGCGTTAGCGCCCAAGACGGGACGTTCGCGGCTAGAATCAAGAGGACCGCAATCGACC
>PMCP01000178.1:2179-3522 GCA_003155415.1 Gammaproteobacteria bacterium | reverse complement strand
GGCGATGCCGCGCTCTTCAAGTCGTAGTACCAGTGGTCGCGACCTTCCACCCAGTTGATCTTGCCGCCCGTGCGGCGCACGACGACGACGGCATCGACCTTCGTGCCTTTGAGCCCCGCGATGGCTTCGTCGACGTTGGCCTTCAGCGGAATCTTCTTGCCGCCGCGCACGCCTTCGTCGGCGGTGATCACGACTTTCGAGCCGCAGTCTTCGATGCGGCCCTTCAGCGCTTCGGGCGAAAAGCCGCCGAACACGACGGAGTGCACTGCCCCGATGCGCGCGCACGCGAGCATCGCAGTGACCGTCTGCGGAATCATCGGCATGTAGATCGTGACGCGGTCGCCCTTCTGCACGCCGAGCCGCTTCAACGCGTTCGCGAAGCGGCACACGCGCTCGTGCAGCTCGCGGTAGCTCAGCATGCGGTGCGGTTCGTTCGGGTCGTCGGGCTCCCACAGGATCGCGGTTTGGTCCGGGCGCTTCTGCAGGTGGCGGTCGAGACAATTCGCAGAGACGTTCAGCTGCCCGTCGGCGAACCAGCGCACGTGCAGGTCGTTCGCGTCGAAGCTCGTATCCTTCACTTGCGTGAAGGGCTTGATCCAGGTCAGCCGCTCACGGGCTTGCTTCGCCCAAAACGCCTCGGTGTTCTCCACCGAGTCGCGGTACATCGTGTCGTACGTGGCCGCATTGACCAGAGCTCGCGCCGCGAATGCCGGCGGCGGCGGATAGATCTTTTCCTCGCTCATGGGGGCGGATCATATAGAGGGCCGCGGCCCTTTGGCACGTTTCGGGTTGCATAAGGCGGGAAGCGAGACTCGCCGGGCTACATCGTCCCGCGGCGGCTTCTCGGCGGCCGGCCCAATAGGTACGATCCAACAGTCCGGTAACGCACGGGGGGAACGCATGGACACCACGAGACGCACGTTGCTCACCACGGGCGCTGCCGTTGCGGCAGCCGCCGCATCGGGCGCGTTCGCGCAGCCTCGCCGCGAAGCGGAGTCAGCGCCCGCCGCCGAGCCGCCGGGCAAGTTCTTCGAGAAGGGGAACGTGCGCATCCATTATCAGGATGCGGGCACCGGCTTTCCGTTACTGATCATCCCGGGCGGCGGGCTGAACTCGACGATGCCCTTGCTTGCGAAGCCGTTCGATCCGCGCGTCGAATTCAAGAACGACTACCGCTGCATCACCGCCGACCTGCGCAACGCGAACGGCGGCCAATCGACAGGGCCGCTCGAGATCGACCGGCCATGGGATGCATACACGGACGATCACCTGGCGCTCATGGACCACTTAGGCATCGACAAATTCGCCGTCATTGGTTTCTGCATCGGCGGCCCGTTCATCTG
>PMCP01000178.1:0-2153 GCA_003155415.1 Gammaproteobacteria bacterium | reverse complement strand
ATCACGATGGAGATGGTCGACAAGTTTCTCACGCGCATGTATCGCACGAACCCGGACTTTGTGTTCACGGCCACGCGTGACTTCGTGCGCTCGTGCCAGACCCCCGTGCTCGTGCTGCCTGACGACATTCCGGCGCATCCGTACGCGGTGGCCATGGAAGTCGTGATGCTCGCGCCGAAATCTGAGGTGAGCATCTACCCGTGGAAGGAGCCGGAGGAGCGCATTCCGATTGCCGTGCGGCAGGCGCACTCATTCCTGCGGGCGCATGTGCCGGCGGCAGCGAAGGCGCGCAGCGGCGCCTGACGAATTACGAACAGCGGCCGATATTTACAGCACTCCAGCCTTGACGCACGCGGGACCGGGCCGGTCTAATAGCCGTCCGCTTGGCGCCCCACGGGCGCTTGAACGCATGGCCAGGTAGCTCAGTTGNNAGCGGACTGAAAATCCGCGTGTCGCTGGTTCGATTCCGGCCCTGGCCACCATTCAAAACAGCCGCTGCGGCGGGTTACCGATCCCGTGGTAGTCGGCCACCGCGAGACCCGACGCCACTCCCGTGAACGGATCATATTGCACGACCTTCGCCGGAAAACGGCGCTCCAGAATCTCTGTGAAAGCGGGAATGAGCGCGGAGCCTCCCGTTCGAAGCACCACGTTCACGTCCGACGGGCCGAGTCCGGCGTCGTCGAGCACCTTCTGAACCGCTTGGTCGAACGTTTCGAGCGCGCCCGAGATCATGGCCTCGAACTCGGCTCGCTCGAGTCTAACGTCGATGTCGATCTCCGGAAGGTCGATCCGCACGATCGGGTCCACCGATAGGCGTTCTTTCGCCTTCTTCACCGCCTGGAACAGCTCGAACGAAAGATTCTGCGTTATGAGCTGATAGAGGCGCTCGAATTTCCGAGCGCCCTCATCGCCCATGCCCTTTCGTTCGATGACCGGCGTCGTGTATTCGTTCTGGTTGAGCAGATAGCTCACCTGCCAGTTCAGGATCAGCTGCTCGTACTTCATGAACGGGAACGGAGTATCCACGTCTCGTCCGTCGACCCGGCGCCGCCAGCGCTCTCCCTTACCCAGCATTGGCAAGATCAGCTTGCGGACCACGGTTTGGTCGATGAGATTTCCGCCGAGACCAAGGCCGTGCACCGACTCCACTTCGGCTCCGGACTCCTCGCAGCGGACGATGCACAGATCGAGCGTGCCGCCGCCGAAGTCGACCGTGAGAATCCTGCGCGGCCGGTCAGCGCCGATCTCGGTCAAGTATCCGATGGCGGCGGCGATGGGCTCCGGGCAGAAACTCTGTCGAACGATGCCTGCGTGGCGATAGGCTTCGCTGACTCTGGCGAGCGCGAGCGCATCTCTGCGCGTGCCGCCGCCCTCGAACTCCACCGGGTGACCGAGGCACCCGTGATCGATGTCTTCGAGCGACAGACTTTCGCTTCGAAGGGTGCCCTGCAGTCTGCGGCGCATCTTTTCGAGAATCGGCGTGATGAGTGCGACGAGGCGCATGGGCTTACCAAACACCGCAATCCGCTCGTTGCTCTCGTCCGCCAGGAGCCGCTTGATGCCGTAGAAGAGCCGGCCCGGCAAACCGAAGTCGTCGACCTCCTTGCCGTAGAGCGTGAACGTGTCAGCCGTAGTGGGCAGACCCGACCGCTCGTCGTCCTGGCCTGTCGAGACGCGGGCCTCGCCGAGTACTCCGCACGAAACTCGACGCGTCGGCCTCGATTGCGCTCGATGTACTCGAGGATGGCGCGTTGGCCTACTTCGGCGCGGAATGCTCTATCGATGTAGGTGGCGGACGGCATGACGAGGCCAGAGTCTTCCAGCGACACGACCGTGACGCGCTGGCCGTCGAATACTGCGACGGCGCTGTTGCTCGTGCCGAAATCGAAGCCGATGCCTACCTTGTTTCCTCGTTGCGCGCGGTCGCCAAATTTCGGTAGCTGGAATCTAGTGACGACATTTCGGTTGCCTTCGAACGACGAAACTCGGCTCCTCACCAACGGTGCTCTCCCGGAAAACGCCAGTGCGAGATCCTAGCCGCGCGGCAGCAAGCAAGCCTGTGCTGTAAACTGAGCTACAGCGGATCGGAAACCGAGAGCGGGGTCTCGACCCGGCCGTTCCCTAGAGTTTCATCGCTAGCGCGACGGCGC
>PMCP01000068.1 GCA_003155415.1 Gammaproteobacteria bacterium | reverse complement strand
ATCCTCGAACAGATAGCCGCCTAGGTAGCGCTCGCCGGTGTCGGGCAGCATTGCGAGCAACACGGAGCCCGGCTTTGCGGTCTCCGCCGCCTTGATCGCGGCCGCGACCGTAGCGCCGGCCGAGATGCCACAGAAGATGCCTTCCTCCGCCGCGAGCCTGCGCGCGGTCGTCTTGGCTTCCTCATCGGTGACCGGCAGCAGTTGATCGAACACCTTCGGGTTCAGCACTTCGGGCAGGAAGTCCGGTGTCCAGCCCTGGATCTTGTGCGGTGCCCACGCTTTGCCGCCGAGCAGCGATGCACCCGCGGGCTCCGTCGCGATGATTTTCACCTCGGGCCGCGCGAGCTTGATCATCTCGCCTGCGCCGGTGAGCGTGCCACCCGTGCCCCAGCCGGTGACCCAGAAGTCGAGCTGGCGGCCCGCGAAGTCTTTCAGGATCTCGGGGCCCGTGGTCTGGCGGTGATACGCCGGGTTCGCGGGATTCTGGAACTGCCGCGCGAGGAACCAGCCGTGCTTCTCGGCCAGCGCGGCCGCGAGCCGCACCATACCCGTGCCACGCTCCGCCGCCGGCGTCAGGATCACCTTCGCTCCGAGTGCGCGCATGATCTTGCGCCGCTCGACCGAAAACGTTTCGACCATAGTGGCCACGAACGGATAGCCCTTCGCCGCGCACACCATGGCGAGTGCAATGCCGGTGTTGCCGGAGGTTGCCTCGACGACCGTCTGCCCTGGTTTCAGAACGCCGCGCTTCTCGGCGTCGTCGATGATCGCGAACGCCAACCGATCCTTGACCGAGTGCAGCGGGTTGAACGCCTCGACCTTCACGTACATCGTCACGTGCTTCGGAGCGACGCGGTGCAGTTTGACGACCGGGGTGTTGCCAATGGTGTCGAGGATGCTGTCGTAGATCATGGCGGTGCCTTTTCCATAGCTGACGTGTTGATTGTTGAATGACTAACCCACGCGTGTGCGCGGCTCTGCAGCCGCGTCTTCGTAGTGTTCGATCCGGCTAGGCGCGAACCAACTATAGCGCTCCGCGAAGCGCGTGGTCTCGCCGACGATCAGCAGCGCGGGCGCCCGAATGTCGAGTGCAACCTGTGCCGCGGCGAGGCTGCGCAAGGACGTGCGGATTACGCGCTGCTTCTCCGTGGTGCCGCTCTCGACGATGGCGGCCGGCGTAGCAGGGTCGTGACCGGCGGCGACCAGCGCCGCGCTGATCTCCGCGTAATGCGCGACCCCCATGTAGAGAGCGAGGGTCTGACCGGGTCGGAAGTCCCGCAGCGTGGGGCTAGTGTCGTCGACGGTATGGCCGGTGGTCAGGATCACAGCCTGCGACATGCCGCGTAGCGTGAGCGGGATGCCGGCATACGCGGCGCAGCCTTCGGCGGCGGAAACACCGGGCACGACCTGGAATTTCAGTCCCGCTTCAAACAGCGCCTCGAGCTCTTCACCGCCGCGGCCGAAGATGAACGGATCGCCGCCCTTGAGACGGCACACGCGCTTGCCCGCGTTTACGTGGCCCACGAGCAGGCGATTCAGCTGCTTCTGCGTGATCGACGGTTGGCGCGCCGTCTTGCCGACGCAGATCAGCTCCGCGTCGCGGCGCGCGTAGTTCAGTAGCGCGGGGCTCGCGAGCCGGTCGTACAACACCACGTCGGCAGTCGCGAGCAGTTGCCGCCCCCGAATCGTGATCAAGTCCGCGCTGCCAGGGCCTGCGCCGACGAGATAGGCCTCGCCGCGCTTCGCCACTGCGTCGCCGCCCCACGCGGTCAGCTCGGCCTCTAGCGTTTGCTCTGCGTCTTCGTCGCGGCCCGCGAACGCATGCTCGGCGACGGCGCCGGACACGACGCGTTCCCAGAAATGGCGGCGCTCGGTGGCGTCGGGCACGCGCTCGCGCACGCGCTCGCGCCAACGGCCTGCCAACTCCGCGACGGCGCCGAGCCGGCTCGGCAACCAAGCTTCGATCAAACCTTTGACCCAGCGCGCGAGCACGGGCGAGTGGCCGCCGGTGCCGATGGCGATCGTGACGGGTGAACGGTCGACGATCGCGGGCATGATGAACGTGCAGAGCTCCGAATCGTCCACGACGTTGCAGAATCGCCGCGCGGCTTCCGCAGCCAACGCGACGCGCTCGTTCACGGCCCGATCGCCGGTGGCAGCCACGACGAGCCAGTACGGCTCAACGGACTCGTCCGCGAACTCGCGAGCGACGTGCACCAGCCGGCCTTCCGCCGCGAGGTCGGCGAGCGAGTGGGAAATCTCGGGCGCCACGACCGTNNGCCCCCGCGTCGAGCAACAGGGTCACGCGGCGCTCGGCCACGACGCCGCCGCCGACGACGAGGACGGGGCGGCCTTTGAGATCGGCGAAGAGGGGTAGGTGCTGCATGAGAAACGATTACTTGGCGGCACCATACCGCGCCGCGAGACCGCCCAACAACAACATGTCGGTCGGCGGATATAGCGTCGCGAAATATTCGCAGCGTTTCTCCGAAGTCCTTTGCCGACGCCGTTGACAGCCCGTTGTAACAAATGGTTATATGCCCCGGAGGCCGCTGACTCGCATCGAGGACGCGGCTTTTTCATCCCGATGGGAAAGGCCCATTNNTTCACGAGCCAGCCCGGTATCAGCAAGCAGCTGAAGCAGCTCGAGGCCGAGCTCGGCGTGCAGCTGTTTACGCGCAAGGGCAAGAGCTTGGCCGCGATCACGCCGGCGGGTCGCGAGGTCATCGCGCGGGCCCGCAAGATCCTGCGCGAGGTCGGCAACATCACGAGTCTCGCGAGCGACCTCACGGCCGAGCTCGACGGCACGTTGTCGATCGCCACNNGAGCTGGTCACCACGAATAAGGTGGACTTTGCGATTGCCACGGGCTCGCAGGACCTGTTTTCGCAGCTCACGCTGCTGCCGATTTACCACTGGCACCGCATCGTGCTCGTGCCGAAGACTCATCCGCTTGCGAAGCTGCAGAAGCCGATGGATATGCAGTCTCTAGCCGAATACCCGCTCGTGACCTACGTGTTCAGCGGCACCAGCGAATCTTCGTTCAAGCGAGCGTTTCGCGAACACGGGCTAGAGCCGCGCGTCGTGTTCACGGCGCGAGATGCCGACATCATCAAGACTTACGTGCGGATGGGCATGGGTGTTGGCGTGATCGCGTCGATGGCGTTCGAGTGCGTGGACCGCGAGGACCTCGTATCGATCGATGCCAAGGGCCTGTTCCCGCGCGTCACGACTTGGCTCGGTTTTCCGCGCGANNCTGCCGATCAAAGACGGCTGCGAGCAGGGGCTGGCGGCTTAGAGATCGGCGAGATCGATCTCGTGGATGCCGCACTCGCGCTTCAACCCGGCGAAGCGCGTTTCTTCGAGTGTGGCCACTTCGTGAATCGGCTTCGTGCTGTGATGATCGCCGACCGACACGTAACCTTTCTCCCACAGCGGGTGATACGGCAGGCCGTGCTTGGTCAGGTAGCGGTGCACGTCGCGGTCGGTCCACTCGGCGATCGGATGCACTTTCCAACGGCCGCCGGCCCACTCCAGGTACGGAATCTGTGCGCGGCTCTCGGCCTGGTTGCGGCGTAAACCGGCGAACCATGTGTTGATGCCGAGGTCGCGCAGCGCGCGGCGCATGGGCTCGACTTTGTTTTCCTGGTTGTAGGCCTCGAGGCCTGTAAGACCCTGGTTCCAACGTTGGCCGTAGCGGGCTTCCTGCCAGGCTGACGATCGCGTTGCGCTATATACCTTCAAGTTCAGCTTCATGCGCTCGGCGAGCTCGTCGATGAAGCGATACGTCTCGGGAAACAGATATCCCGTGTCGATCAGAATTACGGGAATGTCGGGCTTGATCTGCGTGACGAGGTGCAGCGACACAGCGGCCTGCGCACCGAAGCTAGAGGTCAATGCGTGCTGGCCGGGCAGGTTCTCGAGCGCCCATTCGATTCGCTGATCGGCTTTCAGTGCCGCGAACTTCCGATTGCAGTGCTCGAGCGCGACTTTGCGCGTGGCTTCCTCGTCGTAAGCCTTGGCGTCGAACTTCGGCTCGGCGGGCTGCAAGGCAGCGGCGGNNGCCTTAGGACTTTGAACGGTTAAGTTCTTCTACCCCCATGCCCAAAACGCATATCAGGTTTCGGAATGGCGTCAGGCCAAGCGTGGCGCGGGTTTCAGGTGTCGGCGAGCACGGCGGAGACGGCCTCCTCGGCGGATTCCATCGCCCCCTCCATGCCGCGGCTCATCACCGCCAGGTGCTCGCCGCAGAATTTGAGCCGGCCGTGGGCGTCGCCTAGCGTGGCCGCGTAGCGCGTCACGTCGCCCGGGCGAAAGTACGCCCAGGCGCCGCCGGCGTAGGGGTCGTTGCCCCACGAATGCATGCCGAGCAGCTCGAGCTGTCCTTTTGCGGCGGGGCGGAGTTTCTCGACTGCGGCGATCACGGCGCGGCCCGCGTCGGCCGGCGACAGACGATCGAGCGCGGCGGCTTGATCGCCGATGACCCAGGCGGCGAAGCTCGTGACTTCGCTGGGTCGTTCGCGGTTGCGCGCGGCGGCGAGCATCCCGGCCTGCGTGTCGGTAAAGAGGCTCGGCGCGTAGCCGTCCTGCTCCCAGAACCGCGACTTCGCCGCCATATACACCTGCGTCATTGGCTGCGACGGCAGGTTCGCTACGCCCTCGGCTTGCGCGCCCGGCAGTGCGGGATCGAGCGCAATGCGGCGCAACACGCCAAGCGGCACCGCCACGACGACGTGCTTCGCGTTGACGCGTAGACCGTTCGCGCAGTGTACGGTTGCGCGATCGGGTGTCTGCGCAATGCCGGTCACGACGTGACCTAGCTCCACGCCGCCTTGCACAGCGGCGGCCATGGCTTCGCAGATTCGCTGCACGCCGTGCCGCGCGGTGTAGCCCAGACTGTCTTTCGGCGCCGCCGCGCGCTGACTTTTCGAGAACGCGCCGCGAAACAGCAGCAATAGGGCCGAGACGTCGCGTGCGTTGCGGCCAAAGCTCACGTTCAGTCCATAGGCGAGCTCGATCGCGCGTTCGCTCAATCCCAGGCTGCGAAACCAATCGTGTGCCGGCACGTCGAGCGCCGCATGTTGCGGTAGCGTCCAGGCGCCGGGATCTTCCAACGGATTCGCACGCATCGTCAGCACGCGGTGGTAATTCCACGGCATGTGCTCGCGGTCGGCCGCCGGAAAATCGTTGGCCGGGTGCGTTGGCCAGTCGGATTGACGAATAATCTCGCCGCGATACGCAAGGTCCTGCTCGCGAAAGAACTCGAGAATCGGCGTCACGTCCATCAGCTCGACGCCGTGACGTTCGGCCGCGCCGATCACGCGCGAATACCCGGCGCCGATGTAGGTACCGCCCGCTTCCGCGGTGTGGCCGAGCTGGCGCATCGAATGAATTCGACCGCCGACCCGCTGCTGCGCTTCGAGCACGAGAACGCGGAGTCCCGCGGCCTCGAGCGTCAGCGCAGCGTGCAGCCCGGCGATGCCCGCTCCCACGACCACGACGTCGCGCTCTAAGGTCGCCACTGCTGACTCCCGGCTCGTAGAGGATCGTCGATGCCGGAAAGCGAAGGTTTTGCCGGCCCGGGCCGCCCCGACAGGCAGCAATCCGGGGCGCACCGGTCGTGGCTCGGTCCCAAGGAACCGAGCGCGCGGCGCGGGGCATCCGGCGTCATGCGCTCGACGATCAGCTCGCGGATCATCGCGATGTAAGCCGGATGCGTGCCCACCGTGGCCGCACGTGCCATGGTGAGGCCGAGCGCGCGCGCGGTCGCGGCTGCGTCAATGTCGAGATCGATCACGACTTCCATGTGGTCGCAGATGAACCCGATCGGCGCCACGACCACCGCGGTCGCGCCTTGGGCTGATGCCTCGCGTAACGCTTCGTTCACATCGGGCCCGAGCCATGGCTCGCGGCCGTAAGACGCGTTGTTGCTCTGGTACGCGAGCTGCCAGCGCTGATGCTCGAGCATGTCGCCCACGAGCCTGCAGCTAGCCTGCAATTGCGTTTGGTACGCGCTCGAGCGCGCCATCGACTCAGGCAGGCTGTGCGCCGTGAAGACCACGAGCGCGTTGCCGCGCTCGGCAGCGGGCAAAGTGTCGAGCGCGGCTTCCACGCGGTCGGCCATCGCCTCGATGAATCCCGGGTGGTTGAACCCGACGCGCAGCTTGTCGATCTGCGGTGCATTCGGCACCAGGCTCGCGGCTTCGTACAAGTCTTCGCGGTAGCGGCGGCAGCCGCTGTACGAGCTGAACGTGCTCGTCACGAACGCGAGCGCGCGCCGCACGCCTGCGTGCGCCATCTGCTCGACGGTGTCCGTGAGCAATGGATGCCAGTTGCGATTACCCCAGTAAATCGGTAGCGCAGGGCCGTGGCTGTCGAGCTCTTGCTGGAGCGCTTTGATCAGCGCGCGCGTGTGCCCGTTGATGGGGCTGATGCCGCCGAACTGGTCGTAGCGCTTTGCGATGTGAGCCTTCGTTTCCGGCGTGACGCGCAACCCGCGGAACACATTGTCGAGGAACGGCAGCACGTCGTCGGGCCCTTCGGGGCCGCCGAACGACACCACGAGCAGCGCGTCGTATTCGCCCGCGTGTGGATCTACGGTTTCGACTGCCACGCGACTTTGCCTATGAAGAACGGACCAAGGCTGTCCAGATATTGCGACGTCTGCTCCGTCTTACGCATCTCCTGGACGATGGCCGATAGCGGATGCAGCGTGGGCCCGAGCAGGCCCACGATGAAGTCGTTGTCGTTCTTGTCGAGGCCGTGGCACGCGAGCCGAACGTCGGCCGCATGGCCGCCGGCGCCGTAGCGCTTCGCGAGCGTGCCGTGCTCCGCGAGGATGCGCCGCTGGTGATCGGCGGGCAGCGTCTGGAATTTCTTCGCGCGTTGCAGCGGATACCACACGGCCCACTGATGCTCGGGGTTCGTGAGCTTCGTGCGGGGCTTCACGAACAGCGTGTCCTCGAGATCGTTCTCGTAGCCAATGGAATACGTCCTGCCCAGCATGTCGAATTCGGGCTTGTGCGCAAACTCGGCGAATGGCCCTTGGTTCAGCACGGTACGCAGCCCGGTGACGAAGAACGCGGGGTCTTCCGACGCGACCATGAGGCCGATGCCTTGCGAATCGTTCGCGTCGAGATACAACGCGCCAACGACCCCTTCTTTCTCGAGCGCTTTGATCGCGGACTGCGGGTCGGTGCAGCCGCCGAACGCCGTGAACTTCATGAACAGCCGCCGGTCGAGCAGGATTTCCTTGCCGGCGCGCCGGCCCTTTTCGGCGAGCTCGAGTGGACCCGGATCGGCGGCCTCGGGAGCGGACGCTTGTGTGTTCATAGTTTCTCCGCGTGCACGGCTTCGACGAGCGCGGTGACGCTCTCGAGTGGTGTCTGCGGCAGGATGCCGTGACCCAGGTTGACGATGTGACCCCGCGGCGCGGTGGTCGCGAGCAACTCGGCAGCAGCGGCGCGCGTGGCGGCTGGGCCGGCGGTCAGGATCGCAGGCTCGAGATTGCCCTGCACGGCGCGCTGCGGGTAACGCTGCTGCAACGCGGGCAAGTCGATGCGCCAGTCCACGCCCAGCACTTCGGCCGGCAGGCTCGCGTACGCATCCATGAGGTGCGGCGCGTTCTGCAGGAACAGGATCCGCGGAATACCGGCCCGCCCCACGGTTTCGAGCAGCGAGTGCAGGTGCGGGCGAATCAGCTTCTCCCAGCTCGGGCGCGACAAGAGGCCCGCCCACGAGTCGAAGATCTGCACGGCGTCGGCGCCTGCTTTCGCCTGTAGCAACAGGTACTCGGCCATCAGCGCCGAGAGCTTGCCGAGAAGCGCGTCGAGCAGCTTCGGCTCCGCGGCCGCGAACGCGCGCAGCGTCGGAAAATCCTTGGCACCTTTGCCTTCGACTAAGTACGCGGCCAGCGTCCACGGTGCGCCGCAGAAGCCGAGCAGGGCGGTGCTCGCGGGCANNACGGGGCCTGGATCGAAATCGAACTCGATGCCGAGCGCAGGCATGGGGCTCATGATGTCGGCGAAGACAATGGCGGCGTCGAGCGGATAGCGCTTCAAGGGCATCAACGTGACTTCGGCCGCGAGCTCGGCCTCGCCGGCGAGCTCCTTGAAGCTGTGCTTCTTACGAAACTCGCGGTACTCCGGCAGNNCGCCCGGCCTGGCGCATGATCCACAGCGGCCGGCGCGGCACGTTCTCGCGGCGCACGGCTTTCAGAAACAGTTTGTCGTTGCTTGCGGGCATTCTTCTCTTTAGCTCTGCTGCGGCTGGGTGGCGGAGTGTTCCGGAGTGAAGCGGTAGCCCACGCCGCGGACGGTGTGGAAGTGCGCCGGCACTTCGGGGTTGCGCTCGAAACGTTTGCGTAAGCGGACGATGAAGTTGTCGATCGTGCGCGTCGAGGGGAATACCTCGTAGCCCCACACACGGTCGAGGATCTCTTCGCGCGTCACGATGCTGCCGGCGCGGTCGGCCAGCGCCTTCATGATCATGGCTTCCTTGTGCGTCAGCGCATGTGTCGAGCCGTCCCAGGCCTGCGCCTCGTAGGTTTGGAAGTCGACCTGGTTGCCGCCGAACGAAAGCGCGGTGTTCGTCGACTGGTACCACGTGCTGCGGCGCAAAATCGCGGCCACACGCAGCAGCAGCTCGCGCAAGTGAAACGGCTTCGTGAGGTAGTCGTCGCCGCCGGCTTCGAACCCGCGCACCCGATCCTCGGCGTCGCCTTTGACCGTAAGGAACAGCACCGGTGTTTGCACGCCCTCACTGCGCAGCCGCGCGCACAACTCGAGGCCATCCATGTTCGGCATCATGACGTCGAGCAGCACGAGGTCGAACGGCTCTGCACGTAGGCGCTCGAGCCCTGCGCCGCCGTCGTGCGCGACGCTCGTGCGGTAGCCCTCGGCCTCGAGGTTCTCCGCGATGCCGGCGGCCAGATGCGCCTCGTCGTCGACCACCAGAATATTCGCCGATGGCTTCATTGCGCGGCCTCTGGCCAGCGAATCGTAACCGTCGCGCCTTTGCCCGGGCCGGCGCTTTGCGCGTCTATCGTGCCGCCCGAGAGCTCGACGAGGCGCTTCACGATATAGAGGCCTAAGCCCGTGCCGGGCATCGTTCGGCGCAGCTCGTCGCCGACGCGGTGAAATTTCTCGAAGATCATCACCGCCTCCTCGGGCGGAAAGCCCAAGCCGTCGTCACTGACGGCGATCGTGACGCCGCCGCCACGTGTTGCGCGCACGTTTACGGCGTGCCCGTTGCCCGCTATGCAGGCCTTGACGGCATTATCGAGCAGATTGCGCAGCGCTGTCGCCAGCGCGTCCGGGTCGATGTCTACATTGAGCTCCTGCGGCACGTCGAGCGTGACGGCAATGTTGCGCAGGCGCGCGCGTTCCGCGACCTCGGCAACGGCCGCGGTCGCGGCCGCGTGAACGTTGGTCGGCTGCGGGGTGAGTTTCTGCCGGCCTTCCTCGAGTCGCGTCGTATCGAGCAGATTGTCGATCATGCGTAAGAGGCGTTCGCCGTCCTCCAGCATGCGCCGGCCGAGCCGCTGGCTGTCGGCTTCGCGCGAGCGCAGCACGAGTGTTTCGGCCGCGAGCTGAATGCTCGCGAGAGGGCTCTTGAACTCGTGGGATACGGCCGCGAGGAAATTCTGCTGGCGGCGCCGCAGCTCGGCGTCGTGCCGGATCGCGCGCGTGAGCACCGCCATGCCGCCGAACAACACGACGAGAAAGAAACCGCCTTCCCACAGCACGCGATTCACGCGCGCCTCACTGTCGGCGGCGACCGTGGTGTCGGCCGCGAAGCGTTGCTCCACGCTGCGCGCATAACGCGCGTGGTCGAACATCCACCAAAGGATCATCACCGCCGAGATCAGCAGCAGGGCGAGGAACCCCACCTGCAACGCTTTGGACGGATCGCGGCGCAGCATGTTCTTTTAGGCTACCGCCGCGAACGCATTGCGCAAGCCCGCAGCAAGGCGGTCCACGTCGCGGCGCGTGTGCGCGAGCGACAGGAATGCAATCTCGAACGCAGACGGCGCAAGCGCAATGCCCTGATCGAGCAGCGAGTGGAACACGCGGGCGTAGACGCCCGCGGCCTTTTGATCCAGCGCCTCGGCCGAGCGCGGCGCCGTGTCGGCGAGCCATGCGATCCAGAACATCGAGCCCAAGCGGCACAGCTTCGCTTTCACGGGTGCGTCGGCGAGCACGGGGGTCAACGTTTGCTCGAGGTACGCGCCGAGCGCTTCGAGTCGCTTCCAGCCGTCTTCTTTCTGGAGCGTGCGCAACGTGGTGAGCCCTGCGGTCATCGCCACCGGATTGCCGGACAGCGTGCCGGCCTGATACACGCCGCCTTCGGGCGACAGGTTTTGCATGATGCGCCGCGGGCCGGCGAACCCGCCGACCGGCATGCCGCCGCCGATGACTTTGCCGAACGTCGCCAAGTCCGGTTTGATGTTGTAGTACGCAGCGGCGCCGCCGGCGCCGACCCGAAAGCCGCTGATCACCTCGTCGAATATCAGCAGTGCGCCGTGCTTCGCAGTGAGCGCACGCAGCGTTTGCAGGAACTCGGGCCGCTGCAGCAGCAAGCCATTGTTGGCGGGTACCGGCTCAATGATGACGCACGCAATGCGATCGCCTTCCTCGGCGAACAGTTTCTCCGCGGCCGCCGTGTCGTCGAGCGGTAGCACGCGCGTAAGCGCCGCGAGCTCCTTCGGCACGCCTTTCGACGTCGGCTGGCCAAAGGTCGCGAGCCCGGAGCCCGCGGCCACGAGCAGGTAGTCGACGTGGCCGTGGTAGCAGCCAGAGAATTTCACGACGAGATCGCGCCCGGTGGCGCCACGCGCGAGGCGCACGGCGCTCATGACGGCTTCCGTGCCCGACGATACGAACCGCACCTGATCGACCCCGGGGTAGGCGGCAACGACTTCCTCCGCGAGCTCGATCTCCGGTTGGCACGGCGCGCCGTACGACGTGCCACGCCTGCACGCGGCTTCGACGGCTGCGACGATTTTCGGGTGCGCATGCCCCAGGATCAGCGGCCCCCACGAACCGACAAAGTCGAGATACTCGCGGCCGTCGGAGTCGATGATCGTGGCGCCCGCGGCCGAACGGATCACGAGCGGTGTGCCGCCGACGCTGCCGAACGCGCGCACGGGCGAGTTCACGCCGCCCGGCGTAACTTTCTTCGCGCGCGCAAACCACGCGTCGGAGAGTGCGTGTTTGCCTTTCGCGGCGCCGGGAGGTGAGCTCACAACCATTTCCCCTTGAGTGCGTCGCGGGCGTGATACGTGATGATCTGATCCGCGCCGGCGCGGCGAATCCCGAGCAAGTTCTCGCGCACCACGCGCGCTTCGTCGAGCCAGCCGTTCGCCGCCGCCGCTTTCACGGCCGAGTACTCGCCGGACACGTTGTACGCAGAAAGCGGCAACCGGCTCGCTTCACGCACGGCGCGAATCACATCCAGGTAGGGCAGGGCCGGCTTCACCATGAGCCAGTCGGCGCCCTCATCGACATCGAGCAGCGCTTCGCGCACCGCTTCGCGGCCGTTGCGATAGTCCATCTGGTAGCTCTGTCGGTCGCCCATCGAAGGCGTGGAGTCCGCCGCTTCGCGGAACGGGCCGTAATACGCCGATGCGAACTTCACGGCGTACGACAAGAGCAGCGTGTCCTCGCAGTGCGCATCGTCGAGCGCATCGCGAATCGCCGCGATGCGGCCGTCCATCATGTCGGACGGTGCCACAACGTCGGCGCCCGCGCGCGCATGGCTCACCGCCATGTTCACGAGCGGCACCAAGGAGTCGTCGTTCAGCACGCGGCCGTCGGTGGTGAGGATTCCGCAGTGGCCGTGATCGGTGTAAGCGCACAGACACACGTCGGTGATGACAACGAGGTCGTTGCCGAAGTCGCGCTTCAACCGCTCGCAAGTCTTCTGCACGGCGCCGTTCGCGGCCGCCGCCTCGCGCCCGTCGATGGTCTTGCCGCCGTGCTCGGGGTGGCCGAACAGCAGCACGGCGCGGATGCCGAGCTCCAAATCCTTGCCGATCTGCTTTACGACGTTCTCAAGGCCCATTTGCGAGACACCGGGCATCGACGAGATCGGCTCGTTCGCGCGCTTCGCCGGCACCACGAAGTGCGGCATGATCAGGTGCTCCGCGCTCACCGACGTCTCGGCCACGAGGTTGCGCAGCGCCTTGGTGCGCCGCAGCCGCCGCAGGCGCGTGCGCCCGGGCGTGGTGATGATCATCTCTGCCATTGCATGGACTCCAGAATTCCCTCGAGACTCGGCTCGCGCGCTTCGGCCGTGACGGCGAGACCCGCCGCGCGCGCGGCGGCCGATGTCGACGGGCCGATCGAGTACACCTTGATAGGCACGTCCACGTTCACCTGCTGCACGAAGCCTTTCACTGCGGTCGGGCTCGCGAAGATGACATTATCCGCGCCGAACGCGGACATTGCGCGCTTGGTCGTGACGGGCGGCGCCGGAATCGTTCGATAGACGTCGAAGCGCGTGCAGTGCGCCCCGGCCGCCGTCAGCGCGCGCTCGAGCGTGTCGCCGGCATTCTCGGCCAGGGCCAGCAGCACGCGGTGCCGGTACGAAAGATCCCCGTCGCGAGCGAGCGTGTCGCCCAAGCTCGCAGCGGTTCCGTCGCGACCGACGAGATCCATGTGGCCGAGCCGCTCGCGCGCCGCGGCGGCGGTCGCCGCGCCGACGACGGCGATCCGGGCGCGTGGCACCGGTGCGGGATGCAGCGAAGCGAAGGCTTCGACGCCGCGTCGCGACGTGAACGTGAGCCAGTCGGCCGTGGAGGCGGCAGCGGCGAGCTCGGCGCGCAGTGCCGGCGTGTCGATGGGTTCGCAGTGGATGCAGGGCAGTGCCACGGGCTCGGCGCCGCGTTCCGCGAGCACTTCTGCCCATTCCGCGTTGTCGTCATCGCTGCGTGTCAGCAGCACGCGGCGGCGCGATGCGATACCCGCGGCCGGTGTCACGACTCGTCTCCGCCGGTCTCGAGCGTGGCCCACGCGATGTCGCCGAGCTTTTTCGAATCGCGACCGCGCACACGCGCGCTGCGCACGATGCCGTTGCGATCGTGCATGACGAGCAGCTCGTGGGCGCCGCCGCTGCATCTGCGGCAGTAGGCGCCGAACGCAACGTTGCAACCGCCTTCAGCGCGTGCCAGCGCGTCGCGCTCGGCGTTCACAGCTAAGTGGCTCGGTGCGTGATCGACCGTTGCGAGCGCGGCAAGCACGCGCCGGTCGTCACGCCTGCACTGCAAGGCGAGCGCGCCTTGCGCAGGCGCCGGCACGAACTTCGCTGGATCCAGGCGCACGACTTCGATGTCGCCAAGATCGCCGAGGCGTTCCTCGGCCGTCAGGCGCTCTACTCCTGCGGCTGCGAGCACGATGGCGTCGTACTCGCCTTCCGCGAGCTTGCGCACGCGCGTCGGCACGTTGCCGCGCAGCGGTTCGATATTCAGATCGGAGCGAAAGTGCTTCAACCACACGCGTCGGCGCGCCGAGGCCGTGCCGACCTTGGCGCCCTTGGCGAGCGGAATGAATTCGTCTTTGTCGCCGGCGAGCAGCGAGCGGCGCACGAGCAACAGATCGGCGGGATCGACGCGCGCGGGCACGGCCGCCACAACGAGCTCGTCCGGCGACTGCGTCGGCAGGTCTTTGAACGAGTGCACGGCCAGCTCGATGCGCTTCTCGACGAGCGCTTGCTCGATCTCGCGCACGAACACGCCTTGCGCGCCGATCGAGCCGAACAGCGCCGTCTGATTCTGGTCGCCGGCCGTCTTGATGATCACGAGCTCTACGTCGAAGCCCGCCTTCTCGAGGCTCGCGGCCACGGTGCCGGATTGTGTGCGCGCGAGGTCCGAGCCGCGCGTGCCGAGCCGCAGCTTCAGTTTCTTGCTCACTGCACGCGCTCGGTCGGGAGTGCGTCGTCGGCCGGAGGATCCGTGGCTGCGCCCTGCAGTGCGGAGCGCAATTCGTCCGCGAATTCGGGCTCGAGGCCGCTCAAGAATGCTTCGATGGAGCCGTCTGGCCCGTCGTGCAGCAGGCCGCGCAGCCCCAGGCACGGGATGTGCGCGAACCGGCGCGCGAGCACCTCGGCCCAGGTCTCGATCGCGGCGCGCTCGGTGTCACCCAGCCCCTTCAGATCCTTTTTCAACAGCCGCTTCACACCTTCTTGTGCCGTGCGCCGATAGCGCTGCTGAAGCGCGCCAAACAGCGGCCCGTAATAGCGCTCCGTAAAACGGTCCTGCAGCTGATCGAGCGCGTGGTCCACTTGCTCGCGAGCAGGCCCCGCTTCGAGCAGCCGCGCCGCGCGGTTCTGTTCGGCAAGCCGCACAATCTCGTCCATGCCGATGCGCGGGATCGCGAGCTTGTTGCAGAGAGTGGCATCGACGTCGCCCGGCACGGCCATGTCGATGATCAGCGGCGGCTGGCCGCTCGGCGTGTGCGCGGCGAGCCGTTCGAGCGCGGCCTGCGTCAGGATCGGCACGCCCGCGCCCGTGGCCGTCAGCAGCGCTTCGACCGCCGGCGGCTCGCGACGAAACGCGTCGAGGCTCTGATATTCAGCATGGTGGCGCGCCGCGAGCGCGGCGGCTTTTTCCGGCGTTCGGTTCACGACCGTGAAGTGCAGGCCCGCTTGCGCGAGCGACACGGCGGCACGCTCCGTCATCGGCGACACACCGACGAGTGCGATGCGCCCCGGCGTACGCGCGATGCGCTCGCGCAGATTTTGCACGGCGATCTCCGCCAGCGACACGCGGCCTTCGGCGAGCTTGGTGCCGCCGCGCACGCGCCCCGCGATCCGCAGCGCTTCTTCGAACACCAGGCCCAAGCTTGGGCCGCAGAGGCCTAGCTCGAGCGCGCGCTCCTGGCAAAAACGCACCTGGCCCACGATTTCCGTTTCGCCCACGCACGCGGAGTCGAGACCTGCGGCCGTGAGAAACAGATGCTCGGCCGCGCCTTCGCCAGCCCAGGCGCGTAACCGCCGTTCCGCTTCGCCGTGCGCGGCGGCGCGGCCCGTGAGCAACTGGAACGCGTCGCGGCGCAGGTCTTGAACGGGCGTGCGATCGCTGCGCGCGAAGATCAGCTCCACGCGATTGCAGGTGGAAAGGTACGCGAGCTCCGCGAGCTGCATGCGCTGCGCGAAGTCCTTTAGCCGTTCGGCAACGGTATCGGCGTGCAGCGCGAACTCGGCCAGCGCTTCGCTGCCATCCTGCCGCCACGACACGCCGACGAGACCAAGGTGCTCGAGCAACGGCTAATCCTCGCGAGAAATCGAAGCGGTGAGCCTAGCGCCGTGGCCGCCACGGCTTTGTCACGGCAGTGTCACGGTAGCGCTTCGGGTCCCGCGGCAGGTACGGATTGCGAAGTGCTTCACGCTCTGTCTGAGGTACCGGCATCAGCCCTCGGCAAACGCGAGGCTCATGACCCCAGTGACGATACACGCCGCGCCCGCGATGCGGACGGGCGCGGCGCGTTCCTTCAACAGCCGAGCGCCGAAGTACGTGCCGACCAGCATCGATAGCTCGCGTGCGGGTGCCACATGGCTCACCGGCGCCACGCGCAGCGCGTACAACACGAGGATGTAGCCGAGTGGTCCGAGCACCGCGACCACGAGTGCGTGTCGAAAATACTCGCGGGCCTCGCTCGAGAGGCGTGCGCGGTCGAAGTACGCAACGGGACTCAAAACCACTAGCCGAAACAGGTTGCCGGCGTAGTCGACGAGAAACGGCGAGATCGAAAGAACCTTCACCGCCCAACCGTCGTTGACGGTGTACGCCGCCACGAAAGCGCCCGTCGTGAGTCCGTAGATGACACCGGCGCGCGGTGCGCGATGCCGTTCCGAGAACAGCCCCGTGACCAGCACGATCCCTGACACCACGAGCAGCATGCCGGCGACTGAAGCCCAAGTGATGGATTCCCCCAGCAGCAAGACGGCGCCGAAGAAAGAAATGAGTGGCCCCGAGCCTCGCGCGAGCGGGTAGACGAGCGAGAGATCCGACGCGCGATAGCCGGCCTGGAGCACCAGCGAGTAAGCGAGATGGAGGACCGCCGTGGCCGCGAGTGCGAGCCAGTGCACGAGCGCGAGCTGCGGCCGCTCGTGGAGCACTATCCACCAAACAACCGGAGTGTAGAACGCGACGGAGAATGCCGAGTAGAGCAGCACGAAATGGCGCGAGTTGCTCGCGCGCTTTGCCGCCAGATTCCACGTGGCATGCGTCACCGCGGCAAGCAGCACCGCGATGAGCGCGGTCAATGGCATGCGACGATTGTAGTCAGGACCGCCGCGGCTTGCGTAGCCGCTACATCTGAACCGTGCGGCCCTTCAGGGGTTTGGAGCTGCGAGCACGCGCACGAGGCTGCCCGCCTCCGTGGGTTAACGCTGCGGCCATGCTCCATCGCGGTGCGCGGAGCGAGGAATGTCGCGCTCTCAAGGGATGGGCGCAATCGCTCCGCTCCGCAACACCCCTACTTATTGTTACAGGCGTAACCCCGCACGCCATGGGCGGCTTCGTAGGAAAGGGCGCCGTTGCTGAGTGGGGCCTTTAGAAGAGCATTGTTATGTCCATTGGTGAACTGCGTCACGGCAGTCTCTGGCATGTTCGTGATGCAGTTCGCACTGGACGCTCCTTCTAATAACAACTACTCGGTCGTCCCATGAACAACGATAAGAACGACTCCCGCGGCGACTACCCCATCGACGATGCGGCCACCGGCGAATACCCGGTGCTGTTCGACAACGCCCGCGAACCCACCGACTCCATGCCCGTGTTGAACGGCGCGGCGCAGGACCTCACCGTAGAGAACCCGCAGTTGCCCGNNNNCCGAGCTCAAGGCCGAGATCGCGTCGCGCGATGGCGCACTCGCCGACGTGCGTGCGCGGCTCGAGCGCAACGCCGAGGCGCTTGCGATACTCGAGCGTGCGCTCGCCGACAAGAACAACGACTTCAACAACCTCTCCGCGGAACTCTCGCGCCGTGCGGCCACGCACGAGCAGAGCGTCGCCGCGCTCGCAACGGTAACGGCGGAGCGGCAAGTCGCGCAGCGCGATCTCGAGGCCGCGCGTGTGGAGATTGTGCGTTTGAACACCGCGGTCGAGCGCGAGCAGACGGCCGTGAAGGCGCTCACAGCTCGTAGCGAGCAGCTCGTGGCGGCGCAGGGCGCGATGACGCTGCGGGTTCAGGAGCTCGAGACCTACATCGATGGCCGCGCACAGAGCTGGTCCGGCCTGAAGGCCGAGATCATCGAGCAGAAGAACACGATCCTGAAGCTCGAAAAGGGGCTGAAGACCAAAGACGTCTCGATCGACGACGGTGCACGGATGAAACGGGAGCTCGAGCAGAAGCTCGTGGATATGGAGCGACAGAACTCGGAGATCTCCGGCCGTCGCAAGGAACGCGAAGCCGCGTACGACGAGCTGCAACGCAAACTTGCAGAGCACTTCGCGTCGGCCGAGCAACTGAAGGCCGATCTTACGAAGAAGGTGGCGGATCATGACCGCTTGCTCAGCTCCGCCACGAACGACCGCACGCTGATCGCCTCGCTCGAGGCGGCTGTGCGTGAGAAGGACTCGGCGCTGGCGGCGCTCGAGGCGAAGGTTGCCGCGGACCGATCTTCGGCCGACGAGCGGCTACGCGTGCTGGAGCGAGATCTCGCGCAGCGCGACGCCGCGCTCGTGCAAAGCCAGGAACGTGCGCAGCAGCAATCGCAGCTCGCGACGGATCTGAAGGCCGAGCTCGACGTGAAGCGGACCAGCGTGGATATGCTGCAGCGCAGCGTTCACCGCATCAGCAATCTCGGTGCGAGCCTCGCGGAGCTCGAGCGGAGAATCGAGTCGAGCAACAGCGCGCGAGCGTCCGAGGACGCGGCCGTTCCCGCTGTCAACGCGGCTTCGGCGGCGGATGCCGAGCCCGCGGAACTGTTGCCGCTCGAGAGTTTCCTGTCGCTCGACGGCCCTGGGCGCCCGGTGAGCGATACGGCAGCAAAGCTCGTCGGCTCCGTTGGCGGCGAGAAGATGTCGTTCCCGCTCTCGAAGGGCGAGATGACGATCGGCCGCGGCAAGACCAGCGACATCCGGATCTCGAGTCACTTCATCAGCCGCCTGCATGCGAAGGTCGTCACGCGCGGAATCGCCACGACGATCGAGGACATCGGCAGCAAGAACGGTATCTTCGTGAACGCGAGCCGCATCAAGCGCTGCGTGCTTCGCGACGGCGATATCGTGAGCCTTGCGAGCGAGCTCGAGCTCAAGTTCGTCGACGCCGCACACTGAAAGACTGTGCCAGGTCTTGCGAGGGCCCCTCGCAGGACACGCCGGAACTCGCACCTGCGGCTCGCCTGCGCACGTCCCTGTGCGCAGACGGTCCTGCGAGGGGCCCTCGCAAGACCTCGCACAGTCTTTAGTGCGCTACAAGGCGGCGGCGAGCTCGCGCAGCAGCGCCGCGCCGTCGCCACGCCACGCGCTTCCGTGCATGCAGGCGAGCGTCTCTGGCTTTAGCCCCGCCAACCGTTCCAGCATCGCGCCCGTCTGTGGCGAGTGCGAGTAGTAGTCCATCGGCTTACGGAACGCCTCGCTCGGCCCGAGGATGTCGTCGCTCGTGAGCGCAACCTTGCCTGCGCCGCCCTGCGTGAAGAGATCACCGCAGAACAGCGTGCGCGTCGTGGTCTCGAAGATCAGGCCGGATTCCCAGCCGTGCGGCAGGTGCGGCGTGTCGAGCCAGCGGATGTTGCGTGCGCCAAGTGAAAGCTCATCGCTATCGTCGAGCACGTGCGGTGGGCGGCTCGCGTAGTCGACGATCGATGTCATGGCCGCGATCCCGCTGCACACCGGCTCCGCGTTCGGCGCTGCCTCGAGGAAGTCGTTCAACGCGCCGCACTCGTCGGCCTCGAAGTGCGAGAACGCGACGTAGCGCAGACGGCTCACGGGGATCACGCTGGCCACGGCCTCTTGCACGAGTGGGAACAATCCGCGTTGACCGGTGTGGAACAGCAGCGGTGCGTCGTCGACGACCAGGTACTGATTGAAGTTGAATGTGCCGGCGCCGGGAATCGGGATCGGCGTGTTGATCCTGAAGATGCCGGCTGCGACTTCCTGGACGTTTGTGCCGGATTGTGAATTCGTGATCATGGCAAGTTCCTCTGGGTCTCGTGTCAAGTTCCGGGGATCGTGGGCGGCGTCGCCCCCGGCTCTGCGGTCCGCATCCACGCGACGTAATCGGCCGCACCCGCCGAGCGCTCGGCCGGCGACCAAGGCGCAAAGTCGTGCTCCGCGGTCGGAAAGTACGCGCCTTCTTTGATCTCGAGTCCGATCGTGCCGGCCTGCATGCACACATACGCGTGGAAAACGCCGGGCGGAATCTCGGCGGCCGGTGTGGCGGTCGGTGAGAGGACGACGCGTTGCGTGAGCTTGCCGGCGTCGCTGAACACGAGCAGGTCGAGCCGGCCGCGCAGTACGGCGAAGAACTCCCACTTGTGGCTCTCCGGGTGCCGGTGCGGGCGCATGTAGGTATCGGGCTCGGTGGCGATGAACAGACGCTGCACGTTCGCGTCGGTCGATGCGTGCACGTTAAGGTTCGCGCGCCGCCGCGGGGCGGCTTTGGCTTGCTCGGCCAGCGCCGTGAAATCCGCCGAGCTGAAGGTCTTGACGGTCATGCGGTGCTCGTCAGTTTACGAACGCGCGCGCGGTCATGGCGTCGAGCGCGGCCATCTCCGCCGCGATGCTCGTGGCCACCCGAAGTTGCCCGCGGGTGCGCGCCTGATTGTGAGCGCTCGCGGTTGGGTAGCGTTTGTTGTCCCAGCCGAAATAGCGCTCGCGCAGCGCGTCGCCGCAGAAACGTGCGGCGAGCTCGATCGTGATCGTCAGCGTGCCGAGCGGAATCGCGCGCCACTCGTTCTCGGTGAGGAACCCGCGCGCCGCGGCTGCGTAGCCGCCGACAGCCGCCTCGAAGTACTCGCGCACGAACCGCGCATTGGTTGCGTCCTCGGTGGCCGGGTTGCACCACGAGCGCAGCGCGTCGCCGAGCTCGAGCGCCACGGGCATGCGCGAGAGCGTGTCGAGGTCGATCAGGCAAAGCGCACGGTCGCTATCCGGCGCGAATATCAGGTTCGAGATTTTCGGATCGCCGTGCACGATGCGATCGCCGCTTGCGGGCAACGCGGGCAGCGAAGCGGCGAGTTCGAGCACGCGCTCGGCCAGCGGCCGGATCGTGGCGATGTCGCGATGCGCCGCGTGCTCGGCGAGCGCGTCGCGCAGGCCCTTCAAGTGCCGCGGCGTATCGTGCACGCCAAGCCGCGCGTTTTGAAACGTGTAGTCGAGGTCGCTCACGGTGCGGTGGAACTCGGCGAGCGCGCGGCCGGCTTCGCGCGCCTGTGCCGGTGATTCGAGCGCGTCGCGGCACACGCCCGCGATTCGCGTCAGCACGCGCCACACGGCGCCCTCGTGCTCGAGCCAAAGCGCGCCTGCTTGGGTGGGCACGAGCCGCGGCGTCACGGCGCCTTTGCGTGCGAGGTGCTCCGTGACGGCGGCGATGTCGAGGTTCACGGCCGGCGGAAATATTGGGTTCACGCGTTGGAGCACGAGTTCCGCGCCGCGTTTCGAGCTTACGTACCACGTCGGATTGATGAGCCCCGAGGTCGCGCGCTCGACCGGGCTTGCCGCGAGATTGAACGCCTCGAGCACGGCGGCGGGCGGAGTCAAATGCAGAGGGGCGAGCATGATGCCGCCATGATAGCCGGAAGCGGGTGCCGGCCTGGCGCTACAGCTCCACGTCGAACTGCGCGAGGATGCGGCCCGTGCTGTCGGCGCAGAGCTGCTGGCTCAGCACGCGGTCGCCGCGCAGTCGGTAATGCTCGCGCATCTCGGCGCGCAGGAACGCGGAGGTGTCGTGGCCGATCTGCTCGGCCGCTTCTTCGATCGCGGCCGAGAGTACTGGCACGAACGCACGAAACTTCTTCACGGCGCCCACGTTCGCCAGCAACGTGAGCACGGGCGCGCGGCCGTGGATCGTGTAGAACGTGGTCTTTTCGTAGCTGAAATACACGCCCACCAGCAGTGTGCCGAGCGCGGCGAGGGACGCGACCGCGAGCGTGATCCACGCCGCCGTTGCGAGGGGCTCGAACCGCGTGAGAAACGCCGCAAGCGTCGCGACGGCCCCACTGCCGAGCGTTGCGTAGAACCAGCGGCCCGCAATCACGCGCTCGAGCGACGGAACCGGATCGAGATACTGCAGATCCAGATGGAACGTGCTCCGGCTTTTGCCCCGCAGCTCCTCGGTCACGCCGACGAAACCTTCGGAGTAGAGCGTCAGTAGGCTGCGGGCGCGCCGGACGGCGTTATGCAGCGCGAATCGTTCGCGAACGGTGCGCGCGGTGGTCGCGGGGTTGCGGGCTTCGTCGGAACCGATGTAGATGTGTTCGGAGGCCGAATCGTCCGCAACGCTCGGCGCGGCCGGGGTGGCCGGGGTGCTTCGGGCGGATTTCATGGATCGGCATCCAGTCGCGTGGCGATGGCTGCACTGTAGGTGCCGCGGGTGAGTACTGGCCGTGAGGACGTTCACAGTTGCCGTCACGTCGGGCCGCGCCGCGTTTGGCCGGGATGCGCCGAGAGGGGTCTTCTGGTCTGCCCGGCGCTGCGCTATAAAGAGAGTCGTCCCAGAACGCGTAGAGGTGCGCCATGAACCGCTCGAAGGGCGTATATCTCCGGTTTTCGGCACTCGTCTTGCCCTGGCTGCTGGCGGGGTCCACCGCCACGTATGCCGACGACGATGCCGCGTTCAATCGCACGCCACGCGATTGCGTCATCACTCAGAGCATCGCACGTACGGACATCCTCGACGATCAAACCATCATCTTTTTCATGCGCGGCAAGAACGTCGCCTACCGCAATTACTTACCGAAGAAATGCCCGGGGCTCAAACGCTGGGAGCGGTTCAGCTATCAGGTCACGGCGGGGCGGTTGTGTAGCATCGACCTGATCACCGTGCTCGAGAATGGCGCCATCGGTTCGGGGTTCAACCGCGGCTTCACGTGCCGGCTCGGCGATTTTCATCCGTTGTCGCCGGAGGATATCGCGAGCCTCCGGGTCGAGAAGGAAGGCGGTCGCCCGGATGCCGTGAAGACGGAGCCGGCCGTCGTGCCGCCCGAGCAGCCGGCGGACGTGCCGCCGGCCGCCAATAGCGATGGCGGTGCGCCGCCCGCTGGCAAGGAGTAGCGGCTTACTGAGGTCCGAACGGTAACGGTTTGTCGTTCACCGTCAACGCGCCGTCAATGTAGCGCAGGGCAGCGCGATAGACCTCGCCGTCGTCGACCAAAAAACCCTGGCCTGCGAGCTGCGTGAGCATGAGGCCGGCTTGCGCTTCGGCCATGTACTTCAATTGCTCCGGCGGCATGCGGGCGTCCCCGCGAAACTGCATTTCGGTGGCCAGCGCGGCGAGCCGGCGCGCGAGCGGCTTCGACAGCTTCACGTCCGCTTTACTGTTCACGGCGCCCGATAGAACGGCTGAGGCTACGTCCGTGATACCTCCCGGCGGCAGCTTCGTCGGGTCCGTGGTGAATTCGGCTCGACCCTCGAAAGGCTCGCCGTCGAAGGCGAACCGGATCGGATCGAGGATCACGCTCGGCCCTGCGGCAAGCACGCGCTGCAGATCCGCCGTGGCGGTCGCGATGGTTGCGTCCGGCGTGGGCGACGGGTTCAAGCTGGCGTCGCGCGCCGTACCACGAAGGTGCTGAACGGCCTCGACATCGAGGTTTTGAAGGGCGAGGCCCAGAACTGCGCCCGTGATCTCGTTCTCCGCCACATGCAAACGGTCGAGACCGTACTCCACCTTCATGTCGACGAGGGCCGCGCTGCTGCCGCGCTTTACGCTACTCGTGAGCTTCAGCTTCTCGGCCTGCAGCACCGGCGTGGTGCCCTGCACGGGATCGACAGCAGAAACGCTTTCGATCGAGACCTCGGCGTCCCCGGGTGAGAGGTACTGCGACAGGATTTCGTTGTTCGTGTGCGCGCGGAGGTTGTGCAGCGCGAACGTGCCGCCCGGCGATGCGAACTCGAGCGAATCGATGTTCGCCTTCGAGACGAGACGGTTGCCCGCGTAGCTGCCATCGAGCACGGCGCCCGAGAACTTGAATTGCGCGACACCCGCAGGCACGTCCATCGGCGGCACGTCGGCGTCGAACACAACGCCGCCGCCGAATCCCGTGCGGCCGCGAAACTCGAAGAGGTACGGCACACCCAGCTGCTTCTCGATCTCTGCGAGCCCCGCTGTCTCCGGATCGAGCCGCGCCACCATCGAGGACCAGCCGAAATTCACGCCTTTCTGCACGGCCACAGGGCCGTGCGCGAAATCGACGGCAATTGTTGCGTGTTGGCCGAGAACCTCTGCTGGGCCTCCGCTCGCGGCGACCTGCGCGATGTAGCCCGGCGACAGGCCGATCTCGATCTTTGCCGTGCTGCCGAACCAGCCGCGGTTGAATGATTTGACCTCCGCCGTGATCACACCGTTCGTGTTGATGGCGGCAACGCGCTCGCGCACGCGCGATTCCGTAAGAGTACCGAGCGCCGGCGGGACGGCGAGCAGCAAGACGACGATCAGTGCCACGATGGCGGCGACGACCTTGTTCATGGGGAGCCCTCGGGGGGAGCGGGAGGATGAGGCGCGCCGATCATCCCGAATACGGTTCTGCCGGTCAAATCGCACCTTCGCCGCTGGACGAGTCTGGCCGTTTATCGCATGCTCGCGCGCGTGCTTGCCGGGCTCCTGACCACATTTCGTAAAGCGCGCGAGGTGCGTCGCGCGGCGACGCTGACGCGCGCGGAGCTCGAAGCGAATCAGCTCGCGAAGTTTCGGCAACTCGCGCATCACGCGTACGAGCGCTCGCCGTACTACCGCAAGATCATCGCCGAGCGTGGCATCGACACTGCGCGCTGCGAGCCGAAGGATTTCCCGGTACTCACGAAGTCGCTGCTGATGCGCCACTTCGACGAGATCGTCACGGTGCCCGGCATCACGAAGCAGGCGATCGCCGAGTTCCTGACGCGATCGAAAGACCCGAACGAGCAATACCTGCGCAAGTACCGCGTGATCCACACGTCCGGATCTTCCGGCGAGGTGGGCTACTTCGTGTATTCGCCGCAGGACTGGGCCCGAGGTAACGCCATGCGGCCGCGCGGCGCCAGGCCGCAACGCAAGCGCAAAGGCAAGATGCGGATCGCGTATTTCGCGGCGACGGACGGCCACTACGCCGGTGTCACCTTGGTCAGTTCGTTGAACAGCGGCATCGCGCGCCTATTCATTGATCTCAAGTTACTCGAGGTCAACAGCCCTCTCACGGACACGATCGCCGCCTTGAACGAATTCCAACCCGACATGCTTGCCGGCTACACGACGGCTCTCAAGATTCTCGGCGAGCAGCAGCGCGCCGGGGCGTTGCGTCTCGATCATCTGATCTACCTGGCGACTGCCGGCGAGGCGACGACGGAATCCGACCGCGCGTTTCTCGAGCAAACGTTCGGCTGCGGGCTGACGAACACTTACGGCTGCAGCGAGCACTTGGGAATGGGTGGCTCGCCGCCGGGAAGCTCGAACATCGTGCTGTACGACGACGATCTGATCTTCGAGTTCTACGAAGATCACTCCGTCATCACGAACCTGTTCAACTACACGTTGCCGCTGATTCGATATCGCATGGCCGACATTTTGCGGCCAATCGAATCCGGTCAGCACGCGCCGTACCTTGTGATCGAGAGCCTCGTGGGCCGTACGGAGCTGCAACCCGTGTTCAGGAATCGCGATGGCGCCGAGGACTTCATCAGCCCGCATACGATCAACGAGGTGTTCGTTGCCGGGGTGACCCGGTTTCAGTTGCAGCTCACGGGCGCGGCCGAGTTTCGCTTCATGGTGTGTCTCGACAACGCGCTGGACGCGGCGGCGCGCAACGCGGCCGTCGAGGGCGTCGCTCACCGGCTGCGCGAGATTCTCGCGCGCAAGCGTATGGACAACGTGCGCTTCGAAGTGGTGCCGACGGACGATCTGCCCGTCAATCCGCGCACGCGCAAGTTTCAGTTGATCGTAGACAAGCGCGCGGCCGCGACGGTCTGACGCGAGATTCTCGGCGTCACGCCGTGGCTCGCAGTGCAGTCGCGACCGGCATCCGCGCCGCGCGCAGCGCGGGCAGCAGGCCGCCGAGCAGCCCGACGATGCAGGCCAATAGCACGCTGGAGCCGAGAAGGGCCGGAGTGATGCGCATCTGAAATACGAGCGTGCCGACGTTGTTGCCGATGCCGATCGTATTGCCGTTGAACAGCAACCACGCGATGGCGGCGCCCACTACCGCACCGGTGAACGACAGCAGCAGAGCTTCCACGAGCACCGAGCTCACGACACCGCTCGCTCCGAAGCCGATCGCGCGCAATGTCGCGATCTCGACAGTGCGAGCGCTGACCGCCGAATACATCGTATTCAGCGCGCCGAACAGCGCCCCGAGTGCCATGATGATCCCCACGAACGTCGTCACGAGATCGAAGAACGTGTTCGCGTCTTCCGACTGACGCTGATAGTAGTCGCGTTCGCGCTCGACGGAAACGGACAACGTAGGGTTCGTCGTCAATGCGGTCTTGAACTCGTCGAAGCTGGCCTCTGACTCGAGAAGCACGGTTACGGAGTTGGCAGCCGTCCGCTTGTAAGCCGACATCAGCGTCTGGGCATCGGCGAACAGGCGCGATTCATTAGCATCGCCGCCGCTCTCAAAGATGCCGACGATCGTCCACACACTATCGCGTAAGCCCACGTGATCGCCGATCTCGAGGTTCTTGAACTCGTGCTGAGCGCCTCGGCCGACGATCATCTCGCGAAGTCCAGGCCGAAACATTCGGCCATCGATGAGCTTCACCTCGGGACGGATCGTGGCGGACGTCGGCTCCACGCCACGCACACCGACGGCGGCTTGTGCGCCGTCCTCTCTGCGGATCAGGTTCACGGACGCGAGCATCTCGGCGCTGCCGGCTGCGTCGCCGGCGCTGGTACGCGCGACGCCGGGCGCGTTCTTGATCGTTGCGAACGCGTCGACCAGCAGCGTGCTCGAGGTCTCGTTCTGCGCGCCGCTGCGCAAAACGATCGCGCGGTCCGGACGACCGGTGTCGACGAGCGCTTGGGAGAGGCTGCGCGTCATCCCGAACACGGCCACGATGACACCGACGACACCCGCGATGCCGATTACGATCACGCTCGAGCTCCCGAGGCGGCGTGGAATGCTGCGCAGGTTCATCCCGGTCACGGCACCCATCTGACTCAAAGCACTCATTGCGGTTGTCCTTTCGAGCTAATTCGCCGGTCAGCGACCGGCCAATGCGTCGACGATGCTGATGCGCTGCGTGCGCCACGCCGGCGGCAGGGCGCTGATAATCGCGACGACCGCGGCGACACCGAGGCCGGTGCCGATGACGCTCCATGGCAGCGCCAGGCCGCCGGCACCGATCGCACGGAAGATCGACGGCTGCGCGAGCCGCGCAAGCCCCAAGCCGATGCCGGCCGCGACCCCGCACAGCAGCAGTGCCTCGCCGAGCACGAGCAACACCACGGCGCTGCTCGAGAAGCCATAGGTCTTCAGCACCGCGAGCTCGGGGATCCGCTCGCGCACTGACTGCATCATGGTGTTGCCCGTGAGGAACAGCAGCGTGAACATCACGGCGCCGATGATGGCGTTGACGAAGAAAGCCATGTTGCCGATCTGAGCGATGCGGCCGCGCAGCCAATCACGTTCGTTCTGTGTCTGAGTCTCGTTCGCCGAGTTGGCGAACAAGCCGTCGATCTGCTCGGCGATTTGGGCGGAGTGCGCGGGGTCGTTGATGCGTGCGAAGTAGATCGTCACGGTGCCGTTGCCGAACGTGCGCTCTTCGTCGAAGTACTGGTAGTTGATCCAGAACTCGTTGCTCGGCACTCTTCCGTCGGCCCAGCTGTAGATACCCAGGATCTCGAACGTCCAATCCTGCGCCCCGTCCTTGCGCATCCAGATCGAAGATCGTAATGGGATCCGGTCGCCGACCTTCCAGCCGCGCTCCTTGGCGAGATCCGCGCCGATCAGCGCGCCGTCCCGGGTGCGAGCCATCGCGTCCAGTGCGCCGTCCGGCACCTTGATCTCTGGGAAGAGCGCAGTCTGGCGGCTCATGTCCATCGCGCCTGCGCTGATCTGATTGCGCGGCTCCTGGTAATACGCGCCGACAAAGTTGTAGTAGCCGACGCCCAAGACACCGGGCACGTTTTCGATGCGGCCAAGATGCGCGATCGGTAACGCTTCCGTGATGTTGACGCGGCTTTGGATGCGCAGGCGCGAATCGCTCATCTGATTAATGATCTGATCGATGCCCGCCGTCACGCCGTGCATGACGCCGAACAGCACAAACGCCACGGCCACTGACAACATCGTCAGGACCGTGCGCACGCGTTTGCGCCAGAGGCCGGCCCAGATCAAAGGTAAGTACTTCATGCGGCAGCACCGACCGGCGCCTCGCCCAACGAGCCCTTGTCGACGTGCAGGCGGCGCGACGCGTGGCCTGCGGCCCGCGGGTCATGTGTGACCATGACGATCGTCTTGCCTTGCTGGCGGTTCAAGAGCTCGAGCAGTTGAAGCACCGAATCGGAAGTCTCGCGGTCGAGGTCGCCCGTGGGCTCGTCGCACACGAGCAGTGTCGGGTCGGCCACGAGCGCGCGGGCGATCGCCACACGTTGCTGCTGACCGCCCGAAAGCTCGCTCGGTTTGTGCTTCGCACGGTCCGCCAGGCCCACGAGATCGAGCGCTGCCTGCACGTTGCGTTTGCGTTCGCGGCTCGACAGCTTCGTCAGCAACAACGGCACTTCGACATTGCGCTCTGCAGTGAGCACCGGCAGCAGGTTGTAGAACTGGAAGATGAAACCCACGTGTCGCGCGCGCCATTTCGCGAGCTGGCCGGACGACAGCTGATCGATGCGTTGACCGGCGACGGTGATCTCTCCCTTGTCCGGCCGGTCGAGGCCGCCGATCAGATTCAGCAGCGTGCTCTTGCCGGAGCCTGACGGCCCCATGAGTGCTAGGAACTCGCCTTTCTCCACGTCGAGATCGAGCCCGTGCAGAACTTCCACACGCTGCTTGCCACGCACGTAACTCTTGTAAACCTGCTTGATGGAAACCAGAGCTGTCATGACTCTCACTCCTAGTGGCGTAAGCGCAGCAAGCGCTTCAGTTTTCGATCTTTACCGCAGTGCCGTCGGTCAGCCGTGCGAAGTCGCCGATCGCGACGCGCGTGCCGGGCGTCAACCCCGAGAGCACGATTTGGCCCGCGGCGCTGCGTTCGCCGAGGCGCACCGTGCGTTTCTCGACGCTGCCATCGGCTACGACGAACACCACGCCCGTGTCGCCATTTCGCTGCACGGCGCCTTCGGGCACGAGCAACGCGCGTTGCGTAGACGAAGCGCCGCCGCCCGCGGCCGAGGCGCTGCCGTTCGCGTCGGACAGGAACGCCACGCGTGCACCCATCTCGGGCAGCACTCGCGGATCGCCGGCGTCGAATGCCACGCGCACTTTCACGGTGGCCTTCGCGCGCTCGGCTGTGGGAATGATGGCGACTACGCGCGCCGGAATGCTCCAGTCGGGGTACGCGTTCAACTTCACGCTGGCCGGCTGCTCCGCGTGCACGCGGTTGATGAAGTTCTCGCTGACGTCGACCTCGACTTCGAGCGATCTCATGTCGACGATGGTGCCGATTCCCGTGCGCGTGAAGCCGCCGCCCGCGGAGATAGGCGACACCATCTCGCCTTCCTGCGCCGCCTTGACGGTCACGATGCCGCTGAACGGCGCGCGCACCACGGTGTCGTCGAGATTGCGCTCTGCGAGCCCGAGCCGTGCGGCTGCGACATCGACCGCGCGCGCAGCCACGTCGCGGCTCGTGCGTGAGGCGTCGAAAGCGGTCTTCGCCGTGTCAAAACTCTGCGCGCTGATCACAGCCCGCATGAATTGCATCTCGTTGCGCTGAAACGTGGGACCGGCGTTGGTCAGAGCCACCTCGGAGGCGATCAGGTTCGCCTTGCTCTGCTCGAGCTCGGCACGCGCTTGCGCGACAGCTGCCTGCGCGTTGGTGTCGTCGAGCCGCGCCATCACTTCGCCGCGTTCCACGCGCTGGCCGTCCTCGATGGCAACGGCCACGACTTTGCCCGTAATCTTCGCAGACACCGTCGCTTGCCGGCGCGCGACCACATAGCCGGACGCGTCGAGGATCGAAGAGGGGGCGGCGACGACGTCGGCCGGTGCGAGCGCTGCCGTGGCCACTTTGATTGGAACGCCGCGCGGCATCGCAACCACCCAGGTCGCGACACCCACCGCTGCGACGGTAGCAATGCCGACGCTCCACCAAACTGCTTTACGACTGCGCGGCGCAGTCTCGTCGGATCGCTCGATCCGTAGTTGATCGAGCAACGATGATCTTTGATCCACGATCCCCCCTGTGTCTTAGATGCACGGCGCGACTAGCGGGTCGCTACTGGATCGCGAATAGCATCTTCCGTGCCAGTGATTCGTGGGCAACGTAACAGCTTGAAAGGAAAAGGCCTGTCCGATCGTGCGGAGATTCAGGCAGCGATTGGGGTCAAGGCGAAACTCGCCAACACTTAGCGAATACAGGCAACGGTTGGTGCGACAGCAGCCGCGCGGTGGCGCGGCGACGGGCTCAGGCGTCGGTGCGGGTGGGGAGCTGGTGGTTGTTCCAGTTGATCATGCCGCCCGCGAGGTTGGCGACGCGTTTGAACCCGGCTTTCTCGAGAATGGCGACGGCTTGCGCCGAGCGTGCTCCGGAGCGGCACACGGCGACGATCGGCTTGTCCTGCTTCAAGTCTGCGGCGCGCTCGCGCAGCTGCTCGAGCGGGATGAATGTGGCGCCCGCAATGTGGCCGAGCTCGCCGTTCCACTCGTTCGCGTCACGCACGTCGACGATAGTGATCTCCGCGGTGTGATCGGCGACCCAGTCGACCTCGACTTCGTTGGTGCCCGCATACGTGTAGCGCAGTGGCGCCCACGTCGTCTCGAGCAGCTCGTCGGCGAGATCGATGTGGCCGCACTCGAGGTTGGCGGGCACGGCTACGTCGATCTGTTTAGGGTGCGGCAGGCCCAGGTTCTCCATGTAGCCGACGAAATCGCGCTCGCTGCGGTCGGCCGCGATGCGCGGATTGTGCTTCTTTTCCTCTGCGACGCTGCTGCACGTCAGGCCGCGGTAGTCATGCGCGGGATAGATCAGGCACGGGTCCGGTAGCGTGTAGATCTCGCCAGTGATCGAACGGTACAGCGCGTGAGCGTCGCCACCTTGAAAGTCGGTGCGCCCCGCGCCGCGGATCAGTAGCGCGTCGCCCGTGAAGGCCATACTGCGATCGTCGAGCACATACGTCATGCAGCCGTTCGTGTGCCCGGGTGTGGGGCGTGCTTCGAGATGGCGCGCGCCGAACCGCAAGCGTTCGCCGGGTGCAAGGCCAAGATCGAACTCGCGCGCGCCCGAGCGTTGCCCGATGCAAATTCGGCTGCCGAGCGCGCGTTTCAGTAGCCACGCACCCGTGATGTGATCGGCGTGCACGTGCGTGTCGAGCGTGTACACGAGCGTGAGCCCGAGCTCGCGGACGAGCGCCACGTCGCGGCGCACCTGCTCGAAGACGGGATCGATGATGACGGCCTCGTGCGTGCGCGCGTCTGCGAGCAGATACGTGTACGTCGACGAACGTAAGTCGAGCAGTTGACGGAATATCACGCTTATACCTTCGGAGACACCAGACGCGGTTCGACGTTCGCGTTTGTTGTTCGATGTGCGTCCGCGACTAGTCCGAGTCGGTGCAGGTGGCGCCGATCCACTTGCCGACGATCGTCAGGTGGGCGGAACCACGAGCCGACGTGATGTCTATCGTCGCCGTCATGCTCTCCGGGGACGGTGCGTCGACGTGCATCTTCTGGGTGCGCGCCTTTTCGCCGGTGCAGGTTTGTGCGATATCCGCAGCCTGGGCGGTCGCTTTGGTAGACGTCACCTTGCAATCTTCGTCCTCATCCTCATCGGGTGGCCCCAGCCTGAGCTTAGCGAGGTCTTTGTCCGTGATGCAGCTCTTGTAGCGCATCGGCTTCGCGAGTTGGGCGCGGGCCTCGGGCGGAGGCCCGCCGGCGCCGCTGAACGCCGAGTCGAGTCCGGTCAACGTGAAATCCCATTCTCCGGTGCGAAGCCGCAGATTCTCGGCATACACGATTGTGGCGGCGGCGACCGCCGCGATCCCGAGGGCGATGCCCGTGCGTCGAATCGCCGTTCGCATGCTGGCTCCTTGGCGCTCTCGCGGCGCGCGTCGGTGGTGGTTGCCGCGAGGCGTCGAAGAAACGCCGGGCGTTCCGGCAGACTAGTCCCGGCAGGCACCGCGCACAAGAAAAGATGCAGTGCCCGCCGGGATCTGTATCAGCGTTCCGAGCCGATGAATCGGTAGATTGCGGCACCCAAGACCGCGCCGACGATCGGCGCCACCCAGAATAGCCACAGCTGCGAGACTGCCCAGTCGCCCACGAAGACGGCCACTGCCGTGCTGCGCGCCGGATTCACGGACGTGTTCGTCACCGGAATGCTGATCAGGTGGATCAGCGTGAGCGTGAAGCCGATCGCGAGTGGCGCGAATCCCTGCGGTGCGCGCCTATCGGTGGCGCCCAAGATGATCAGCAGGAACATCATCGTCATTACGACTTCGCTGGTGGCCGCCGCCGTGAGCGAATAGCCGCCCGGCGAATGCACGCCGTAGCCGTTCGATGCGAACCCCGCAGTCACGTCGAAGCCCGCGTGACCGGACGCAATCACGTACAGCACGCCGCCCGCGAGCACGCCGCCCAGCACCTGCGCCAGGATGTATGGCAGCAACTTGCCCGCGGGGAAACGGCCGCCGGCCCAGAGTCCGATGGACACCGCGGGGTTCAGATGGCACCCCGAGATGTGCCCGATCGCATAGGCCATGGTGATCACGGTCAGACCGAACGCCAGCGACACGCCGAGCAGGCCGATGCCGACATTCGGAAATGCCGCGGCCAACACCGCGCTGCCGCAGCCGCCGAGCACGAGCCAGAAGGTACCGAAGAATTCAGCCCCGAGTCGTTTCATTGTTGTTTCTCCAATGGATCATTAAACCAACGCCGCTTGCCAGGCCTCGAGGTATTTGTAGCCCGAGCCCGTGTTGAACACGACGATGTTCTCGTCGCGCCCGATTTTGTGGTCGCGCACTAGTTTCTCGACGGCGAAGAGCCCCGCGCCGCCCTCCGGCGCTGCGAACACGCCTTCGAGTTTCGCGAGCCGCCGACACGCATGCATGAGCTCGACGTCACTGACGGCGACGGCTTCGCCGCGGCTCGCGTAGACGTCGGCCAGCACGATGAAGTCGCCGAGCGCTTTCGGCACGCGCAATCCGGACGCGACGGTGGCCGCGTCCTGCCAGAACTCCGACGCTTCGGCATGCGCGGTGAACGCGCGCACGATGGGCGCGCAGCCTTCGGCTTGCACTGCGATCATGCGCGGCCGCTCACCGCCGATCAGGCCCATCGCTTCGAGTTCTTCGAATGCTTTCCACATGCCGATGAGGCCTACACCGCCGCCCGTGGGGTACACGATCACGTCCGGCAGCGTGCCGCCGAATTCTTCCCACAGCTCGTAGCCCATCGTCTTCTTGCCTTCGATGCGATACGGCTCCTTCAGAGTCGCGACTTCGTACCAGCCTTCTTCGGCCACTTTTGCAGCGATCAGCTTGCCCGCGTCGGAGATCAAGCCCTGCACGAGCCGCACGTCCGCGCCGAACGCGCGCGCCTCGATGATATTCGCGGCCGGCGTGTCGGCCGGCATCGCAACGACGCACTCGAGGCCCGCGAGCGCGGCATACGCCGCCGCGGCACCGCCCGCGTTGCCGGCAGTCGGCAATGCAATCGTTTCTATGCCGAGCTCCTTCGCCATGCTGACCGCCGCCGACAGTCCGCGCGCTTTGAAGGAGCCGGTCGGGTTCAGGCCTTCGTCCTTGACGTAAAGATTGGCAAGGCCGAGCTCTGCGCCGTAGCGGCGCGTGTGCAGCAGCGGTGTCAGACCTTCGCCGAGCGACACGGGCGCCGCTTTCGGCAGCACCTCGGCGTAGCGCCACATCGAGCGCACGCGGTCTTTCAGAGCGGGGAGATTGAACGTGCGTTTGGCGCGAGCCAAGTCGTAGCGCGCGAGCAGCGGCGCCTGGCATGCAGGGCACAGGTTTTTGGCTGGCGTGTAGTCCAGGCGTTGCCCGCAGCTTGGCCGCGAGCATTGCAAATGAGTCAGCGTCGATAGCGACGCGGTCCCGCCGTTCAAGTCGATGGTTCCCCGAAATGTGTGCCGGTCTTCTTTGGCCAGCTTCGCTCGACAGGGTAGCCCGTCTGACAGGGTCGAAGGAAGCCAGCCGGTGCCGGCGAAGAACTAGCGCGGCGCGACCCGGAATTCGCCTCGCGGCGGTGGCACGACCGGGCGCTCCGCCGGCTTTTGTAGCTGCGGCACCCAGGCGTACGGCAATCGATACGCGCGGTACACGCGGTTCGTGCCCGGTGCGTCCGTGCCGAAATACGGGCTCACGTACTCCCACACGATGTCGCCGTTGCTCTTGACCTCGAAGAGCCTCCCGTCCGCGCCTTCGGTGATCAGCGTGTTGCCGTTCGGCAATCGTTGCGCCGAGCTCACGTAGTGGCTGAAAAACCGATAGCTCTCCTGGCCCTTCAGAGAGTATTCCCAGACCTTCTCGAGCGTGACGGGATTCAACTCGAGCACGCGCGAGAAATGGCGGCGCACCGCGCCCGTGCCGTCGGGTGCGGCCGGGTTCGCGAAGCCGTAGACGGAGGTGCCGCCGTTGTCGAACACGAGCAGGTTCCCGGCGCCGGGCAATCCCTTCGGTATCAGGTGCGGATGGTGTTGGCCGATGATCTGACCGATGGCCTTCGTCGCGTCCGTCTCGCGGTAGTCCGGCCCAAGCCGCCAGACGACTTTACCGTCGCGCGCGACGATCGCGATGAAGCTCGCTTCGCGCGAGCTGATCATCACGTTGTCGGGGTTGAAGCGCTGGTCGCCTGCGTCGTACCAGCGATTGGGCCCAAGCCACGTCGCGGCGTTGACGTGCAGCGCGTCGAAGCTGCCGCGGCCCGCGCTGAACGCGCCACCTTTCTG
>PMCP01000160.1:342-4680 GCA_003155415.1 Gammaproteobacteria bacterium | reverse complement strand
GCCCAAGGGCTCATCGAATCGATCCCGGGCTACGATCCGTTTCCGACCGTGTCGCACTACGAAGCTATCGAGGGCATCGCCGGCGAGAACTGCTAGGCAATCGGTATGCGAAACGGAGCGCCCACGAATATCAACGAGTACATCGCGGCTGCGCCTGCGAAGGTGCGCCCGATCCTGCGTGAGATTCGCCGCGTGATCCGCACCGCGGCCCCGAACGCCGAAGAGGTCATCAGCTACCGAATGCCCGCGTTCAAGCAGCGCGGCATCCTGGTGTACTTCGCGGCGTTCAAGAATCACATCGGCCTGTTCCCGCCCGTGCGTGGCGACGCGAAGCTCGCGAAAGCTCTTGCGCCGTACGCCGGACCCAAGGGCAACCTGAAGTTCCCGCTCGATCAGCCGATTCCCTACACCCTAATAAGGAGAGTTGTGCGGCTGCGAGTAAAGCAGGACTCCGCCCGAAGTGGAGCGAACGCCGCGAAACGTCGCGTCACAGCCAGCCGGGCGAGCAGGGCATGAAGGAACGGAGGCAAGCATGATCATCGATAAGGAATGGGCGAGAGCCTTCGCCGAGGAGTGGGTGGCCGCGTGGAACAGCCACGACCTCGAACGAATCTTTTCGCACTACACCGAAGACTTCGAGATGTGCTCGCCGTTTATCGTCGAACGCATGCGCGAGCCGAGCGGCATTCTGCGTGGCAAGGCGGCGATTCGGCCGTATTGGGCGCCGGCACTGAAGGCGGAGCTGCCGATCAAGTTCGAGCTCATCGCCGCGTACGCGGGTGCGGACCGCATCGCGATCCACTATCGCAGCGTGGGCCGGGCCCTCGTTGTCGAGGTGCTCACGCTCAACGCACAGCGGCAGGCTACGCACGGGATGGCGATGTATGGCGAGCCGGCTTAGCCCTAGTCGGTAGCCGCCGCCCGTATCGGTCGCCGTGGCTCGGGCGCTGGCGCGCAAGCCGGGGTTAGGATACGGCTCCGATTGCTATTCCGGGGGGCAGCTAGCGCGCAAGAGATGCAGTATCCGAAAGAGCAGCAATACGCGAGCTCGAAAGTGTTTACGTCAAGCACGGGGCAGTGTGGAAGATCGCGAGCCTCGTGTTGAGAAGGGCGTAGTGCGGCGTTCGCGTATCCGCGCATACTGACCACAAAGCCGCGTTGCGAACGTTTACGAAAGGCGGGGAGATACACAAATGAAGCGCATGACCGCAGGACTGACGTTGCTGGCTGTCTGTCACTACTCGGGAATGGCCGTGGCCGCCGAGCCGCCGGCGCTAGAGGAAATAGTGGTCACCGCGACCAAACGCGAGTCGACCTTGCAGGACGTGCCGGTGGCAGTGTCGGTGACCAGCGCCGAGACACTGAAGCAAGCTCGCATTTTGGACTTGCTCGAGCTGCAGTCGGTCGTGCCTTCGTTGCGCGTCACGCAGTTACAGACCTCGACGCAGACGAATTTCATCATCCGCGGCTTCGGCAACGGCGCGAACAACGCGGGCATCGAGTCCTCGGTTGGCCTATTCATCGACGGGGTCTACCGTTCGCGCTCCGCCGCGGCCATCGGCGATTTCGTGGACATAGAGCGCGTCGAGGTTTTGCGCGGGCCGCAGAGCACGCTGTTCGGCCAGAACGCTTCGGCGGGCGTGATCAGTGTTACTTCCCGCAAGCCGCAGTTCAGCACGGAAGGCAGCTTCGAAGTAGGGCTTGGCGAGCAGAGCCAGAAACTGCTGCGTGGCTATGTCACGGGCCCGATCAGCGATTCCGTGGCCTACAGCGTCAGCGCTGGCATCAACCAGCGTGACGGCTACTTCAAGAATCTCGCTAACGGCAGCGACATCAACGACCGGGACCGCACTGACGTGCGGTTCCAATTGTTGGACGAAATTTCCGACAAGCTGTCACTGCGCGTCATGGCCGACGTCGGTCGCATCGACGAAGCGTGCTGCGGCGTGGTCAACCTGCTGAACGGGCCGACCGGCGCGCTCATTCAGGCGGTGGGCGGCCGGCTCTACACTGGCAACCCGTTCGACGACAGCGCCTACCTGAACGCGAACCCGGTCAACAGAGTCGACAACAACGGCGTATCGGCGCACGTGGATTGGAAGGGTTCGGGGGTGACGATCAGCTCGATCACCGCGCTGCGACGTCAGAAAGCGTTCTTCGATTACGACTCCGACTTTACGAGTGCCGACCTCGTGCCGACGAATATCAACGACCAGCACATCCGCACGCTGACGCAAGAGGTTCGGTTTCTGTTCGACCACGGCGGCCCCGTCACCGGTATGGTCGGTCTCTACTATCTCGACGAGAGCGTCGAGCTCAAGAACGACATACGCTTCGGCGCAGCGTTCCGCGGCTACGCCACGGGTCTCGTGGTCGCGGGCGGTGCCAGCCCCGCCACGTTCGGCCAATTGGAGACGGCGCTCGGGCTGCCGGCGAATACCTTCTTCGCCGCGGGCACGGGCAGCTTCATNNAGCGACAAAGACGTATCGATCGCGCAGACCAACACGGACGCGTTCGGACAGGTCAACCTCGTGCAAGTCGGGTTTGCGGGTGCGTTTCGAGCGCTCACCGGGCAGCCAGCCACGCCCGCGAATCTTGGCAACCCCGCGTTTGCTGCGGCCGCTGCGGCCGCCGATGCAATCAGCGTCACGCCGTGTTCTGCCGCGGCGCCGCCGCCGGCCTGCAATTCCACGCTGACCCTCTACCCGTTGCAGCTGCTCTACCCGGTCGTACCGTTTGCGAATGGTCGGAGCAACGACGATGAGGTGACCTACACATTTCGCCTGGCGTACAACGTCAATGACGCTGTGAAGGTGTACGGCGGCGTGTCGACGGGCTTCAAGCCGACCTCGTGGAACCTCTCGCGGGATTCCCGGCCTTTCCCGAATGCGATCGGCGACCGATCGCCGCTCGGCACGCGTGCGAACCCGTACTACGGCCGCTACGGCAGCCGCTATGCCGGTCCCGAAGATTCCCGCGTGGTGGAGTTTGGCCTCAAAGCGAAGTGGGACCGCACGTCGTTGAACGTCGCGTTGTTCGACCAGGAGATCACGGGCTTCCAGTCCAACATCTTCGTCGGCACGGGCTTTGTGCTCGGCAACGCGGGTAAGGAGAGCACCACGGGCTTGGAGGTCGAGTCCTTGTTCGCGGTGTCAAGCGCACTGACGCTGGAGCTCGGAGTCACTCTGCTCCATCCCCTGTACGACAGTTTTCCAGGCGCTCAGGGCGTACTGGCGAATGGCCAGGTGGGTGTGGTCGATCTGTCCGGCACGAAGCCGTCGGGCGTCCACGAAACCAGTGTCGTCGCGGGGCTCAGCTACCGCTATATGGCCGGTTCGTTTGCGAGCGTGTTTCGCGCCGACTACCGTTACGACAGCAACGTACAGGTCGTCGAGAACGTGCCGTCCCAGTACGCCTCGCGGAAAGTGGGCATGCTGAACGCCAGCGTGTCATTCGAGCGCAACGCATGGGAGCTCCAGGTTTGGGGCCGCAATCTGAACGACGATCGCTATCTCGTCAGCGCTTTTCCGTCCGTTGCTCAAACCGGCAGTTTGTCGGGCTACACGAACCAGCCGCGCCAAATGGGCGTAACGCTGCGCAAATCGTTCTGAGCTTGTCTGGATGACGCCACGCGCTTCGTGTGAACGAAGAAGAGGCTTCGTCCCCACGAAAGAAGCATTCCGCAATCAAGTGCACATTAGCCCCGTCCCACGCGGCTCAGACGCGTTTTCCGGGGACGTGGATTTTGGTGGTTTGTCGGAGGGAAGAATGTCCGGACACATGTGTGATAAAAACAACGTTTCTTTGCGTCGCGGTTGGGTGCTCGCATTCGCAATCGCTGCACCCATGGTCGCCGTGGGCCTCGCGCCCCGTACCGTGCGGGCACAGGAAGCGGGCGGTCAGGGGCAACTCGAAGAAATCATCGTGACGGCCACGAAGCAGGCGGCGGGGCAGGACGTATCCAAGGTCCCGATCAGTATCACGGCATTCGACGGCAAGACGATCGACCAGATCGGGGCCAAGGATATTGGCGCTCTGACCGCGATCACGCCGGGTGTCGTGCTCACGAATACCCAGACCTTCGGCCTCTCGATCACCAACATCCAGATCCGCGGCATCTCATCGCGGACGAGCGAGCCGACGACGGGTATGTATCTCGGCGATACCCCGTTCACCACGATCGGCAACAACACGAATATCGGCGGCTCGGTCGCCATGCCGGTGGTATTCGATCTCGAGCGTGTCGAAGTCCTGCGTGGTCCGCAAGGCACGTTGTTCGGCTCGACGTCTGAAGGCGGCGCCATTCGATTGATTCCGAAGGCTCCGAGCCTGACCGA
>PMCP01000160.1:0-335 GCA_003155415.1 Gammaproteobacteria bacterium | reverse complement strand
TACGCGATGGGTGGGCCAATCAAGGAAGACAAGCTCGGCTTCAGGTTCAGCACGTGGTACCGCAAGGACGGTGGCTGGATCGATCACTGTCAGCCAGCAGTGGCGGTGCCGGGGTGCTTGTACGTCATCGAAAAGAACGCAAATTCGACGACCACCGCCGCGGCTCGTTTCTCACTGCTGTGGAAGCCGAACGACAACGTGACGATCGAGCCTTCGGTCCAGATGCAGAGTGTGCGCAGCCACGACCCGACGGGGTACGAGCTGCAGGCCTCGGATCCGTCGCGTAACATCTGGAACTCGGACCACTCGACCGACGAGCGGGCCAACGATCCCAT
>PMCP01000183.1:4623-18119 GCA_003155415.1 Gammaproteobacteria bacterium | reverse complement strand
TCGGGCTTGTGCTGCGCCGGCCGGCCACGCACGCTTCGCTTCGAACCATTCCTCGGGGAATCGATCCATGAGCAACGACTCCGGCCATTCAAAGATCAACCGTCGCGAGCTGCTGGCCGCTGCCGGCCTGCCGGTGGCTGCCGCGCTCGCGCCGTCCGCGCTGCTGGCGCAGGAACGCCGCACGCCGCGGTCGAACACGCCGAAGCGCATTCGCATCGGCATCATCGGCGCCGGCGGCATCGTCAATACCGTGCACGCACCGGGGTTGCGCAAGATGCCGGGAGTCGAGATCGTAGCGGTGGCGAATCGCTCGCTCGAGTCGAGCCAACGTTCCGCGAAGGAGCTCAACATTCCGCGCGCGTATGCGGACTGGCAGCAGTTGCTTGCGGCCGACGGCATCGACGCCGTGCTTATCGGCACGTGGCCCTACACGCATCGCGAAATGACGCTCGCCGCGCTCGACAGTGGTCGGCACGTGCTTTGCCAGGCACGCATGGCGAACGACTCCGCCGAAGCACGCGACATGCTCGCGGCGTCGAAACGCCATTCGAGCCTCGTGTGCCAACTCGTGCCGACGTCGCAAAGCTACCGCATCGATCGCGCGATCCAGGGGCTGCTCGCAAACGGCGGCATCGGCGAAGTGCTGTCCGTGGAAGCGCAAATGCTGCAGCGCGGCTTCGCGAACTTCAGCGGCGAGCTGGACTGGCGCCACGACGCGCGCTACAGCGGCATCAACGTGCTGAACGCAGGCGGCACGTACGAAACGATGATGCGCTGGCTCGGGCCTGGCAATCACGTCGTCGGCAAAACGCGGATTCAGATCCCGAAACGGCGCGACGAGAAAGGCGCGGAACGCGCGGCTTCGATTCCCGATCACGTCGAAGTGCTCTACGAGCTCGGCAATGGTGCACCCGTGCACATGCGCTTCAGCGAGACTACCGGTCTCTCGCGCGGCAACGACATCTGGATTCACGGCAGCGAAGGTACGATCCGCATCGACAACGAGCAGAACATCTTCGTCGGCCACCGTGGCGACAAGGAACTTGTGCCGCACCCGAATCCGCCCGAGGCGCAGGCAAAGCATCGAGTGGAGGAAGAGTTCATCAACGCGATCCGCGGCCTCGAGCCCGTGACGATGAACACCTTCGAGATCGGCGTGCAGTATATGGAGTGGACCGAAGCGATCGCTCGCAGCGCGCGTACGGGCACAGCCGTGACGTTACCGCTGACGGCGTGACGCCGCCCATCGGAGGCATCGCGAGCGGTCAGAGCAGGGTCGACGCGAGCCAGTCCTCGACGCGCGCCGCGTCTTGCTCGGCGGCGCGTAGCGCTACATAGCCGTCCGGCCGCACGAGATACAGCTGCCCCGCCGTGCTGCCCGCTATGAGATCCGCTGGCGCGTTCGGCAGCGTGCGAGTCTTCAGACACCGCGCATAGCGCGCGCCGACTCGGTCGAGAAACGCCGCGAGGTTCGACGTCACCGTCTCCGTTGGCAACGCCGCGAGCAGGGTGAAGCCCGTGTGCCGCATCAGGTCGCTCAACCATTCGGCGGCGGGGCGCGCGATCTTCAGCGTCGGCATGCGATCGCCGGCTTGCGGCAGCGGGTCGTCCGCAGGCGCGCCCTCCGGGCGGTAGTGATACGCCACCCCCGACACCCTGCCTACGAGGTCGCGCAAGGCGCCGCTGTCGCGCAACGCTTTGAGCGCCTCGGGCCCGCCGTTACGGCCTGCCATGAATAGCTCGTGGATCGACGACGCGGCGGCGATCACTTGCTTGCCGATGGGCTGGCGCTCTTTTTCGTAGCTATCGAGCAAGGTGTCCGCCGCAAACCCGTCGAGCACGAAGGCGAGCTTCCAGCCTAGATTCCACGCATCCTGCATGCAGCAGTTCATGCCCTGGCCGCCGGCGGTCGAATGCACGTGAGCGGCATCACCTGCGAGGAACACGGGGCCGCTGCGATACGTGTGCGCGAGCCGGTTCTGAGAGCCCCAGCGCGAATGCCACTTCGTTTCGCCGAGCCGGATGCCGCTGAAGTGCTGCGCCAGGATTCCGCCGAAAACAGCGTGCGGCGTTTCGCTCGCATCGGCTTTGTCCGCAGGCTGGCTCATGAGCAAGCGAAAGTATTTGCCGGGCAGCTTCGCGACCATCACGAAGTGGCCAGGGCCCATACAGTAGTGCATCCACGTCGGGTCATCCGGGAAGTCGAGCAGCTCGATGTCGAGGTTCTGCAGCACCGTGCCCGCGTAGTCGCTACCTTCCTGAGCAAGGCCAACCTGTTGGCGAATCCGCGAATTCGCGCCGTCGCAAGCCACGACATAGCGGCAGCGCACTTCCTCCCGCCGACCATCTGCGTGCTGCAGAACAGCCACCGCGTGGTCTTCGACCGGCATCACGGACACGCAGGTCACGCCCCACTCGGGCGACCGGCGGTATCGGTTGCGCAGGTAGTCGCGGAGAAACGCCTCGCTCTGGTCCTGGCTGTTCACCAGCAGGAACTGATAGCGCGACGGCAACACGGTGTAGTCGAGCCCCGGTCGTACAGCGTGGCGCTGGCCTTCTGCCGTGACGTAGTGCATCACGTAGCCGGGGCTCTGGACGCCGCGCGTGAGAAACGTCTCGGCGAGCCCGGTGTCGATCTGCTCGATGATCTCGAGCATGCGCGCATGCACAGTCACCGCGCGCGAGAAGGGAGACGGCGCCGGCAAGCGATCGACGACGCGCGACTCGATGCCGTGACGCGCCAACGACAACGCGAGCATCGTGCCGGCGGCGCCGGCACCGACGACGAGTACCGGTATCTCGGAAATTGTATTCACAGTGTCGCAGCAGCTTACGGACCGCCTTGCGAGCAGGCTAGGTACGCAAAGCTATACAACCCATTACGACGAGGAATAGTGCGAGTACGCGATGCGGGTGTGTACGCGCTGAACGACGAGCGTGGCGCGCATCGCGGTCGCGTACGTCAACTGAGATTCGTCACGGCATTGGGGCGGGCACGACCGCGATGCGATCGCCGCGATAGGACCCTAGCCACAGGTTCTTGCCGATTTCGATTGCCGTGGTGTTGCCGCCGAACGTTACGTCGTCGGGCCGCGTCAGAATGTCTTTCACGAGGAGCGTTTTCGGGTTCACCTTCACGACGCGCGAACTGCGGTTCGCGGGGTCCGTGATCTGGCCCGCCGCGAGCAACGAGCCGTCGCGTGCGAAGTGAATGTTGTCGGGGCGAAAGCCGAGCGGGATCTCGTCGTGCTTGACCGGCGTGGCACCGCGCGACAGCCGAATGAATGACTGGCTACCCCACGCGGCCAGATAGATCGTCTTACCGTCGGCCGAGAGCTCGATGCCGTTCGCGCCCGCCGCTTCGCTGCCCGGCACCTTCTTCCACCCGCTCTTCGTGTGCCACTCCCATAGCTCGCCGTTCTTCTCGCCCGCCATCATTTTCTGCAAGGCCTCGGGCCCGCCGCCGCGCGGCAACCAGTTCGTGGTGAGGAAGCCGCCATCGGCAAGGCCGCGCACGGCGTTCAACCCGATCGGCATCGGCGCGATCACACAGCCGACCCACGTCAGGCTCGGCGTGGCGGGCCGCAGGTCCATTCGGAACACTTCGATCGACTCGCGCGCACCGTGGCCCACCGCCATGACACGCACGACCGGCCCGCGGCCGGCATCGACATACACGCCGTGTGTGGTGAACTTTGTCGCGTCCGGCGGCCCCGGGCAGTCGGGGTAGGCTTTCTTATCGGGCTGCTGCTTCGTCAGCGGGCCTGGAAACACCACGACCGATGTGCGGTCACTAACCTTGATAAGGTTCATGCCGCCTGCGCCTTGATAGGCGGACGAGATCACCCACTGCCCGCCGGGCAGCGCGACGAGGTCTTCGGGCGTCTGCTGTCCGCATACCCAGTGCGTGTCGGCTGAGTTGCAGGGCGGCAGCGCGGACTCCTGGGGCTGCGCATCGACGCGCAACGCCGCGGTCGTGACGAGCAACACGGCGACCGAAATTGAAGCTTTCACGAAGACCCCCGATCGGCTAAATGGCGTCTCACCGTAGTGCTGCCACCCGAAAGCGTCAACGGGTCCGTCTGCGCTACTTGCGCGCACCGAGCCGCGCAAGCATGTCTGAGAGTTCTTCGGGACTTATATAGAAGTGTTCGCAGACGCGGCCCCACAACATTGCGGTCGGCACGTTGCGGCCGCCGCGCTCCTTCTGCGTTTCGTGCAGCACGTACAGCACGACGCGCTCCTCGCGCGTGAGCCCGTCGCGCACGTCGGGCAGCACGTCCTCGGGAGCCTTGAGTTCTACGCTATCGCTCATAACGGGCATTTTGAAACCAGTATGATTGTAGTACCGTGCGCGGCACCGGATTGGGGAGAGCTCGATGAGAACGCGATATTTTTGCTTGGTCGTGGCGAGCGCGCTGGTCGCGACTTCCACCGAGGCGCATCACAGCTTCGGCACGTTCCTGATGAACGAGAACATCGAGCTCAAAGGCACCGTCACTAAGCTCGAGTACGTGAATCCGCACTCCTGGTTGCACTTCACGGCCACCGGCCCCGATGGCAAGACGGCCGAGTACAAGTGCGAGATGCGCTCGGCCACGACGCTGCGCCGCTCCGGTTGGACGCTCGAGATGTTTGCGCCCGGCACCGGCGTGACGGTGCAGGGTGCGCCGGATCGTGTCGACCCGCACTCGTGTTACGTGAGCTCGCTGGTTCTCGCTGACGGCACGCAACTCGACCGCTATGGCCAACGCGTCGAAGCCAACGCGGCCGGCGAACGCGCGGCGCGGTTGCCGAGCGGCGAGCCAAACCTTGCGGGCGACTGGGCGCAAGAGCAGCTCGTGATGACGGACTCCAAGGGATTGAACGGCACGCTCGTGCCGCTCTCGCAGGTGGGCAAGTACGCACCCGGCGGCGTGCCCGAGGGCCAGAAGCAAATTCCGGGCGCGCGCGGTACCGCGGAAGCCAACGCAGGCGGCCTGCCACTGAACCGGCCCGCACCGCGCAGCACGATCGAGCTCACCGGTGCCGGCAAAGCCGCTATGGAAAAGCTCGCCGCGCTCTCGCGCGCCGTGCGCTCGTGCATGCAGGGCAGCATCGTGTCCGATTGGGGCGGCGAGCCCGTCAACCACATCACTCAGAGCTCCGACACGATCAAGCTGCAATACGGCCGGCTCGGACTCGAGCGCACCATCTATCTGAAGATGGCCGCGCACCCCGCAAACATCACGCCGAGCCGCGCGGGCCACTCGATCGGCAAGTGGGAGAACGACGTGCTCGTCGTCGACACCGTCGGCTTCCTGCCGGGAACGCTCACCGGCGTCACGCCGAACAGCGACAAGCTGCACGTCGTCGAGCGGTTCACGCTCGACCCGGCCACGATGATGTTGAAGCGCGAATACACCGCGGACGATCCGGCGTATCTGACGGCGCAGTACAAAGGCTCCGACACTGTCGCGCCGTCGAACGTGCCGTATGCGGCCGAGGCGTGTGAGGACCTCACTCCGACCGGCGCTCCGGCCGCCGGCCGCTAACGCGAGGTCGAGCGACACCGCGCGCCAAGCTCACCCTCTCGGGCACGCAAGCTTGTCGGATTCTCGAAAGAAGTTGTCGAAGTGCGTTCGCCGATCGCGGCGATTCCGGGGGTAGGCCAGGTGGCGGAGTTCGCGGACACCGACGGCAACGTAGCGTGTGTCATGCAGTACGAGCCGGGTCATCCGTTCGCGGCGCGCTAGGCACGCGGTGACCTCCCCTGTGAACGACGCGGCGGCTACGAGCGCGCTCGCTTCCTACCGCACTTTCGCCGAAGGTCTGCCACAGGGCGGACGGATCGAACGTCACGTGCACGAACAGGACCAGCTCGCGGTCTGGCGCAGACACAGCAGGCTGCTGACCTCGCTGACCTTGCTAGCCGAGGGCAAGAGCATCGCGACGGCAGCTCATGCCGTCGGCTACGACAGCACCGCCGCCTTCGGCANNGGGAAACCTGCCAAAACCTGACACGACGTGTCCAGCCGCAAAGGTACAGTCGCCAAACATCTCGGCTATGATTCGCGGCTGATCGCGCCCCTGTAACCTTCCGACACTCGAGCGCAGCCCCATGAAATACCTGCCGCTGCTCTGGGCCAACCTGCGCCGCAAGCGCGTGCGCACGATGCTGACATTCCTGTCCGTGGTCGTGGCATTTCTGCTGTTTGGATTGCTCGAAGCCGTCAGCTACGCGCTGACCGGCGGCGCCGAGCTTGCGGGTCAGGACCGGCTCGTCACGCAGCATCGCGTGTCGCTGATCCAGTATTTGCCGGTCTCGTACCTCGACCGCATTCGGGCGATCGATGGCGTCAAGGTGGCCACCTCCCAGGACTGGTTCGGCGGCATCTATCGCGACGACCGCAATCAGCTCACGGCGACGGCCGTCGAGCCCGAATCCTTCTTCCAGGTGTACCCCGAGATGGCGCCCCCGCCGGCACAGATGCAGGTGTGGCGCACGACGCGCACGGCAGCCGTCGTCGGCAGCGACATCGCCGAACGTTTCGGCTGGAAAGTCGGCGACAAGGTCCCGCTGCGCTCGAACATCTTCCGCAAGAAGGACGGCGCGGATACGTGGGATCTCGACATCGCCGGCATCTACCACGTCGACAACGGCGACAACAACAACGTGTTCTTTCAGTACGACTACCTGAACGAGGCGCGCACCTTCGGGCACGACGAAGTCGGCTGGATCATCCTGCGCATCGACGACCCGAATCGCGCCCCGGCGATATCGGCGCAGATCGATACGCTGTTCGCGAACTCCTCGACCGAGACCCGCACCACTACCGAAAGTGCGTTCCTGCAAGGCTTCGCGAACCAGATGGGCAACATCGGCCGCATCGTGACGATCGTGGCGGCGGCGGTGTTCTTCACAATGTTGCTCGTGACCGCGAATGCGATGGCGCAGTCGGTTCGCGAACGCGTGCGGGACATCGCCGTCATGCGCACGCTCGGGTTCTCGAATGGCTCTGTCGTGTCGCTCGTGCTGGCCGAAGGGCTCGCCATCACGGTGGCCGGAGGGCTCGTCGGCCTGTGGCTCGGCGACGCGCTCGCGAGATCCGTGGGCAAACAGATGTCGCAGTTCCTGCCGCTCATGATGACGCCACCGAACTCCTACGTTCCGGGAATGATCCTGGCCGTGGGGTTGGGCGTGCTGTCGTGCGCAATCCCGTGCCTGCAAGTGTGGCGCCTCGAGATCGTCGAGCAGCTGCGGCGCGCTTGAGCTAACGGAGCAGAAGTCGATGTCGTCGCTGCAACAGACGCTGGCCATCACTGCGTTGAACCTGCGCAGCATTATCGAGCGTAAAGGCACCTCGCTCGTCGCGATCGTGGGCATCGCGGGCGTAGTGGCGGTGCTGATCGGTATCTTCTCGATCAACGAAGGCTTCCGCTCGGTGCTGCAGCTCGCGGGTTCCGACGACGTGGCCATCGTGCTACGCGGCGGCGGCACGGACGAGATGACGAGCGGGCTCTCGCAGCCCCAGACGCGCATCATTGCCGACGCGCCGGGGGTCGCCCACGTCGACGGTGAGCCGGTCGCCTCGGCGGAGCTCTACGTGATCATCGACGTAGCCCTGAAGACCACCGGCACGCCGGCGAATGTGCCGCTGCGCGGTGTGGGCCCGAAGGCTGCGGACCTGCGACGCGGGTTTCACCTGCTCGAAGGCCGCATGTTCACACCGGGCACGAACGAGGTCATCGTGGGGCGCGGCGCAGCGCTCGCCTATAACGGTCTCGAGGTCGGCCAGGAGCTGCGCAAAGGCCAGCGCGTGTGGAACGTCGTAGGCACTTTCGCCGACGCGGGCAGCGTCGCGGAATCCGAAATCTGGAGCGACGCGATCGTGCTGCAAGGCGCCTACAACCGCGGCACCAGCTACCAGTCCACGCGCGTGCGGCTCGAAAGCCCCAGCGCATTGCAGACGTTCAAGGACGCGCTGACGAGCGACCCGCGCGTGAACGTACGCGTGTTCACGGAGAAGGAATACTACGCATCGCAGTCGCGTTCGATCGTGACGCTCGTGACCATTCTCGGCCGCACAATTGCAGTGCTCATGGGTCTCGCCGCGATCTTCGGCGCACTGAACACGATGTACTCCGCCGTCGCGAGCCGCACGCGCGAGATTGCGACGCTGCGCGCCATCGGCTTCAGCGCAGCGCCTGTGGTGATATCGGTGCTGGCCGAGGCGCTGCTGCTCGGCCTCGTGGGCGGGGCGGTCGGCGGGCTGATCGCTTATATCGGGCTCAACGGCGTGCGGACCTCGACCATGAACTGGTCGTCGTTCAGCCAAATCACGTTCGCGTTCACGGTAACACCGGCGCTGCTCGGCCAGGCTCTTCTCTATGCGCTCGTGCTCGGGCTGGTCGGCGGGCTGCTGCCGAGTTTGCGCGCCGCGCGCCAACCGATCACGATCGGCCTACGCGACAGTTGACGGGGAGAACTGCGCTCGTGGAAGACAGATCGGCACTCATCAATCGGCTGAAGATCGATCGGCCCGCGGAGATCGAGCCCGACCGGCGTTGGCCCATGTGGGCGGCGATCGTCGCGGTCGTGATCGCCGTCGCCGGCATTGCGGTCTGGTGGTTGATGCCGCGCGGCATCCCGGTCGGCGTCGCAACGGCGACGGCTGCGCCGGCCGACACAGCCATCGGCCCCGGCACGATCCTGGACGCGTCGGGTTACGTCGTCGCGCGCCGGCAGGCCACCGTCTCGTCGAAAGTCACTGGCAAAGTCGTGCAGGTGTCCATCGAGGAAGGTCAACGAGTAGCGCGTGACGAAGTCATCGGGCGGCTCGATGACACGAACGCGCGGGCGGCCGTCGAGCAAATGCGCGCGCAGCGCGCGCAGGCCGAGGCGAACCTCGTGGCAGCGCGCGTTGCGCTCGAGAATGCCGTGCCGACGTTCCGCCGCAACGAGCAGCAGCTCGCAAAAGCCGTCATCAGTGCGCAAACGTTCGACACGGGGAAGGCCGCCTACGATGCCGCACGCACGGGCGTCGACGTCGCGCAACGTGGCGTGGAAGTCGCGATTGCGAACCTCGCGTACGCAGAACGCAATCTCGAGGACACGGTCGTGCGCGCGCCGTTCGCCGGCATCGTCACCGTCAAGAACGCTCAACCCGGCGAGATGGTGTCGCCGGTCTCGGCCGGCGGCGGCTTCACGCGCACGGGCATTGGCACGATCGTGGATATGGAGTCGCTGGAGATCGAGGTCGACGTCAGCGAGAACTTCATCAATCGCGTGCATTCCGATCAGCCCGTCACAGCGCACCTGAACGCGTACCCCGACTGGGGCATCCCGGCGCACGTGATCGCCATCATTCCGACGGCCGACCGCGCGAAAGCCACCGTGAAAGTGCGCGTGGGCTTCGACGCACGCGACGAGCGCATCCTGCCGGAGATGGGCGTCCGCGTGGCGTTCCTCGATAGCGCAGCGCGCAGCGCGCCCGCGGAGGCTTCCGGCGGCGGGCAGCGCGCGTTGATCGTGCCGACGAGCGCCGTGCAGGCCAACGGCGACACCGGCGTCGTGTACGTCTTGACCGAGGATCACGTCGAGCGGCGCAGCGTGCGGCTCGGCTCCCGCATTTCCGCCGGGCAAATCGTTCTCTCCGGCCTCACGGCCGGCGCGCGGCTCGCTACCGGCGACCTCGAAAAACTCTCGGACGGTGCCAAAGTCCGCGTCGCGAATTGAAGGGGAGCAAACATGAGCGCGTTGGTGTCGATCAAGAACGTCGTCAAGAACTACGTGCGCGGCAAACAGCGCGTCGAGGTGCTGCACTCGCTGAATTTGGAAGTGGAAGCTGGCCAGTTCCTGGCGCTGATGGGGCCGTCGGGCTCCGGCAAGACCACGCTGCTGAACCTGATCGGCGGTCTCGACAAGTCCGACGCCGGCGAGCTGACCGTGGCCGGCCAGCGGCTCGACAAGCTCTCGTCGAGCCAGCTCGCGAAATGGCGCGCGCGCAACGTCGGCTTCATTTTTCAGTTCTACAACCTGCTGCCGGTGCTCTCAGCGGAACGTAACGTCGAGGTACCGCTGCTATTGACGAAGCTTTCGGGCCGCGAGCGCAAACGCAACGTGCAGGCCGCGCTCGAGCTCGTAGGCCTCTCCGATCGCGCGAAGCACAAACCCGCGGAACTCTCGGGCGGCCAGCAACAGCGCGTCGCGATCGCGCGCGCGATCGTGGCCGACCCCACGCTGCTCGTGTGCGACGAGCCGACGGGCGACCTCGACCGCGATACATCGGAGTCGATCCTGGATCTGCTGCAGCTGCTGAACACGACGCAGGGCAAGACAATCGTCATGGTCACGCACGATCCACGCGCCGCCGATCACGCGTCGATGCGTCTATACATGGACAAGGGGTCGCTCGTCGGATCGCCGGCCACGGCGCACTAGTCGCGGCGCACGTTCTCCGCCTCGGCAGTCCGCATTCCGCGGCGTATGATCCCCGTACCAATAACGAACGGGGGTGACCGTGAAGCGTTTGATCCTTGCAGCAGCGCTGCTGCTACCGGCCGTGCTTGTGAATGCCGCCGACGATTCCAAAGTGAAGTTCGTGAGCCACGAGCTGGTCGCCAAGGGCGGCAGCATCGCCTCGACGCCGAGCTATATCGTCACCGTCGCGCATCGCGACAAAGCCGGAATGGTCGAAGTCCACGACAAGGAAACCGACACGCTCTATGTAGTCGACGGCGCGGCCACGATCGTCACCGGCGGCACCATGGTCGGCGGCAGCGTCACGTCGCCGGGCCAGCAGCGGGGCACCGAGATCAAGGGCGGCACGGAGCAGAAGCTCGCGAAGGGCGACGTCATGATCATTCCGGCCGGCATCCCGCACTGGTTCAAGGACGTGCCGAAAACCGTCGACTACTACGTCGTGAAGGTCATCGCACCTTAGCGTCCCAATTCGGCCCGCCGGCACGCGTGTGCTGGCGGGCCGCCCTCATGCCGTGGCAACTTCCGCGGCGGGCGCCACTGCACGCGGCGTGACTTCCGGCGGCAGCAGCTTGTACATCACGGGCGTCACGAGCCGCGCGAGCAACGTCGACGAGATCAGCCCGCCGATGATCACGATCGCGAGCGGCGAGTAGAGCCCCGAGCCCTGCAGCGCGAGCGGCAGCAGGCCGCCGATCGCCGTTGCCGACGTCAACAGAATCGGCAGGAACCGTATCTCGCCGGCGCGCTCGATGGCGTCGTCGATCGTGGCTCCGTCCGCGCGCAGCTGGTTCGTGAAGTCGACGAGCAGGATCGAGTTCTTTATCTCGATGCCGACGAGGGCGATGATGCCAATCACCGCCGTGAACGACAGCGTGTAACCCGTAACGAACAACGCCGCCAACGCCCCGACGAGGCCGAGCGGGATCACGCCGGCCACGATCAGCGTCGAGCGGAAGCTGCCGAATTCGAGCACGAGCACCGCCAGGATGCCGAAGACCGCGACGAGGATCGCTCCGCCGAGTCCGCCGAAGCTTTCTGCGCGCGCTTCCACCTCGCCCCCCGCCTTGTACCGGTAGCCTTCGGGCCAGCTCATTTGCTGAAGCTGACTCGTGATCGACCGGGTGAGCCGATCCGTGTTCTCGCCGGTGGCGGGATATGCAGTCACGGTCACCTGACGTTGCCGATCGTGGCGCTGGATCACCGGCGGCGCCGTACGGAACTTCGGAGTGCTGATCTGGCCGAGCGGTATCGGCGCGCCGTTCACGGTGCCCACTTGGATGCGATCAAGCGCCTCGAGCGTCTGATGTCCATCCATCGGCAAGCGCAGCACGATGTCGTGCTCCTCGCCGTCCGTGTCGCGATAGCGCCCGGCCGCGAAGCCAGCGACCGCCAGGCGCACGGTGCGATCTGTTGCGGCCGCCGGCACGCCGAGCAACGCCGCTTTGTCCGTGTCGATCGCAAGGTCGAGATCCGTGCGCAGCACGCGCACGGGGTTCTGAACGTCGCGCGTGCCGGGCGTCGCGCGGATCACCTGTTCGACGTCGGCCGCGAGCTCGCGCAGCTTATCCAGGTCCGGTCCCTCGACGCGGATCGCGATCGGCGCCGCCATCTGCGGGCCGTTCTCGAACTCCTTTACCGTGATGCGCGCGGCCGGGTACGCGTTGAACTTCGCACGCAGCTCATCGAGCAGCTTTGGCGTCGCGTGACTATCGACCGACGTGAGCTCCACGAGCACCTGCGCCACGTTCGCGCGGGTCTCCCGCGGCACCACGTTGTAGTAGACGAACGGGTTATCGTGCCCCAGGTTCGCGAACGAATAACGCACGTCGGCGCGCTGCGCGAGTTCGTCCTCGACGAACTTCAACGCGCGGTCCGTGGCCGCCAGGCTCGCGCCGTCGGGCGCCTCGACGTCGACGGTGAACTGCGGCGTGCCCGCGCTTGGAAACAGGCTGAACCCGATCAGCGGCACCAAGCCGATCGCGCCGCCGAATACAACGGCGGCGACCAGCAACGTGGTCCGCGGCCACGCGAGCGCGCGCCGCAGCGCGGGGCCGTACACGCGATGAATTCCGCCGGTCAACGCGCGCAGTGCCGCGTTGCCCTCCTCCGCCTGCGGCTTGCTCGACAGCAAGCGGCTGGCGAGAAACGGAATCACCGTCAGCGCCACGAGCAGCGATGCGCCGATCGTAAACAGCACGGCGGCCGGCAACGCGCGGATGAACATGCCGGGGCCGCCCGGCAGAAACAGCAGCGGCAGGAACGCGAACAACAACGCGGCCGTGCAACCTAGCACCGCCAGCGCGATCTGGTCGGTGGCCATCACGGCCGCTTGCGCGCGGTCGTAGCCCTGGCGCACGTAGCGCGCGATGTTCTCGACCACCACGATCGAGTCGTCGACGAGGAGCCCAAGCGCCACCACGAAACCCGCTATCGAGAGCTGATTCAGCCCGAAGCCCGTCACATTCAGCAATGCGATGCCGATCGCGAGCGACAGCGGAATCGAGATCATGACGACTGATGCCGCGCGCAGCCCGAGCGGCAGCAGCGTGATCAGCACCAGCGCGATCGCAATCGCGAAGTCCGTGGTCAGGTGGCCGAGCCGATCTGCGACATTGCGGGACTGGTCGAACCCGCGCTCGAGCTTGATCGACGGCGGCAGTTCGCGTTCGTAGGTGGCAAGCGCAGCGTAGATGCCGTCGCGCACTGCGAAAACGTTCTGGCCGTCTTTTTGATTGGCCGTGACGAACACGGCGCGCTTGCCATTGAAGCGGCCGAGGTAGCGCTGCTCGCCATCGGCCCAGCGCACATCGGCGACGTCGCGCAGGCGCACGATCCGGCCGTTCGCCGTGCCGACGACTGTGGCCGCCACCTGTTCCACGGAGTCGTAGCTGCCCGAGGTCTTCAGGTTGAACCGCCGTTCGCCCACGTCGACGGCGCCGCCTGGGATGTCTGCGCTGTTCGCGCGAATCGCGGCGATCGCCGCGTCCAGGGACACGCCGGAGTGCGCCAACCGTTCGAGATCGACCGCGAC
>PMCP01000183.1:0-4533 GCA_003155415.1 Gammaproteobacteria bacterium | reverse complement strand
CCCCAATCGAACTCCACCTGGATCGTGCCGACGCCATCGTGCGACTGGCTCTCGATCTTCTTCACGTCGTCGAGCTCGTTGATCACGTCCTCGATCGGATCGACGACCAAACGCTCGACGTCGACCGGATCGGAGCCGGGCAGCACGGCGATGATCGTGACGTTCGGGAACGGGAACACCGGATCTTCGGAGCGCGGGATGCTGTTCCAGCTCGCAACGCCCAACGCGACGGCAAAGCTGAATGCGAGCAACGTGAACTGCCAGTGCTTGACGGCAAACGCCCAGGGTCGCATCAGAGTCTCCTCAGTTTCGCTCGGCCACGACGGTCACGGGCTCACCGTCGGTGATCCAGGACGCGCCCTCGGTGATCACTCGCTCGCCTGAAGCCAGCCCCTCGCGCACTTCGGCGCGATCGCCTGCCAGGCCGCCGATCTCGATGCGACGGCGCGCGGCGCGCGGCGCATCCGTGCCGTCGAGCACGAACACCGTGGCGTGTGCGCCGTCGGCTTCGAGCAGCGCCTCGACGGGCACCGTGAGCTGCGACGTGCGCGCCGCGCTCGGCGCGAGCTCGACCTTGGCGACGAGGCCTTGCACGAACGGCGCGTTCGCCGGATCGACGGCGAGCTCGACGTCATAGGTACCCGTGGCCGCGTCGCTGGCCGCGGCCAGCCGCAGCACTTTTGCCCCGAACACCTGACCTGGGAACGCATCGAACGTCACTTGCGCACGATCACCGATCGCGAGGCGGACCACGTCGCGGTCCGTGACGGCGGCGCGTACCTGCCAGCCGTTCGCGAGGCTGCCGAGCACCAGTACGGGCTGGCCCGCGGCGACGAGCGCGCTCGGATCTGCACTGCGGCGAACGACGAAGCCGTCGGCTGGCGCCTCGATGCGCGCGTAGCGTGCGTTGAAGCGCGCCGTCGAAAGATCGGCGCGTGCCACTTCGAGCGCCGTCGTCGCATCCTCGAGCTGCTCGAGCGTCGCGACGTCATCGGCGTACAGCGCCTTGGTACGTTCGCGATCGCGCGCGGCCTTGCCCTCGGCCTGCGCGACGCGCGCGACAGTGGCCTCGATCTCCGTGCGATCGAGCTCGGCCAGCTTGGCGCCACGGCGCACGATGTCGCCCTCATGTACCGCAACACTCGCGACCACGCCGCCGACCTTGAAAGCCAACGTGACTTTGTCCTTCGGTTCCAGCACGCCAACTGCGCGGATGGACTTGCCAAGCACCCCTTCCTGCACAGGCATGGCGCGCACGGAGCGAGCCGGCGTTGGCGCTGCACCCGGGTGCGCGCCGCTCTGCGCGCAGCCGGTGAGCACGACGCTCAAACTCAGTGCGGCCAAGAGGGAAAGGATTGGGGCGAAGCTGTGGTTTGTTTCATTCATGGCGAGAGCTCCAGAGCGTGGCCTTAAGGGTTGTCGGCGGCGGCGCCGACGGCATACTCGAGATCGGCGAGCCGGGTGAGTGCGTCCGCGCGCGTACGGCTCAAGTTCAGCTGCGCGTCCGTCAACGCGTTACGCGAGTCGAGGAACTCCGTTTGGTTGACCTGACCGAGATCGCGCTTCCGGCTCACGATTGCGAGCGCGGCATCGGCGGCAGCGGCGCGTTGCGCAGCGGTGTCGAGCGACGCGTCGGCGACGTCGAGCGCTTCGAGCGCGCGTTGCACATCGAGCTGGATGCGGAGCTTCGTCTGGTCACGCTCGGCGCGCAGCGCGTCGGTCGCGGCGCGGCTGCTCGCGACGCGCGCCGTGTCCGCGCCGCCGCTGAACGCCTTGAACTGCACGACCACCGACGCGAGCACGAATCTATCCTCCGACCCGAATCGGTAATGCTCGCCTTGACTGCCGGCATCGACGGATAGGAACACCCGCGGCTTGAAAGCCGCACGTGCGACGGATTCCTGATCACCGCTCGCGGAGAGCGCTGCGGCCTGCGCCGTAAGCTCTGGCCGCCGTTCGATCGCGAAGTCGGTCAGACGAGCAAGCGTCTGGGCGCCGGTGCGGCTCGCGAGCGCTGCGCGCCCGCTCGCGGCGCTCTCGGCGTCGATCGTTGCGAGAGGGAGCTCGGTGTCGAGCGGCAACCGACGCAACAGATTCAGGTAGCTTGCGGCAAGCGTTACCGCGCTCGCTGCGGCGCGCTTCTGCTGCTCGAGCGCGAGGCGATCAGCGTCGGCGCGCAGCACGTAGTCTCGCGTGACCTTGCCGTTGGTGAACAGGCTCTGATTCGCGCGCAGGTTGTCGCGCGCAAGGTCGAGCGCATGGTCGAGGATCGACGCACCGTCGCGCGCGGCGAGAAGCGCGTAGTAGCCCTGCTTCACGTCGCGGACGAGCCGTGCGCGCAGCGCCGCGAGGCTCGCCGCCGCGCTGCGATGCAGCTCGCGGCTGGCCGCCAGCGCAGGCGCATTGCGCGCGTCGTACAACGACTGCGTCAGCGTGACCCGGGTGTCCTGCTCGGTGGAGCGCAGGAAGTTGATTGACTGATTTTGGATGGGGTTGAACGACGTGCCCGCCGTCGCGTTCAGTGCGGCGTACACGGGGTTCAGCAAATCGCCGACGGGCAAGTCGAACGTGCGGCCGCCATCGGCGCGCGTGTATCGGCTCGTGAAATCGAGGCTTGGACGGAACCGCGCGCGCGCTTCGTCGATCTCGGCGAGACGGCCGGCGACTTCCGCTTCGCTGCGCGCGATCTCGAGATTCGCCGCTAGCGCTTGGTCGACGAGAGCGGCGACGGTCGCAGCGAGCGGCGGGGCGTCCGCGGCCGGCGCCGCAATCGCGGTGGTGGTCCACGACAGGGCCGCGAGCAGGATCAGCTTCGAGCGTACGGACTGGACGGACGTTGATAGGTTGTACACGTGTCTAATCTCAGGCAAATTTTTTTTAGGTGCGGAGCGAAGCGGTCATCAGCCCGAAGCCGTGTTGGATCAGCGGATCGACGGCGATTTCGAACTTCTTCAACATCTCGGCCTTGGTTGCAGCGAGCTGGATGATGCCGTGCGCGAAACCCCACAGCGCGATCGCCGTCATCAGCGGATCCCCGAGATCGGGTCGGATCGTGCCGTCGTGCATGCCGGTTCGTATCGCCTCGACGAGGACGCCGTGGACTTGCCGACTCGCGGTCAAACACGCTTCCTCGTTGTCCTCGGCGGCGCCGGCTTCGCCGGCTTGGTACGCCTGAAATTGGCTGCACGCATCGAAGTAGTAGGGCACTTCGCGCGAGTATTGAACGTACGCGCGACCGATGGCTTCGACCTGCGCGATGCCCGTCGCGGGCGTACTCACCGCGTCCTTGAACCGGCGGTGCAAGTCCCCGAGCGCGCGCTCGACGATTGCGAAGTGCAGATCCTGTTTGTCCTTGAAGTACACGTACACGAGTGCGCGGCTCAGCCGTGCGCGTTTCGCGACCTGATCGATCGTGGCCGAGTCCCAGCCAACCTCCGCGTACACCGCTTCGGCCGCGTCCACGATTTCGGCGCGGCGCTGCTCTTTCTCTTCTTCGCGTCTTTGAGCTAGGTCCGACATGGACCGAAAGATACCCAGTCGTTGACATGATGTCAACGGTTGAACAGTCATCCAATATTTCTGGGAGGGCCGAGTCTACAGCGCGGTAACACCGACGCCAAAAAAAACGGGGACCGCCGTCGCGGTCCCCGTCTTTGGAACGTCCGAACCTTAAGCGAGCGCCTTCGAGAACAGAGCCAACATGCGGCTCCAGGCCTTCTCGGCCGCGTCCTTGTTATAGACCGTCGTGTCCGGGGGGCACCAGCCGTGCGCGGCCGGGTACACCTCGATCTCGGCAGCCAATTTCGACTTTGCGAAATCCGCCTTCAGCACGTCCTTCACATCCGGCTCGCGCATGTCGTCGTTCTCGGCGACCGCGATCAGGAAGCTCGCCTTCATCTGCGGGATCGCCAGATGCGGGCTGTCGGGCGCCTTCGTCACGAGACCGCCACCGTGGAACGAACCCACGGCGCCGACGCGGTTCGGCACCGCCGCGGCTGTACGAAACACCATGGGGCCGCCCATGCAGTAGCCGATGGTGCCGACCTTCTTGCCTTTGTTGACTTCTGACCGACCGTCGAGCCACGCGATGAACGCCTTCGCGTCGGTCGTATGCGTGGTCGCATTCAGTGTCTGCGCGAGCGGCAAGACGTCCGGAATCGGCGTCTGCGCACCATTCGGCGCGGTCGGTGCATGCTTCGTCCGGTAGAACGGATTCACGACGAGCACGCTGTAGCCCTGCTCGGCCAGGCGCTTGCCCATCTGCCGAAACGCCGGGCGCAGCCCGAAGATGTCCGGCCATACGAGCACGGCGGCGTGCGCACCCGTGGCTGGCGCGACGAAGTACGCGTCGCACTCGCCATCGGCTGTCTTGATCGTAACGTCGCTTTCCTTCACGTCGACCGCGTTCGCCGCAAGCGGCAACGCGAACGCGACGCCAACGGCCGTCGCGAGCACGCCCATGTCGCGTCGTGTGTACTTCTTCAGGTCCTCTTCAAAATGAACTTGGTCGCACATGTTGTGCCTCCCTCCAGT
>PMCP01000099.1 GCA_003155415.1 Gammaproteobacteria bacterium | reverse complement strand
GTTACACCGATCTTGTGAGGGCCGGCCGAAACCGGCAGCTTCACGTCGATGGTCTTCAGGTCCCCACTGAAGCCGAAGCCGCGATTGATGCCGAATTCCTTGTCCCAGTCGAACTGCCCCACGGGCGCGTCATCGACGAGCACTTGCAACTGCTCGCCGCGCACTTCGCCGAATGGGCGGAAATTACCCATGTTGCCCAAGTTCACGGAGAAGACCTTGAACGTATACTCGCCGTCGGCCGGGAAGTAGTGGTTGACGACCAGACCACCGCGCGTGCCAAACGGCAAACCCTCGACGTGATAGTTCTGCGTGGTGTCGGCTGCCACGCGATACGTCGCCTGCACGGGGCTATCGACGTCGCCGAGCGCCGTGCGGCTGATCTTGCCGGCGGCCGAGAGGTAGCCTTCCAGCAGCGCGGGCGAGAACGTCAGCGCACTCGCCTGGTTATCGAACCCGCGGCTGGAATCGTCGGACGGCAGGAACTGCGCCGCGTCGACCTCTATGCCGGTCAAGTCACGCACGGCGTTCGCGTACTCGGCGCGATTCATGCGATGCGCGCCCGGCGCCGGAAAGTGCGGCTTGTAGCCCTGATCGAGCTCCGCCGACAGCCAATGAATGATGTCGGCGTACGTGGCCTCATCGGGCCGTTTGCCGTGGTCACGCGGCGGCATCATGCCGGAGCCGAGCTTACGCAGCACTTGCTCCCACACCGCCGCGTCGGCACGCACGTCGGCGAGGCCGCGCTTCTCGAGCGAGAGCCCGCCCGCCTTGTCGTTGTCGTTATGGCAATCGAGGCAGAACTTGCCGATGGTGGCCGCGTGCTTCGCGACCTGCTGCTCGTGCGACGGTGCACAGCCCACGAGCAGCGCCGCGAATCCCGCGAACATGAAACGCGTTGCGTTCATGGCACGATCGGACTGCTGCGGTCGACGCTCGAGCGCTCGCCGCCCACCATGAGCTCGATCGCGTAGTTGGCCTGCTGGCACACGTACTCGAAGAGTTCGACGCCGGGATCGCGTTGCAGATTGAAGCCGCCGGTCCAGTCCGCGGTATAGGCGCCCGGATCGTGCACCGTGATCTGGTAGGCGATGGTCTCGGAATCCGTGCGCTTGAACCGCTCGATCGTCTGCATGGCCGCGGTGTGCGGCAGGCCGCGCCGGTCGAGCCAGAAACTCTCGTTGAACCCGACGCTCTCGACGACGAGGGTGTCGCCTTCCCACTTGCCGATCGAGTGGCCGTAGTAACTCGGCTCGAGATCTTTGGGGTGCGCGCGGCCGTCGGTGTAGATGATGCGAAACGTGTGCGGGCCGCCGATATCGAAGATGTAGACACGGCCCTGCTCGGGCAGCTCGACGAATTCCACGCCATACGGCGTCTGGAATTGCCGCGCCGTGCCGGACGCTTTGCAGCGCGTGTGCGGCTCGAGCTCGTGTTTCTGGCGCGAGTCGTACAGCGCTTTGGCCCAAGGCTGAAACGGCACCCTCTCGTAGGCCGAGATCGGGTCAGTGATGCCGAACAGCGGCGCGAAGACACCTTTCTCTTCCTGGGTGGCGCCGCCGAGCACTGCGTGCCCATCGGCCGCGCGCGGCGCAGGCCCGGGTGGCGGCAGCTTCGGATCGCGTGGCCGGGATTGCGCGGACGCAAAATCCGCAAGCAGCATCGCGGCGAGCGCCGCGGCGATCAGGAACAGCGCGAGCCTGCGGCCCGAGTTGCGCATCGTGCTACTGAGCCGCCGCGCCGCCGGCGCTCGAAGCCGCGTCGAGCGTCTCCCCCGGGCGTCCGCCCGTCGCCGTGAGCGTCACGGTGCGCGCGTTCATGCGGTTCGCGCCGTTGCGAGCGAGGAACCCGTCGATGGTGACCTCCTCGCCGATCTTCAACGTTTCGCGGCGCCAGCCGCTACGCTGGAGGCCGTGCGGCGGCCCCATCTCGGCGCCCCAGTTCTTCACTTGGCCCGTCGCCGGGTCTTTCACGTTGATGTAGAACCACACGTGCGGATTCGTCCACTCCACCTTTGTCACGATGCCGGTCAGCTTGACCGGCTTCGCGGCATCGAACTCCGCGGAGAACGAATGGTGAGCGAATGCGGCACCCGCGTACGCGAGTGCGGACGCTGCGAGCAGCACGGCAATGTTGCGGATGGTCATACGTGATTCTCCCCCGAGCTAACGCCCTACGGTACGCGAAGCCGGCCCGTCACGACCGGTTGTCCTGGCAGAAATACACCGGCAGCTCCTCGCCGCCGACCCACTTCAGCTCCCAGCCGCTCGACCAAGGTTTGGTGTAGGCGCCGGGATCGTTGATCGTAACTTCGTACCGCAACGTGTCGAGGTTCGGTCTCGAGAACCGCTCCACGAGCGAGAGCTTATCCGTGTGGGGCAAGCCGCCGTTGCTGAACCAGAAATCTTCATTGAACCCGCTGGTCTCGACGACGAGAGTATCGCCTTCGAAGTGACCCACGGCCCGGCCGTAGTACAGCGGGTTGTCGTCGTCGCCTTGCACCTGGCCCTGCCGCGCACGGCCGTCGAGATAAATGATCCGATAGTTGCGGTTGCCGCTGCCGATCAGCACGAATATGCGTTTGTTCGCACGGTCCTCCACGAACTGCACACCATACGGCTGCTGAAACTGACGCACCGCGCCCGGAGGCTTGCAGTTCAAGAACGACGGGTCGTCGGCAAGGTGCCGCTGCTGGCGGTGTTGATAGAGACCGAGCGCCCAAGACTGGAACGGCGCCACCTGCGGCGCGTCGGCCAACTTCGCTAACAAGCCGTCGCCGTTCATCGATACCTTGGCGCCCGCCTGCATCAACACCGAGCTCGTCGGATACGCCCAATAGCCGCCGGCAGTCGTCGGCGCGCCGAGCTGCGGCGTGCCATCGGGCCAGCGCGGAGTGGGGCGCGCGACCGCGGGCGGCTTCGGCGCGGTCTCGATCACATTCAGCACGCGTTTGCTCGTGGCGGTTTGCGTGACGTTCGAGCCCCAGAGCTGTCGCGTGCCATCGCGCGCCGCGATGCCGTCGACCTTGATCGCGTCCCCGGGCGCGAGTGTCGCGCGGCTCCAGCCGCTCTTCTTGAGTAGCACCGTGCTCTCGAGCTCCACGGCCCAATTGTCGACCGACCTGTCGGGCTTCGTGACGTTGAAGAACACGTGCACGTGCGGGTTGCGCCAATCCACGGACGTAACGATGCCAGCGAGCGAAAGCGGCTTCGTGTCGTCGAACTTCGCAGTGATTGCGTGGTGCGCCGCGGCGCCGCACGCGACGAGCGTTGCTGCTAGCAGCGCACCAATGCGTGCTGCCGCGCTCGCGTTCATTGCCGCGCGACGGCGAACTTGCCGCGGCCTTTCTGGCTCGACCACGTTCCCGTGATCTGCCGATTCGGCAGCTCGAGATTCTCGATGTGCCCTTCGATCACGTAGTGCACCGCAGCGCCGGATTTGTCTTTGGCGTCCGCCTCGATCTTCACGGCCCAGCCGTTCGGGTCGAGCGACGCNNTCGCCATGAACCTGGTTACCGCTCCACTCGCCGAGCCAGGAGCCTTTCAGCGGATGGCCTTCCTGCGCCACCGCGGCGAGCCCGAGGCACAGGACCGCCGCGAACACCAATCTCTGCAGTATCTTCATGCTTTGCTCTTCGATGGAATCAGCCGCAGCTCAAGACGCCGATCGCCAGCGGAGTCGGCTCGACGCGGTCGTCGCAACCGGGCCGCACGTCGCCGGGAGCGGTGGTCGCCATCGTCCGGCAGGTGCGGCGCACGACGTTGCCGCTCGCCATTTGCATGTCGAGCACCTTCACGTTCGAGCACACGGCTTGCGCGCGCTGCTGACAGTCCACCTCGGCCACCTGCGCACACGCGAACAGAAACACGCGCGCGCCGCTCTTCTGGTGATAGCCCCAGAACACCATCTCGTTGCCGACCCGACCCGCTTCCTCTGTACGCTGCGCGCCCGCCAGCGCCGGAAAGAGTTCCGTGGGGGCCTGCAAGAACACAGTCTCAGGGCCTAGCTTGACGTTCATCTGGGGAACCAGGGGCTCCTCGGCCGCTGCAGCGACGCAGCCCACTGCCCACAGGCAGATGCCGATGCTTGCTCTACGCATGTTCGCCCCCGTAGCTGAGTAGAGCCAAATACTAGGCCGAAGGGGGCCATCAAGCGAGAGGCCGAGAACGGCCTGTTACTTAATAACCGAGCCGCACCACGCCCTGCTTCATGCCTTCGACAGTGCCGTTGGTCAGCCACTCGAGCGAGGCCCGGAACAGCAGCAGGTGGTTGGCCTCCCACATCGCGTTGTGCGACGAGCAGGCCAAGTCGATCATCACCTTGTCCGCGGCGCCGAGATCCGCGAAATATTCGCGTACGCGCTCGGGCGCCACTTGCTTGTCGTGGGCGCCGGCCACCATCAGCGTGGGCGTCTTCATGTTGTCGACGGCCGGTTTGCCGAAGCCCCACACGGTGGTGTTCGGTGCGCGGCGCACACCCTGCCCCCAGCTCGCGCCGACGGGATCTGATGCAAGCATGCTCTCCCACACCGCGTCCGCCACCGTCTGCTCGTACTGCTTCGGGCAGCCGACATGCCGGTTCCAGTTGGCCGTGAACTCGGCGTGCCCTTGCGCGTTGAAACTGACGCCCGCCGCCGGATTTGTCGCAGGCGGCTGCTGGCTCGATTCACGGTTGTACGCCGGCGCCAGCAGCACGAGCCTCGCGACCTTCGCAGGATTACGCGACGCGTAACCACCCGCACGCGGACCGCCGAGCGACCAGCCGACGAGGTTCACGCGCGGCACACCGCGTAGCGCGCGCACGTACTCGACGACGGCGTCGATGTCGTCCCAGTCCGACGCGATGGTCGTGAGCTGCGCCGTGTGTTTCGCCGCGCATGGCTTGCGGCCGAGCGAGCTCTGCTGCTCCGGCGAGAGGTTGCACGAGTCGTTCATGATCGCCGGCCGTGTCGAGCGTCCATAGCCCGTCATATCCATCGAGAACACGTCGAAGCCCGCCGATGCGAGATACGCCATCCAGCTGTAGTCGCCGTAGGGCACGTCGAACGCGACCTCGGCCGGCGTGCCCGCGCCGTGCACGAACAGCACGACGCGATCGTCGGCCGGCCCGCCGCGCAACACCGTTGCCGGCTTCACGCGCTCGCGCACGTAGATCTCCGNNACAACGGCGGCCAAGGCCACTGTAACCATTGCACTACGCACGCGGAGCCCCCTTCTTCGTCGGGACCGGAAGCCCCGCAACCTTGAGATTCACGGAAAATAACGAGCTGCGCGTCGTGAAGTACAACGTTCGCCAGTCGTTGCCGCCGAACGCTACGTTCGTCGTGGCCGCGTGACCGTGGACGATGCGGCCGAGCTTCTTGCCGGTCGAATCCATGATCCACAAGCCGCCCGAGCCGCCGCAGTAAACGTTGCCCAGCGTGTCGACCTTGAGGCCGTCCGGCACACCAGGCTCGGCGCCGTTCAAGTCGGCGAACACGCGACCGGTCTCCTTGGCTACAGAACCGTTCGGCTGCACGTCGTACGCACGCAAGACGCGCGCACGCGTGTCCGCGAGATAGAAGACGCTTTCGTCAGGCGAGAACGCGAGTCCGTTCGGCCGCACGACGTTGTCCAAGATCAGAGATAACGTGCCGAGATCGGGGGATACGCGATACACGCCTGCGAACGTCAGATCCCACTGCTCGGGCAGCGCATTGCCGCCCGGGTCGGTGAAGTAGACGGCGCCATCGGATTTCACGATCACGTCGTTCGGGCGCAGCAGACGCTTGCCGCCGAAACTATTGGCGATCACGGTGAGGCTGCCGTCCAGCTCGTAGCGCGTGACGCGGCGAGTCAGATGCTCACAGGACACGATGCGCCCCTGCAGATCCCGCGTGAGGCCGTTCGCTTCGTTGGTCTTCTCCATCGCAACGCTGACACCCTTGCCGGGCGTGTATTTCATGCGCCGCGCAGCATTGATGTCGTTGAATAGCAGGTAGCCGCCTTCGGTGATCCACAAAGGCCCTTCGGCAGGGCCGATGTCGCCGCCGTAGCCGTCGCCGAGCATTCGAATGGGCTCGGCGGTGTCGATGATCTTCGCGAGCTCGGGCGCGAGTTGCTCGATGCGGGTAGCGCCCTGCCCCCAGGCGCTGCGCAGGCCGCCGGTGAGCGCGAGGCCGCTCGCAGCCCCCGCAACGGTGAGCACGTCTCGCCGCGAGATTTCGTTACGCATTCGCCCCCCCTCCACAACCCGCGGCTCCGCTCTGTTGTGTCGAGCGGTCGCCCTTTCGATGCACGAGCGTAGCTGTTCGACGACGGCGCGGCAATTTGCGCACTAGGCCGTTCGACGCGCGCGCAGCTCAGCCGCGCAGCGGGGACGCACGCGCTGCGACCATCAACGCGGCAAGCGCCGAGTCGTTGTCGGTGCCACTCGCGCGCAGTTGCGTAACGACGCCCGCGCAATCGGCTGCAGAACGGTTCTGGCTCAGCTTGAACTTGCCTTCAATCGCGCGCACTCGAATCTCGACACCGACGATGCCGGCGAGCCGACGCCGATCGTAGTTCGGCACCCAGGGCGCCGCGCGCCCCTGTTCGAACTTCGCGGCGAGCGCCTCGACGTGGCGCCCCGTCGCATCCACGTCATCGACGACGCGGCCGCTGCCGTAGACGTGTGCTACTGCGTAGTTCCACGTTGGCACGCCTACATCCGTGTACCACGTGGGCGATATATAGGAGTGTGGTCCCGCAAAGATCGCGAGCGCCTCGTGAGGCCGCTCGAAGTGCTGCCACTGCGGATTCGCGCGCGCGAGGTGGCAGTGCAGTACGCCCGAAGCGCGGTCATACAGGAACGGCACGTGGCTCGCGAACGGCACACCGTCGACGCTCGTGACGAGCGTGCCGAACGAATGCGCGTCGATGAACGCGGCCAGCGTCGTCGCATCGTTCTCGGCGAAATACTGAGGGACGTACATCGCGGCCACCCTCCAATAGGGCGGCCAGTCTATCTGCTACGCCAGTGAACCGTGAGTCGCGCGGCGGCGGCGCGCGCTTACGCAGGAATCTCTGGCCGCTTCGCGTTGCAGGTATTACGTATCGCGCCCTTGGTCCCCAACGGGCTAGCTTCACGTGGAGAGCCTGCAGAGGAATTGCGAGATGGCGAAGATATTGGTCGTGTACTACTCCCGCACGGGCCATACACGTAGCGTCGCGATGGAGCTTGCGGCGCGGTGCGACGCCGACGTCGAAGAGATTCGTGATATGAAAACCAAACGTCACGGTCCGTTCGGCTACTTCCGCTGCGCACGCGAAGCGCTCGGCAAGCACTTGCCGCCGATTGAGCCGGCAACCGCAGACGCGAAGAGCTACGACCTCGTGATCCTCGGCACGCCCGTCTGGGCGAGCCACATGGCGTCACCCATGCGGAGTTACCTGCAAGCGAACGCGGGCAAGCTCGCACGCGTCGGCTCATTCTGCACGCAGGGCGGCTCGGGCGGCCCGAAGGTCCTGGCCGAACTCGCCGACCTCGCGGGCAAGCGGGCGCTGGCCACACTCTTGTTGAACGAATCTGACATCAAAAAAGGTCGCTATGCCGAGCGACTTGACGCCTTCGTCGCCGCGCTCCTGCAGGAACTGAACCGACGCCTAGCTGCCCCCCACTGAACCGTTTGGCATACTGCCGCCACCTGAGGTTCTTCGCGGAGATGACAATGACGACCAAGATCGTGCGCCTTTCAACCATCCTGCTCGTGCTCGGCCTCGCGGCCGGCTCTGCGTTCGCCCAGCCGGCCGGTGGCGGCGGCCGACCCCCGCTCGCGCAGCTCGTCGTCGAGAGCACTGCATTCGAAGACGGCGGCATCGTTCCGGACAAATACGCAGGCCGCACCGGCACGCAGCCCGGCTTCAAATTCTCGAACGCGCCGGCGACCGCCGTCAGCTACGCAATCATCTTCCATGACCTCGACGTGGGCCTGAACAACGGCACCGGCGACGTGCTGCACTGGATCGTGTGGAACATTCCGGCATCGGCGAATGGCATTCCCGAGGGCAGCCTGCCCGCGGGCGCGGTACAGGGAAAGAACATTGCAGGCGCGAACGCCTACTTCGGCCCGGGCGCGCCTCCGGGGCCGCGTTNNCACCACTACACGTTCGAGATCTACGCGCTGAATGCGAATCTCGATCTACCCAACACGGCTGGTCGTGACGAGCTGCTGGCCGCAATGCAGGGCAAGGTCGTCGCAAAGGCGGCGTACGTCGGGCGGTTCAAGGGCAAGGCTCAGTAAGAAAACAGGACGTGTTGAGGAGCCCTCGGTCGAATCGACCGAGGGCTCGCGTATCTAGGGCTCCCGCTGCCAGCGGTAATCCATCTGCCGCGCCGTGCGGCGCGCGAGCGGCTCGCCCTCGAGCCGCTCGACGAGATGCAGGCTCATGTCGATGCCGGCCGAGATGCCCGCCGACGTCACGATCTTTCCCTCGTCGACGAAGCGCGACTCCGCGTCGACCACGATGCCGGGAAAGCTCTTCCGGAAATCGTCAATGTCTTCCCAGTGCGTGGTGATCGTCTTACCCGCGAGCAGGCCGGCCTTTGCGAGCAGGAACACGCCCGTGCACACGGAGACGACGAGCTCGGCCTCCGCCGCGCGCGCGGCGATCCACTCGATGACCTCGGGCTTGCCGAGCTCCGCCGTCACGACGCCGCCAGGCACGACGAGCACGTCGATGCGCGGCTCGAGCCCGAAGGTGTAGGTCGGCTCTACCGCCAAGCCCCCGCGCGCAAGCACATCCGCGTTCTGTGCGACGGTGAACGTCGCGAACGGAGTGCCGGGCCGNNGGTATTCGCACGGCGACACGGCCGGCTTCAGAAGCTCAGTTCCGCAACGCGCTTCAACACGCTCTGATCGACCTGATTGATGAGGCCCGCACCCTTGCGTAGGAACTCGGCCACGCCCGCGGGCCCGAGTGTGGCCGCGAGCGGCGGCGGCCCATCGAGTGGCGCGAAGTCGTTGTAGAACATGTTGAGCGTGATGAGGTTCGGCTCCCCACCCTGCACGGACGTCGTGACGGACCAGCCGGCGAACGTGCCGTTCTCTTTCGCACGTCGCGCGAGCGGCATCATCTCGTTGCGCACGAAATTCATGTAGTCGCCAGCCCGCCCCGGCATCGCACGGTAACGACTCACGAACAACGTGCCCGCGGCGCCGGGATCGAGGTAAAACTCGTCGCGGCTGTTTTCGATACGGCTGTGCGAGGACTCGATGCACTCGCGTAAGCGTGCGTTGAGCGCACCGGCGGCGCGCGCGCCGAGCGCTTTCTCGAGCAGATCAGGCCCGTTGAATTCGGCGAACGAAGGCAGGAGCCGCACGACGACGAGCTCATTTTGATCGCCAACGAGCGTCTCCCACACGGAGTACTGCTTCACGCCGGCCTTCCTGAGCGCGGGCACGACCTGCTCGCGCTCGAGCGTGCGCCACGTGTCGATGTTCGCCGGCTTCACGCGCACCTGCGTCACGAGCAGGCGCGTGAGGCCTGGACCGCCCTCCTGCGCGCTCGCGGTCATGCCGACGAGCACCATCACGGCTGCCCAGGTCGAGACCAGAGCACTGCGCGACATCTTTCTTCTCCGCTCACCCGCTCGGCCGTCACTGTATTCCGCACGCCAGGGGCGCGCCACCGCGGCTGGAACGGGCGTCTCGCCGGGACTATTCTTCCCCGAAGAGCGCGCCGACTTGGCACGCGCCGACCGCGGGGGAAAGAGCCGAGATGCGTCACACACGAGCCACGCTGCTTGCCTCGTTGCTCACCGCCGCCGTTGCGCACGCGGCGCCAAGTGTCTATCCGACCGGCACCACGATCTACGACCCCGCCAACGCGTGGAGCGGCTACACCGTGTTCGTGCTGCCGGAAACCGGCGCCGTGCTGATCGACATGAACGGCAAAGAGCTGAAGCGTTGGGACCAGTTCGCGGGGTTCGGCGGCGGCCCGGTGCGAATGCTGCCGGGCGGCCAGGTTGTCGGCGC
>PMCP01000148.1 GCA_003155415.1 Gammaproteobacteria bacterium | reverse complement strand
AACTTGTGCACAGTCCAGGTCATGAATTGGCCTCTAGAGGTTCAGCGCAAAAGCCGAGCAACCCAGCGGTTTTCGGCGGCCGCGAGCATAGCAGAACGGCCCGCGGAAGCGAGTGGAGGTACTTGGCAGACAAGGCTCCCAGCTCAACTGGGGGCGGCAATCTCGCGACGCATCGCAGCGATGATCCCATGATAGTCGCCCGCGCCGAAAATCGCGGAGCCTGCTACGAATGTGTCGGCGCCGGCCGCCGCAACCTTGCCGATATTTGCGACTTTGATGCCGCCATCGACTTCGAGACGGATCGGCCGCCCCGTTCGGTCGATCCGTTCGCGTACCGCCCGGATTTTGGGTAGCGTCGCGTCGATGAACTGCTGCCCGCCGAACCCCGGGTTGACGGACATCAACAGCACGAGATCAACCTTGTCGATCACGTGATCGAGCCAATTCAGCGACGTGGCTGGATTCAGCACGAGGCCGCTGCGACAACCGTGCTCGCGAATCAGCTGCAGCGAGCGATCGACGTGTTCGGTCGCTTCCGGGTGGATACTGATGTACGACGCTCCTGCAGCGGCGAAGTCCGGGATGATGCGGTCGACGGGTTTGACCATCAAATGCACATCGATAGGCGCCTTCACGCCGTGTTTACGGAGTGCTTCGCAGACCAACGGGCCGATCGTGAGGTTCGGCACGTAGTGGTTGTCCATGACGTCGAAATGAATCAGATCGGCGCCGGCCGCTACGACCGCGTCTACTTCCTCGCCGAGCTTCGCGAAGTTGGCGGAAAGAATCGATGGGGCTATCCAACAATCACGCATGAGTTCTCGCTCCAAGGGCACAAGCTCCGCGAACGACGCGTCAGCCGGCGGCCTGCCGGTAGCTCACTCTACCGCGCAGCGCGAGGCTCAGCATCAACGCGAACGCGCAGATCCCGCTAACCACGAGCAACGCGTGGCGGTAACCACCGAGCGCGTCCGCTGCCGACCCGACGAGGCCACCGATCAGTGCCGACCCGATCAGCTGGCCGATGCTCACGCACAACGTCAACAGGCCCTGCCCCGCGCCGCGCTGCTCATCGCCCGCCTCTTGCAGCGTGATGTACCGCAACGGTGCACCGAGCAATGCCGACAGGCCGAATCCTATGATCGAGCACGCGGCATAGAAACTCACGAGGTCGAGGGGCAAGAGCGCCAGGAGGACCAGGCCGGCAGCCGTCAACGACAAGCCCCCCTGGACGACCGAACGCGGGCCGATGCGGTCGAGCAGTTGCCCCGCAAGGGGCGCACCGACGGCGAGCGTCAGCACGAGCGGCAGCATCATGAAGCTGGCGGCTGCCGCGCCCACGCCAAGCCCTAGAACCGCGACGTCGGGCAGGAACACCATGCCGGCTTCCACCGCACCCGCGGCCAGCGCGATCGCGCCGACGAGCTTCAGCTGACGTGAGTGCAACAGCGCCGGCGGCAGCACGGGATCCACGGCACGTTTCTCGACCGCCCAGAGCAGCGGTGCACTGATCGCCGCGAGCAGCAGCCACGGCCACACGCGGAGCGACGTAAGGCTCGTGCCCCAGTGCTCGGTGTCGATCTGACCGACTCCAATGACAACCGCGGTTAGAGCGATAGACAACAGCGCGGCACCACGCCCGTCGAACTCTCGTGAATCGGGTTTGCCGAGCTGCGGCAATGTGCGGAACGCGAGCGCGATCAGCACGCCCGCGATAGGCACGTTGATCAGGAACAACCAACGCCAGCTCCACGGAAGCAACAATCCCCCGAGCAAAGGCCCCAGCAGGAATGCGACACCGAACGTCGCGCCGATGAGGCCAAGCACACGACCTCGTCGTTCCAAGGGCACTGTGTCGGCGATCACAGCCGCAGCGACAGGAAACAACCCGCCGGCGCCGAAAGCCTGCACCGCGCGGCCGAGCAGCAGCATCGGGAAGCTCTGAGCGCCGGCGACCACTAACGAGCCGAGCGCGAATAGGACCAGGCTCTGTACGAAGACGCCGCGGCGGCCGCGCCGGTCGGAGCGCTTCGCCAGCAGCGGCGTCCCGACGACGTAAAACAAAACGTAGACGCTGAAGACCCAAGGCAGCGCGCGTCCGCTCACGTCGAACGCACCGCGAATCGCGGGCAGTGCGGGACCCACGATCGAAATGTCGAGCGCGGCCATCAGCACACCGGCGAACAGCACTCCCAACACCGCGCGTTCGGACTTCACGGCCATCAGTGCGCGCGCAACAGAAGGCCCCGCATGGCGTCGCGAAACAACGCCGCGGCGGCGGGGTGTCCGTCATACACGCGCAGCAGCTGCACCGCGGTACGCGCGATCACCTTCAACGAATATGGGGCGCTGCCGTTGCGCAGCAGCTCGCTGCGTTCGACGCGGCCCAGAAGCTCCAGCAGCGCCGAGTGCAGGGCACGGTGCTGGGGCTCGAAGTGGCGGAAGGTTTCTTGGTCCACCAGCGGAATCAAAAGAAGCCCGTCGCGATGCGTGTCCCAGAGCGACAAGTACACATCGATCAGGCCGTCGACTGCATCTTCGGTTGGGCGGCTCGAGAGCTCGCGAATCGACCGGATCGCGATATCGAAGACCGGATTAAGTATGCCTTCTAGAAGACTGTATTTGCTCGAGAACAGTCCGTAGAAGGTGGCACGCGAGACATCGGCTTCAGCGATCAGCTCTTCGACGCTCACAGGGCCGATGCCCCTGCTCGCAAACTGACGGGCGCCGGCCGCGAGGAGCGACGCGCGCATGCGCTCGCGCCGACGAGCCACACGCGGACTGGTAGGCGTTGGTTTGCGTTCTGGCAGCGGCCGGGATTTCACGCTCTAAGCATACAGGAGCATCTGTTTTCGTATACGGCTATCCGGCGTGATCGGCGGCGTGAACCTCGACCGTCGCGTGCACGATTCCCAAGTCGGTCGGCAACAGCGCCTTGTAGTGGGCGGGCGTGCGCGGAACGGGCGCGACCACGACCGCGACAACCGAGTACAGGTTCAGACCGATGCACCAGACGTGAAGGTCAACCACGCGACAACCGTCCGCGGCCTCGAGGCTCGCACGAATTTCGTCTCGAGCCGTTTGCCGCGCGCTTCGATCGAGTAGCACAGCGCTGGTGTCGCGCAGCAACCCCAACGACCAGCGAGCGACCAGAAGGGCGCCCACGATGCCCATGAGCGGGTCCATCCAGGTATAGCCGAAGTATTTCGCTGCGAGTAGCGCGGCGATCGCGAGCACCGACGTGAAAGCATCGGCCAGCACATGCAGGTACGCCGACGCGAGATTGTGGTCGTGCGCCCCACCCTCATGGCCGTGGTGATCCTCGTCGTGATCGTGGTCGTGATCGTGGTCGTGGTCGTGGTCGTGGTCATGGTCGTGGCCAAGGATCAACATGGAGACGCCATTCACGACGAGCCCCACTACGGCCACGAAGATGGCTTGATTGAACGCAATCGGCAACGGAACCACGAGCCGTTGCACGCTCTCGATGGCCATGACAAGCGCGAAGCCCGCAAGCAGCACGGCGCCCGTGAAGCCACCGAGCGTGTTGACCTTGCCCGTGCCGAAACTGTACTCCGCATCACGCGCGTGCCGCCTCGCATAGACGTAGGCGAATGCATTGATGGTGAGTGCCGCGGCGTGCGAAGCCATGTGCAGACCATCTGCGAGGAGCGCCATCGAGCCGAACAAGACGCCGGCTACGATCTCTACCACCATCATGATCGCGGTGATCGCGATCACGAGCTGCGTTCTGAGCTCACCAGGGCGCTTCGCGTTCTGCCCGAACGCATGCTCGTGACGCCATGGCGCGAGTGAATCAGGCTGCATCACGGTACTCCTCAGATCGGCGCATGACGATCCGCATCAGTGCACTCGCAGAATCAGGCCTTTTAGATAATCGGCCTCAGGGAATTCGGTCGCGACGGGATGGTCGGCTGGCTGTGAGAGGCGCTCGAGAATTTGCGCTGCGCGGCCGGAATCGACCACAGCCCCCGCGACGATCTTCTGGAACAGAGCGGCGTCGACGTGCCCGGAGCAGGAGAACGTGGCGAGTACGCCGCCGGGGCGAACGAGCTGAAGCCCGAGCATATTGATGTCCTTGTAGCCGCGACTCCCCTGCGGGATCTGATCTGCCGAGTGCACGAACTTCGGCGGATCTAGCACTACGAGGTCGAACTGCCTTCTCGCCTGCTTCAGCGCTCGCAGCTCGTCGAAAACATTCGCCTCCACGAATGCACAGCGCCCGGCAAAGCCGTTGCGTGCTGCGTCACGCTCCGCGAGCTGCAGCGCCTCCGCAGAAGAATCGATCAGCATCGCGCTGCTGGCGCCGCTATGTAGAGATGCGAACGCGAAGCCGCCTGTGTACGCGAACGCATCGAGCACCTCAGCGTCGGGCGCGTACGCCCCCACGCGCTTGCGATTGCGTTGCTGATCGAGATAGGCGCCGGTTTTTTGGCCACCCTCAAGGTCGACCAGATATCGCACGCCGTGCGTCTCGATCTCGATCTCCGCAGGAGGTGCCTCGCCTAGAAGCAACCGACGCTCGGACTTCAGCCCTTCTTTGTGCCGCGCCCCGCCTTCGGAGCGCTCGAGGATGCCGCGCGGCGTACACAACGCCTGCAAGCCCTCGACGATCGCCGAACGCCAGACTTCCGCGCCGGCAGAGAGGAACTGGCAAACCAGATAGTCGGCATAGCGATCGACGACGAGCCCCGGTAGCCCGTCGGATTCGGAGAACACGAGCCGGCAAGCGCTACCGGCGTCGAACATGCCGAGCTTGCGGCGCGATTCGATCGCACGCGCGAGCCGCGCGCGAAACCAAGCTGCGTCGATGCGCTCGTCGGGGCGAAACGTCCAGACGCGCGCCCGAATCTGCGACGTTGGCGAGTAGGCAGCGTGCGCGAGAAAGTCGCCACCGCTTGCGATCACCTCGACGGTAGCGCCGGTGGTTGGAGCGCCCTCTACGCGGTCGATCGCTCCCGAGAACACCCACGGGTGCTGGCGCCGCAGCGATTTCTCGCGGCCTGGCTTCAACCACATTTTCGGATTGGCTACGGTCATTTGAACCTCGGCCGCTCGAGCATGCGGCGCCGGTCCGCATTCTACCCGCTCACCGCTCGCTGCGGTTTCAATCGACAACCCCGCGTGCGACACTCGCGCGACGCTGCCGCCGCGAGCATTCGGCCGCGGCAATCTGCAACCCACAACGAGCGGCACTCGTGAGCCAGAGCGACACCATCATCGCGCAGACCGCAGGCGTCAGCGCGCCGAATTACTCGCCGCTGCCGGTGGTGGCGGAGCGTGCCGAAGGCGTGTGGCTCTGGGACATCGACGGCCGCAAGTACCTCGACTGCATCAGCGCCTACTCGTCGTTGAATCAAGGCCACCGGCATCCCCGGATAGTGGCTGCACTCGTCGCGCAAGCGGCGCGGCTCACACTCACATCGCGCGCGGTGCACAACGACCAGATGGGGCCATTCCTGGCCGATCTCTGCCGCGTGACGCACATGCAGATGGCGCTGCCGATGAACACGGGCGCCGAAGCGGTCGAAACCGCGATCAAGCTCGCGCGCAGATGGGGTTATCGCGTCAAAGGCGTGCCGCACGATCGGGCCGAGATCGTCGCCTGCCGCAACAATTTCCACGGCCGCACGACGACGTTGATCGGGTTCTCGTCGGAATCGCAGTATCGCGATGACTTTGGCCCCTACGCGCCCGGCTTTTCGCTCGTCGATTTCGGCGACCTCGAAGCGCTGCGGGCGGCTCTGACGCCGAATACTGTCGCCTTCCTCATTGAGCCGATCCAGGCAGAAGCCGGCATCATCATGCCGCCGGCAGGGTACCTGGCCGCGGCTCGCGCGCTGTGCCGCGAGCACGGCGTGTTGTTCATACTAGACGAGATACAGACGGGTTTCGGCCGCACGGGCGCGATGTTCGCGCACGAGCACGACCCCGGAGCGGAGCCCGACGTGCTCGTCGTCGGCAAGGCCCTCGGCGGCGGCGTGTATCCGATATCGGCCGTGCTCGCGAGCCGCGCGCTGCTGACATTGTTCCAGCCCGGCGATCACGGCAGCACGTTCGGCGGCAATCCACTCGCTGCGGCTGTCGGGCGCGCGGCGCTCGCAGTACTCGTGGATGAGAACCTTGCTGCGCGCGCGGCCGAACTCGGAGAACATCTGCTTGCGGCCGCGCGCGATTTAGGCTCCGTATGCATCGCCGACATTCGGGGTCGCGGCTTGCTGATCGGAATCGAGATCCGCCAATCACACGGTTCGGCGCGACAATATTGTGAAGAGCTCGCGCGCCGCGGCGTGCTGGCAAAAGACACTCACGAGCAGGTCATTCGGCTCGCGCCGCCGCTGGTGGCAACGCGCGCGGAGCTCGACTGGCTCGTCGCGCAACTGCGCGCAGTGTTGCGCTAGCCGTAGTTAGGCGGGCCAGTTCCAGCCGGAGCGCTGCCGCACGCCGGCATACGACTTACGTGCCGCGTCCACGATGGCAGTGGTGTCTACGTGCGTGAGCCGCCCGCCGCGTTTCAGGAACTTGCCGTCGACGATAACGGTGTCGACATTCGCGGGCTGCGCAGCCTCGACGATCAGATGCGCCGGCTCCGTGACTACCGCCAAGTTCACCGCACGCGTGTCGATCATGATCAGGTCGGCGCGCTTGCCAGGCACGAGCGAGCCCATCTTGTCACCGAGACCCATCGAACGTGCGCCACCAATCGTCGCAATCTCGAGCACGCGCCGCGCAGGCATCCTGAATTCATCCAGCGCGCGGCCATTTTCGACGTTCTGAATGGCTTTCATGATTCCGAACAGATTGGCGTCGCCGGACAGCGCGACCGTATCGACGGAGAGGCCGACGGGGATGCCGGCGGCGAGCATATCCGCCGCGAGCGGCATGCCGAAACCGATCCGCAGCTCGGTGAACGGCGACATGCTGACGCAGCAGTGGTTCGCCGCAAGCGCCTTGATTTCGTCCGGGCTCGACCATACGGCGTGGATGATCTGCATGCCTGGATGCAACAACCCGCGTGCCGCGAGATCTGCGATGCCGCCAGCCGTGTTCTTGAAATTGTTTGCATGCACGGAGATCGGCAGGCCGAGGCTCTTCGCGACTTCGTAGTCGCGCAAAGTCGACGCGCTCGCCGCCCCTCGCCACGCGAGGCCAAGCGTCAGCAACCCGCCGTTGGAAAACTCACTCCAGCGCTTGCTGAGCCGCGTCAGATCGTCCAGGTCGATCGTGGCATCGTTACTGGCGCCGGTCGGCGAACCGTACGAGAAACGCGCGCGGATACCTGCTTCTGTCAGCGCGCGCAGGTCGGCTTCAGCGAACGCGGGTGAACGCACGTTGTGACACCAGTCGTGCACGAACGTGATACCGCCATTCACGGCCTCCGCCGCCGACAGACGCGCGGCCGCATACATGTCCTCGGGTGTATAGAAGCTGCCAACCATGCGCGACGTGGGAAAATAGCCGTGCTCCGGCTTGTCGCCAGACAGGCTGCGCAGGATGGTGCTCCACATGTGCCAGTGGGTTTCGATCAGTCCTGGCAGGACGAGCATGCCAGCGCCGTCGATAACGTCCGCGCCTGGCGCCGAGACACCCTTACCCACGGCCATGATCGCGCCGTCTTTCACGTGCACGTCGCCGCCCTGCACGTCGCCGAGCTCGGCGTCCATCGTCAGGACGTAGGCGTTGCGAATCACGAAGTTCGTTGGCGACATTCCGCGTCTACGAGTCTGCGAGAAAGCTGCGGGTACCATGGCCAGCGCGCCAAGCGCCAGCGCTGAACCCAAGACTTGGCGTCGCTTCCAGAACACTGCGCTTACCGGGACTTCAAGAACGCCTTCATGAAGTCGTCTACGAACACGGCGGCATGCGCCGAGATCTCTTCTACCGTCGGCTCCGCGCGCACAGCGCACTGCCGCTCGAGGGTCATCTTCCAAGACATCAGCGCGACGAAATGCTCGCTCAGCTTATGCAGATCGAAGTCGCTCTCGTACTCGTGCGTCTCGAATACTTTTTGCAGCACGCCATAGGCCCTGCCCGGACCGATCTTGTAGTAATGCTGGCCGACGTCCGGCGAGCGCGTGGCTTCATCGAAGATCAACCGCCTCAACGCGAGCGTGCGGTCGGTCGTGATCAACGCAAGCGTGGTCTCGACGACCATGATCAACGCCGCGCGCAGCTCGAGCGACTTCAGGATCGAATCAAGATGCTCGAGCGCGCGGCGATACTCGACGAGCTCGCGGCCGATGACGGCTTCGAACAACTGCTTCTTGCTGCTGAAGTAGCGGTAGATCGATTCTTTGGAGATACCTGAGCTACGGGCCATCGCGTTGATGCTCGCGCCTTGGTAGCCGTGCTCGAGGAAATAGGCCGTGGCGACGTCGAGCACTTCCTGCTCCTTCGCCTTCGGCCGGGCCGTACCTTCGGTGAGCGACCGCACCAGGCTCGCAACGCCGCGAGTCGGTGCCGTCGTCGCGCGCCGTTCACTCTCTCGACGGCGGGCAGCTTCTTTGACGTCCTTTTCGAAAGCAGAGCTCATTAAATCCCCCAGTACTCCATCAAACGAACATGCAGACGGACTTCAATTCCGTGTACATCTCAATGCCCACTCGCCCGTGCTCGCGACCAAGCCCGGACTGCTTGAACCCGCCGAACGGCATGTTCGCGTCGACGGGCCCGTGCGTGTTAACCCATACCGTGCCCGCCTTGATCTTTGGCACGAGGCGATGCACGGCGGTCAAATCATTCGACCAGATGCTTGCGCTCAAGCCATACGGTGTATCGTTCGCAAGGCGCGCAACCTCATCGAGATCATCGAACCGCTGCGCGACCACGACCGGCCCGAAGATTTCTTCCTGGACCACGCGCATCGAACCTTTGACGTCGGCAATCACCGTCGGTTGCACGTAGTACCCCGGGTGCGACGGTGCTTCGCCGCCGGCCACGATCGAGGCGCCTTCGCTACGGCCGGATTGGATATAGCCCATGACGCGTTCCTGCTGCTCACGCGACACCAGCGGCCCCATCTGAGTGCCTGGATCTAGTCCGGGGCCGAGACGGATCGACTGCGCAGCCGCGCCGACACCCTCGACCACGCGGTCGAACAGTTTGCGGTGCACGTAGAGCCGCGAGCCTGCCGCACACACTTGGCCGGCGTTGAAGAAAATGGCGCCCGCCGCGCCCCGGATGACGGTGTCGAGATCCGCATCGGGCAGCACCACCACGGGCGATTTACCCCCAAGCTCGAGTGACACGCGCTTCAACGAATCGGTGGCCGCCTTGTTGATCATCTTGCCCACCAACGTCGAGCCGGTGAACGCGATCTTGTCGACCCCGGGATGCGTGACGAGCGCGGCGCCAACGGTCTCGCCGTAGCCCGTGAGAATGTTCACCACGCCGGCCGGGAACCCGGCCTCCATGATCAGCTCGCCGAGCCGCAGCGCAGTGAGCGGCGTCTGCTCGGCCGGCTTCAGCACGCAAGTGCAACCGGCCGCAAGCGCGGGACCGAGCTTCCACGCGGCCATCACGAGCGGGAAGTTCCACGGAATGATCTGGGCGACGACCCCGATAGGCTCCCGGCGCGTGAACGCATTCACCCGCCCGCCTGCCGGAGCGCCGACAGAGATGTCGATCGTGGAGCCTTCGATCTTCGTGGCCCAACCCGCCATATAACGGAAATGGTTGCGGGCACCGGGCACGTCGACGATGCCGGCCATTTTCTTCGTCTTGCCGTTGTCGATGCTCTCGAGCTCCGCCAGCTCGTCCGCATGCTTGTCAATGAGATCGGCGAGCCGCCAGATCAGAGCTTCACGCTCGGCAGGCACCATCTTGGCCCACGCGCCGCGTTCGAAAGCCTCGCGCGCAGCAGCCACGGCCTTGTCGACGTCGGCGCGATTCGCGTCTGCAATCGACGCGACTTCGGCGCCGGTGGCGGGATCGAGCACTGGAATTCGGACGCTCGATTCCGACTGCACCCACTCGCCGCCGATCAATAAGCGCGCCGGCCGGCGCAAGAACGCAGCAACCGCTGCCGANNTTGCCGGCGCGACGGAGCTCGACCGAGTGTAGAACCAGGCTCCGGGCCCCGCAAGCCGCGATTTGCGAGCTGGCGGCGTTAGACCAGCATCCCCTGAACTTTTGCTTTGGCCTCGTCGGCTTTGCGGATCATCTCGTCCATATCCGTGGGCGTCGGAACGTCTTTGCCGCGCTTCACGGCCGGCCGCGCCCCGATGACCTCCATCCAGCGACGCAGGTGATCGAGCCCATCAATGCTGACTCCCGACCATTTGTACCCGAATACCCACGACCAGTTCGCGATGTCCGCGATCGAATAGTCGCCGGCCAAGTATTCATGGTCCGCAAGCTGCGTATTCAACACCTCGAACAGCCTACGCACCTCGCGCTGGTAGCGATCGATGGCGTAGGGAATGCGCTCCGGCGCGTAACGGTAGAACACNNCCGATGCCTCCCATCTGGAACATCAGCCATTGAATGACGCGCGAGCGGCCTTTGACGTCGCTCGGCAGCAGCTTGCCGGCTTTCTCGGCGAGATAAAGCATGAGCGCGCCCGACTCGAAGACCGCAAAGCCGCCGTTGTCATGGTCGACGATCGCCGGAATTCGGCCGTTCGGGTTGATCTGCAGGAACCACGACTCCTTCTGTTCGCGCTTATCGAAACTGAGGGTCCGAACCTTATAAGGAAGCCCAAGCTCCTCGAGCGTGATGGAGGCTTTCCAGCCGTTCGGCGTGGCTGCGGTGAACAACTCGATCATCGACGAAGCTCCGGATGGAATACGTCAAGCATCATAACCCTGGCACGCAGCAACCCGTACCCGCCCGGCCGACTCACTGGCCGACTCACGCGCCGCGTAGAGTCGCCGCCGGCGAGTGATTGACGACAGAGCGCACGGCAAGCGTGCCGCTGATACCAACGACGGCCGCGCCGGCCAAGAGCCCGCCGAGCCACAGCGTCAACCCAGGTGCGTAACTAAGGTTGAACAGCCGCGTCGCGACGAGGTAGCCGATGCTGGAGGCGCCGACGGCCGCCAATGTCCCGGCGAGCAACCCGAGCGCAGTGAACTCCGCCGCTACGCCCTGCAACACGACGCTGCGTCGTGCGCCCAGTGTCCGTAGCACCGCGCTCTCGAACATGCGTTCGTCGCGCGTGGACTGGATCGCGGCGAGCAGCACCATGACTCCGGCCGCCAACGTAAACAGGAACACGTATTGAACGGCGAGCGCGGCGCGGTCCATGGAGCTGCGTACCTGTTCGATGACGGCGCCCACGTCGATGACCGACACGCTGGGAAATTGCCGAATCAAATCGATCGTCAGGCTTCGCTGCTCCGGACCGACGTGCAAGCTCGTAATGTAAGTCTGCGCGTAGTGCTCGATCGCACCTGGGCTCAAGACCAGAAAAAAGTTTGGCCTGAAAGAGTCCCAGTGCACGAGCCGAGTGTTCGTGAGTCGAACCGTGAGACTCTCGCCGCCGATCTCGAACGTGACCTCGTCGCCGAGCTTGAGTCCGATCGCCGCGCGCAAGTCCTCCTCGAGCGAAAGCTCCGGCTCGGCAGTATCGCCCCACCACTTACCCGAAACGACTTCGTTTGCGCCGGGCAGCTCGGCCGACCAACTTAGATTGAGCTCGTCGGTGAGCTCACGCCGGCCACGCTCCGTCGGCGCCGGAAACTCGGACGCCGGCGTGCCGTTGACCACGCTGATCCGCGCACGCACGAGCGGCGTGAACTGCGGCGACTCGACACCGGCCGCGACGAGTGCGGCGCCGACGGCTTCGCGCTGCAGCGGCTGAATGTTGAACAGAAAATGATTCGGCGCATCCGGCGGCAAGGTGGCCTGCCAGGCGGACATGAGCTCGGTCCGTACAGACGTAAGCAGCAGCAGCACCATGAGGCCGATGCCGAACGCGACGACTTGCACGCTGCTCTCGCGCCCACGGCGCGCAACGTTTGCGATGCCGTACCGCCACGCGACACCCACACCGCCGCGCACGCGCTGCAGCAGCAGCACGAGCAGGCGCCCGGCGAAGTACAGAACGAAAAATGTCGCGATGGTGCCGCCGAGCAAATAGACAATGAGCTTCGCGTCGCCGAACAGCACGTACAGCAGCCCCGTCACGGCGGCTGCGGCCACTCCGTAGATCGTTGTGTACCGCAATTGCGGTGGCGCTACGTCGTTGCGCAGCACGCGCGCCGGCGGCACTCCGCCGAGCTGTAGCAACGGTGGTAACGCGCAGCCGATGGCAACGGCGACCGCCGTTAGCGGGCCGAGCGCCACACCCTTGAGACCTGGCGCCGGCAGCTCTGCCTCGATCAAATCAGCGAGCAGAGCCGTCAGACCAAACTGCGCGAGATATCCGACCAAGCTGCCCACTACCGCGGCGATTGCGACGAGCAACAACAATTGCACGAGGTGCAATGCCAGCACCTCACGGTGTCGCAGCCCAAGACATTTCATCAGGGCAACGGCGTCGAGGCGCCGCGCCACGAACCGCCGCGCCGCCATCGCAACCGCTACACCACCAAGCAAGACGCTGACGAGCGCCGCAAGCTCGAGGAACCGCTCGGCATTGCCGATCGCTGCACGCACCTCCGGCCGCCCGTCGCGGTAGTCCTCGATTCTGTCTTGCGGCCGCAGCAATGGCGCAATCTCTGCGCGAAACGCCGCGAGCTGTGCACTGTCGCCGGCGTATAGCGCCGCCCGGCGCGAGATGCTGCCCGGCGCAAGCAACTCCGACGCGAGCACGTCGTCCAGCGATAGCAGCGCGGTCGGCGCGATCTCCGTGAAACGCCAACCCTCGTCCGGACGAAATTCCAACGTGCGCGTGACGCGTAGCCGCAGCGTGCCCACCTCGAGCTCTTCGCCGACGGCGACACCGAGACGTGCCAGCAGACTTGGTTCGGCCCACACTTCTCCGCTGCGCGGAGCGCCGGCCGCCGCGTGAGGCACTCCGCCGAGCCGGTCCGCCACACGCACCTCGCCGCGCAGCGGATACGCCGGCGTCACTCCACGAACATCGGCGAGCGAAGTCGTCTGGCCGGCCACCACGACGCTGCGCAGACTCACGACGCTTGCCATGGCGAGCCCGTGTCTTTCGGCGGCGACACGCACGCCGTCCGGCAGATCGTTGTTCGACTCGATCCGGAGATCAGCAGCGAGGGCCTCGCCGGCCTGCTGCGAAACGGCGGCACGGACACGGTCCGTGAAAAACGTCACCGCGCTCATCGCGCCGACCGCCACCACCATCGCCGCGAGCAAGACAAGTACTTCGCCGGAACGCCAGTCGCGCGCCAACAGGCGAGCGCTCAAGCTCCACGGAATTCGGCTCAAGACGAATCTCCCGGTAACCACGCGCCAGTGTAGGGCAATGTGAAGATAGTTCAGCGTTCGAAAGCGAAGCCGTAGTCGACGCCGCGAGCGTCTTGCATTCGGCGCGGGCCCGACCATACTGGCTGCCGTCCGCAAACGGCCCCGGCGCCGCGAGCGCGTGCCAGGAGCCCCAATGTCGCCAGTCGTCGATCGCGAGGACGAGTCTCCTTCTGAAACGTTGCTCGCTGGCAGCTTGGCGACTCAGACGCTGCTGAAGCGCAACTACCTCTTTCGCGGCCTCACCGAAGTGTCGTTACAACGTCTCGCCGCGTTGGCGACACGCCGTACCTACGCCAAAGGCGCGGTGATCTTTTCTCAGGGCGACCCCGGCGACGCACTCTACGGCGTGGCGTCTGGCCGAATTCGCATCAGCGCAACCGCCGCGCGCGGACGCGAAGTGTTTCTGAACATAATGGAGCCCGGCGACACATTCGGCGAGATCGCCGTCATGGACGGGTTGCCGCGGACGGCCGGCGCACGCGCAACGGAACGCAGCACACTGATTATCATCAGCCGCAGCGATTTTCTGCAGCTGCTCAACGCCGAGCCGCCGCTCGCCATTCACCTGCTCAAGCTACTCTGCGAGCGGCTGCGCTGGACGAGCGAACTCGTCGAAGAATCCGCGTTTCTCGGAGGCCCGGCGCGTCTCGCGAAGCGCTTGCTGATCCTCGCATCACTGCACGGCCGCGCAACCGGAATCGGCCAACTCGAGCTGCGAATCTCGCAGGCTGAGCTGGCCCGTTTTCTCGGCCTCACGCGCCAAGTCGTGAATCACCACCTGAGCGCGTGGCGGCGACGCGGCTGGGTCGACCTCGGCCGCTCGCAGATCGTGATCCGCAACGCGGAAGCGTTGCGCCGCGCAATCAACGAGTTCGCCGAGAGCTAACCGCAGGGCGTGATGCGGCCGCTCAGCACGGCACGCAAATCCAGTGTCCGGCAAAAAACACGTAGCAGCACCCGGTCACGCTACGTGTCGGCGGCGACAGCGTCGCGGCGGACGTCGCACTCACAGCAGCGGCTTGGAAGCCAGCAACCGACGCAAGCAAGGCAACCACAGTAAGCGAGCGGCGAAACGCATTCATTGAAATGTCTCCGTTGACGCGATGCACATCGCACCGCGAACGCAGACTCGCACCAAATTATTCAAAGTTCTGTCAACGAACGGACACAACTAGAACTATTTCACGTGAAGTGTCATCCACCTGACAGATCACATTCTGTCGATGTGCTACATAGATTCTCCAGCGGCCAAGGAATGAAGAGGGGGCGCTATGGACGTTTCGGATGAAGTGCTGCGCGTCGTCCACAAGGTGGAACGATTACCGCGCGAGGACCAGGACAAAATCTTGAAGATGGTCGACCTGCTTACGCTCGTTCCTATCGACGTCCGCGACGAGTCGCAGCGAATGCTGCGCGATTTACTGGCGCGCGATCCGAGTACTAAGAGCGAATGCGTCGCGGCACTCGACGATGTTATTGCGTATCTGGAGCAGAACGTACCGCGCTCAGCGAGACACCAAACCTTCTTGGCGAAGATCAAGTCTCGCCCGTCGCTGAAAGCTCGTATGACGTGAAGCGTCTCACTTGACCGTGATGACGACTGCACCAGTCCACACCGCCGGCGGTTCGCGCAGGTATTGCGCGGCGAGCGCGGTGTAAAAAAGTGTCGGTCCGTCGTCTAGATCGATCGACACGAATAACTTGTGCGCCTCTGCCCATCGACCAGCACGAAAGGCTGCAAGCGCGGCGGCGAATAGTCCAAGTGTCGACGAGTCAAACGCCATGCGTGCCGTAGCAAGCGGCTCATGAACGCTCACCGGTAGACGTTTGCCGCGCAATAGGAACGTGCCCACGTCCCGAGTCGACGAACCCGTCAATCCAGCCAGCGTGGTGCTCGAGACGAGCACTCGCGTACCCAGGATGCTGTTCAGTCCTTGAATGCGCGCTGCGGTGTTCACGATGTCGCCGATGGCACGGTACTCGTAGCGCTGCTCTGAGCCGATGTTGCCGATCACGAGTTCGCCGGATTCGAGCCCGATTCGAGTCGGCAGCTGCGTGTTCGGTCGCTGCTGATTGAACGTTTCCACGGCTTCGATGAGTGCAACCGATGCGCCCAGCGCACGCGCTTGCACTTTCGGCGCCGGTTCAGCCGTGGCCCATACAGCCACCATCGAGTCTCCGGCCGTATCGGAAATTTCGCCGCCGTGCTCTTCAACGATCCGAAACAGCACGCGGTAGTAGTCATTCATTAGTGCAGCGAGCGGATCCGGCTTGAGCCTCTCGGCGAGCGCAGTGTATTGCTCGGCGTCAGTGACGAGACATGTGCCGTGGAGCAATTGGCGGCTCGATTCCATCGCGGTGCTCTGCTCAGCGAGCCGGTTTGCAACAGCAGTCGGCACGTAGTAACCGAGTGCCGTGCGAACTCTTTGCCGCTGCCGAGCAAGGTCGCGATAGTTTCGCCAAAGCACGAGTGCCACCGCTGCGGGCAACTGCCCAAGCAGGGGCACTGCTACTGGCCACCAGAGCGAATACGTGACGAACTGCCAATATGCGAAGCTGGCGTACGCGCCTATGACGAGCAGCGCGCCGAGCAATGCCCCGCCGCTGCGCAGCGGCCAGAACGCAACGCCGAATGCTAAGCCAAGCAGCAGCACCAGCAACAAGTGTAGCGGCATCGGTAACGCCAGCAGCGATCGCGAGTCGACCAGGTTGGCAAACGCCGTCGCGCCCACTTCGACGCCGCTCAAGTTCACCCCCGTCCGCTGCGAGAAGACCGAGAAGAAGTCGTCCTTCTGATCGGGTTGTCGCGTTTCCGAGAAGCCGACGAACACCATTTTTCCAACCACATCGAGATCGCCTACACCGTTCTCGACTTCGTCATACGGGATCGTCCGCACCGTTCGCGCGGGACCGTAGTAGTTGAGGTAACGACTGTCCTCGCCCGAATAGACATCGAGTAACACGCGCAGCAGCGCAGCGTTTTGCCGCGGTACACGATCCAGGGCACTGCTCACGCGAGCGGCGAGGTCGGGATCGCCTTGAAATGCTCTCCTTATATTCTCTACGAGTGACTCGAGATTGCCGGCCGCAGCGACCTCGACATCGGTGCGAGGCCAGCCTGCGGAGACGCCGGGCTTCGCGCGCTCGAGCTCGGTGACGAACGGTGCGTACGAGTGGATCAAGTACGCTTGCAGAGCCACCACGGGCAACGAAGGCCAGTCGGCTGCGGCGCGGCCGAAGGTCCAGAACTGTCCGACTCGTATCGGCACCTTGGGCAAGATGAACGGCGCCGAGCCCAGGGCGGCAGCTTTGAAATTCCGCAACGGCAATACACGACGCTCACGAACACCTACGTCGCTGGGTTCGTTCTTCACCCGTTCGAGGAGCAGCACGTTGCCCGCATCGGCAATCGCTTGCGCAAGCAAACGGTCGTCCTCGGCGTCGCGTGACTCCTCGAACAACACGTCGAACGCGATGGCGGCGGCACCCGCGGAAGCCAACCGGTCGATGAGTTTCGCGTGCAGCCTGCGCGGCCATTTGTCGAGGTCTTTCGTCTGACCCACACCCGCCGCCGAATCTTGCGAGATGCTGACCACCACGACATCGGCCGGCGGGGAAATGGCCCCACGCAAGGAGAACAGCGCGCCGAGGCCAACACTCTCGTCAAGTTCCAGCACGCCGGGGATCAGCGACACCAACAAGCCCACAATCCCGAGGCCCAAGCCGACCCCTGCGGCGCGGCTGAGCCGCCCGCGCCAGAACCTGTTCCAGCGGCGTCCCGAACTCTCCAGCGTCACGCCGTCGGCGCCATCCTTAAATCGGCCAACCCCCGCACCACGCTTGACACCCAAGCCCTCCCACATAGACTGGTTGATAGACTAGCCAAAGAAATATAGCGCGAATCTTCGGGCCCTTGAGCCCCGCTGCAGAGCAGCCGCGCACACAGGGTCGCCGATGGCTCGCTCGCTCACGCAGTACGCCGCGCTCCGGGTCGCAATTGCGCCGATCGGCGCGTGCGGCGTTTCTTTCGCGACGTTGGCGTTGGCCCTGCTTCTATTGGCCACACCGGCAGCCCGCGCTGCCACAGCCTGTTCCGACTGGCACGCAGAACTGACTACGGTCGAGGGGGTCGTCGACGTCAAACGCGACGGCGATTCGATCTGGCGCAGTGCAGTCAGCGGAGCGTCGCTATGCTACGGCGACGCCATCAGCGTAAAAGCTTCGGGCCGCGCCACATTGACGTTGCCGGATCACACGACACTACGTCTAGACGAAAACACCACCATTACCCTCAACGGGGCGGAACCGACTCGCGGCTGGCTGATCGACCTGCTGCGCGGCGTGATCCATGTCATCAGTCGCGACCCCCGTTCGCTGAAGTTCACCACGCCCTACGCGAACGCGGGTCTCGAGGGCACGGAATTCGATATTCGCGTCAACGAGCGCGAGTCACAAACCGAAGTGTTAGTGCTCGAGGGCAAGGTGGCCATGACCACGGCCGGCGGCAACTTGGGCGTACCGAGCGGGCAGATCGCCGTCGCTCGCGCGGGTCGGCCGCCCACCGCCGAACCCCTGAGAGAACCGATCGAGCTCATGCGCTGGACCGGCCACTACCCGCGCATCGTCGATCGATCACTCCCGGACGCTGACGAACCAGCTCCGCCGAGTGCCAACGCCGAGTTCCTCGCGAAACGTGCCGCCGCTCGCTTGGAAACGGCCCGCGTGGACGCCGCCGCCGCTGACCTCGAAGCTGCGCTAAAGGTTCTGCCTGCACAACCGATGGCCTTGGCCCTACAGGCGATAATCGCGTCTGCACGCGCAAGCCACGAGACCGCGATCCGTCTCGCGATGGCTGCAACGACTGCTCCGAACGCATCCGCCGAAGCTTGGCTCTCGCTCTCATATGCGCAGGAAGGCGTAGGCGACCTCGACGGTTCGAGTACGAGCGCGCGTCAAGCGGTCGCAATAGAGCCCGACAATGCGTTGGCTCTGAGCCGCATGGCTACGCTCGCGTTAGCGAATGGCGATATCAGCGCCAGCATCGACCTTGCAACGCGCGCCGCCCGCCTCGCCCCCCAGCGCGCGGAGCCAGTCACGGTGCTCGGGTTTGCCTACCTCTCTCAGCTCCATTCGGCGGGAGCTCGCGGCGCGTTCGAGCGCGCGGTGCAGCTCGAACCCTCCGCGCCATTGCCGCACCTGGGTCGGGGGCTCGCTTTGATTCAGAGCGGCGACATGATCACCGGGCGCCAGCAAATCGAACTGGCCGTTGCGCTCGATCCGACCAACTCACTCGCACGCAGCTACATGGCCAAGGTCTACGAAGCCGAGAAGCGCAAGAAGTTACCCGGCAGCCAGCTTGATCTCGCGAAACGATTCGACCCCCTCGACCCAACGCCGTGGCTATACGCGGCCCTGCAAAAGCTCCGTGCAAATCGGCCCGTAGAAGCGTTGCAAGACCTGCAAACGGCCAACGACAAGAACGGCAACCGCGTACCGCTGCGATCCCGGCTACCGATGGATTCCGATCTCGCAACGCGGAGCGCGGGCGTGGCTCGTGTCGATGCGGAGCTGGGGTTCGACCGTCTCGCACTCGCCGGCGCTCTGCAGGCAGTGGAAGATGACCCCAGCGATTACGTCGGACATCGGCGACTTGCGGACGCCTACTCGCGCGAGCCGCGGCAAGAGATCGCGCGCGTCAGCGAACTGCTCCGCGCGCAGCTGCTGCAACCCGCAAATCTGACTCCGATCCCTGCGCAGCTTGGCCAGCCGGGCACGTACCTCGCCGCCCATCTCGGACCTGGACTCGCATCGTTCAACGAGTTCGGTTCACCGGTCACGCAAAACGGGCTACGGGTGCAAATGTCCGGTAGCGCCGGCGGCAACGGCACGTCGGGGACGGAAGTGGGGGTTGCGGGGCTGCATGACCAACTTTCCTACGGTTTCGGTCAATACCGCTTCGAGTCGGATGGCTTCCGGACCAACAACGACCGCGACCAACGCATCGCGAACGCATTCGTGCAGTATCGCCCAGCCGTCGACACAAATTTACAAGTGGAGCTCCGGTCGGCACGCAACACCCAAGGCGACCTTGCGCTGAGCTTCGACTCCAGCGCGTACGATCCCGTAGGCCGTCTCAACGAAGACTCGGACTCTCTGCGCTTCGGCGCCCGACACAACCTCACCACCCGCGATACCCTCCTGGCCTCCGCCATCTATGAACGTGCCGACGCGAATCTCTCTGCTGGCGACATGTTTGCGCTCTTCGACCACACAACCACGTCCAGCCTGGACCTGCAGTTGATTCACGCGGCCGGAGCCGTTCGTTTGCAGACCGGGCTCGCGCACGCCAGCCGCGACGAGTCTGCCGAAACGCGGCTCGCACCGCCGGGCGACCCTCCGACGGTGTCTACCGCGACGGACAACTTCACGCAAACGGACATATACGGTTACGTGCTCGTCGACCCTGTGTCCTCACTGACGATCACCGGCGGCGCCTCATGGGACCGCATTAGCCAGGAGTTACTGACGAGGCGCGCTACAAACCCGAAACTCGGCATCACCTGGCGGCCGACGGGCCGCACCACTGTACGCGCAGCCGCGTTCCGCTCGCTGTCCGGCTCGCTAACGACCTCGCGGTCGAATCCGCAACCACGACTCGAACCCGTCGAAGTTGCCGGGTTCAGTCAATTGCTGGTCGGCGGAGTCGCTGACCACTCCACCATCCGCGGACTCGCGGTCGACCACACGCTTTCAAAGCGCTTGTTCGCCGGATGGGAAGCCTCACATCGCGATTCCGGCACGAAGATTTTCTACCCGGGCGAAACCCCAGAATTCCATGATGTCGCGCTGCGGCAGCGGACGCAGCAGGCTTACGTCTACTGGACACCGAACGATAGACTCGGGTTCAGCGCAAAGCTCGAGCACGCGCGCTATTCGAGCACGCTGCCGCCGAACGGCATACCCCTCTTCAACTACTCGGATCTCACGATAGAACGTCTACCTATCGAGCTGCGCTACTTTTCCCCGACAGGTTTGATGCTCGGCTTTAGAACTTCTCACATTAGAGACCACGGCACATTTGTCATGCGCACGCCCGTACCGGATACGCTCGAGCCGGGCGCCGACCGCTTCTGGCTGCTCGACGCGTTTGTCGGGTACCGATTGCCGAATCGCCGCGGCCTGCTGTCTCTCAACGCAGACAATTTGCTCAATCGTCGCTTTAGGTTCCAGGATGTAGACCCGGAGGACACGAGCCTTGTTCCTGAACGCCTGATCTCGTTCCGCTTCACACTATCTTTTGAGTGAGGAAGACCGAGGGAACGCAATCCCAAAACCTTGTGACAGCTACACAGCCTCTGCAAGATTTGGCTTACGATTCGCAGAAGGCTGGCGGCAGTTTGAAACGCCGATCGCAATCGTAAACGGTTTCTTGTTTCGTCGGCCGTTGCTGCACACAATAATAGGAAGGTACCGGTTTGATGTCATTACTAAAGTCGACGGAGGAAACGGTCGAAGCGCGCGCGGAAGTCGCCGAATTGTTGCACGAGCAGTTCGCGCGCTTGGCCCGCGAGCTACGCAACCTGGAATTGCCGCAGGGCATGACCCCGGAACGTTTGAGCGCTTTGTCAGTGATCGACCGCAGGGGCCCCATTTCGGTCACCGCCTTGGCGGACCGAGAAATGGTGCGTCCGGCGACAATGTCGCGGATGGTGTCGGCCCTGGTCGACGACGGCCTCGTGAAGCGCAACGGAGACAAGGACGACGGCCGCGGGGTCCTCGTGACCACGACACCGAAAGGCCGGCGAATCTACCAACGCGCTCAGGAGCAGAGGCTCCGGTACTTCGCCGAAGCGCTGGAGCGTTTGAACGACGAGCAACTGGTCGCCATGCGCGCGCTGACGACTCAGCTCGAGCGCTTCAGCTTGATGCTCGACGCCAAGGAATAGGCGCCCCACGGGGCTAAACGCGGGACGTTGCGGCTCCACTGTCCAAAGCCGCGCGCACTCCACCCGCGAGCTCGGAGAGCGAAAATGGCTTCATCAACGTGCCGATGCCCGCGGCCGGGATTCGCTCGCCCGCACGCCCCGCATCGGTAGTGACCAAGATTTTGAGCCCGGGCCGAATTGCACGGGCGCGAATCAGCACATCGGTGTCGGCGCGACCCAGCCCGTCGATCATCAGCAGTTGCGCTTCCGCTGGACGCAATGCTTCGAGCATGTCCTCGACGCCGGAAGCTACGTGGACAGAATAGCCCAACACTTCGAGCGTCTGGCGAATCGTGCCGCGGAGTTCCTCGTCCAGGGCTAGCACCACTACACGCTCGCTGCCGCTCGGCAGCGTCGATAGAGGCATCGTGCGATCACCGCCATCGTTCGCGTGCTCGGATTGTTGCGGAAGGAGCAGTGTAACGGTCGTGCCACGGCCGACGACGCTCTGCAGCTCCACGGCCCCACCCGCCTGCTCGGCGAACCAGCGAACCATGCTGAGCCCGAGGCCGGTGCCACCGCGCTCGCCTTTGGTCGAGAAGAACGGCTCGAACACGCGCTCGGTCAGCTCGGGTGGAACGCCGCAGCCGGTGTCCGCGACGCTGATCATGACATACACGCCCGCGCGTGCGAGGCGCCGGCGCTCGGCCTCCGCCTGCGTCAAATGCTCGCGACGGATTTCGAAAACGATCCGCCCCTTGCTCTCGATCGCATCTCGAGCATTGACGGCCAAGTTCACGACGACGCTCTCGAGCTGAGCCGCGCTCGCGCGAATCGTACCCGCATCCGCTTGAAACGCCGTCTCGAGAGCAATCCGTACACCCAATGCGCGGCGCAGCAAAGGTGTCACGCCATCGACGACTTTCGCAGGATCGATGATGTCGGCATCGAGCTCCTCGCGCCGCGCGAACGCCAACAATTGCTTGATGAGATCGGTTCCACGCTTGGCGGCGTCGCGCGCTGCCTTGAGCTTCTCGAACGTTTTCGGCTGAGCTCGCAGATCTTCGCCGACGAGGTACAGATTGCCGACAAGCACCGTCAGCAGGTTGTTGAAGTCATGCGCAATGCCAGCGGTCAGGCTACCGAGCGCTTCCATGCGGGCGGCGCGTTGCGCCAAGCCCCGTAAGTTCGGCTGTTCGTTGGCAGCGACAAAAAGACCGGAGACGACAGCGCCCTGCCCTTCGCCCGTCGCCCGAATGTCCCCGCGCAACGTCCGAACCGCACCCCCTGCGGCGCGGATGTTCAGCTGCACTCCGCGACCGGCAGCGGGGACATCACACCATGCCTCCCAGTCGGCGGGATCGACGAGGAACTCCGTGAGCTTGCGGCTCGCGAGAGCCGTCAGAACCGGCGTGCCCAACAGCTCGCGCAACCGCTCATTGGCCCACAGGATGTGCCCGTCGGCCGCCACCGCCATGGCCAAGACGACGCTGCTGTCTTGCAGCAGGCGCGCATCGATTGCAGCAAAGTCCCATGGGTCGGGCCGACTCTTCGTGTGTCGCATGGCCCTTCCACGGCCTCCATCGGTAACCGGCGCACGCCGGAACAATTGATTGTGAGTTCACAGGCTAACGACCGCGCCGCGGTGAGCTGACGACGTGAATCACAATTTCCAGGTTCTGAACCCTGATTTCTGGCCGGACCGCTCATAGATGGGGGTTTATGACCTCGCGGATGAGGCCGGACCGAGACCTTCCTCACACGTCCGAAGGGAGTCGCCGGCGTACATTAGCTCTTCCGAGCAGGCACTAGAGAGCGGTCCGGGACCCACGAGTGAGCGACACGACACTCAGCAAGACGATCGCGAGCACAGCGACGCTCAAGATCGCCAATATCCACACGCTCGACCTGTTCTATACGCCTATCGAGGAACGGTTCGAGCGAATCTCACGTATCGCGCGACGCGCAATGCATGTTCCGGTCGCTGCGATCTCGCTGCTGAACGACGACAAGCAGTGGTTCAAATCGGCGGCCGGTTGGGGAGTTTCTGAAATTCCCCGGGCAGACGCGATCTGCCGATTGACCGTCGAGGAGAACCGGCTGCTGACGATCTCCGACACGCTGAAAGATCCGCGTGTCGCGACGAGCAAGATCGTGACGCAGGCGCCACGCTTTCGTGCGTACGCAGGCTATCCACTTTCCGACGCGCACGG
>PMCP01000202.1:15935-16215 GCA_003155415.1 Gammaproteobacteria bacterium | reverse complement strand
GCTGCGTGATGTGCCCGACTGGTTGCCCAGCCACGGTGAGCCGGTGTGGATCGCGGAGATCAAGGCCGATCCGCGCACGGCTGCCACGCGGATGTCGGCAGACGTCGACTGGCGTTCCGGGTTATTCGTCGCGGTGCGCTCGCACGGCGCGATGCTGGGCGTACTCGAGTTCTATGCGCCGCAGATCGCGCCGCCCGATCACGGTCTCAATCGCGTGCTGCGCGTCGCGGCGGCGGAGATCGGCCACTTCTATCAGCGCGCCGTCGACATCGAGCACCTA
>PMCP01000202.1:14229-15920 GCA_003155415.1 Gammaproteobacteria bacterium | reverse complement strand
CACCCCGATGACGCCGGCGTGACCGACGACCTGCGCGACAAGCTGCGCTCCGGCGGGATCAAATCGTTCAAGCTCGAGAAGCGTTACCTGCGCAAAGATGGCACGCCGTTCTGGGTGGGCCTCACGATTGCCGTCAAACGCGACCGACGTGGCCGGCCTGTCCACGATGTCTCGATCATCGAAGACATCTCCGACCGCAAACACGACGAGCAGAAGATTCAATATCTCGCGACGCACGATGGGCTCACGGGGCTACCGAATCGCGCAATGTTCATGGAGCTGTTGGCGCTCGCCACCGAGACTGCGCGCCGCTACAAACGCGAGTTTGCGGTCCTGTTCGTGGATCTCGATCGGTTCAAGATCATCAACGACACGTTGGGTCACGAAGCAGGCGACGTGCTGCTGCGCGAGATTGCCGCTCGGTTGAAGGATTGTGTCCGGGCGAGCGACGTGGTTGCGAGACTTGGCGGTGACGAGTTCGTCGTGCTGCTGCAAGAAGTCGGCGGTGAAACGCAGGTTGGCACGATTGCGCGCGGCATACTTTCGGCAGCCATGAAGCCCGTCGTGATTCTAGGCCACGAGTGCCGAGTGACCGCCAGTATCGGCGTCTGCATGCACCCTGCGGAAGGGCAGGACGAGCATGCCCTCATGAAGCACGCCGATATGGCGATGTATCTGGCGAAGCAAGAGGGAAAGAACAATTTCCAGTTCTACACCCAGGACATGAAGGCGCACTCGATCGAGCGGCTCACGATCGAGACGAACCTGCGGCGCGCGCTCGAGAAAGAGGAGTTCTCGCTGCATTATCAGGCCAAGGTCGATTTTCGCACCGGCGCCATCACGGGAGTGGAGGCATTGCTGCGCTGGTCCACGCCGGACCTGGGTTCCGTTTCTCCAGGGCAGTTCATTCCCCTNNCCGAGGAAACCGGCCTCATCGTGCCGATCGGCAAATGGGTGCTGCGTGAGGCCTGCAGGCAAAACATGGCGTGGCAAAGCGAGGGTCTGCCGCCGATCCGCATGTCCGTGAATCTCTCGATGCGCCAGCTGAACGACGACGATCTCATCGAGGAGATCGACAAAACGTTGCTCGATACCGGGATGCCGCCCCACCTATTGGAGCTCGAGGTGACCGAGAGCACGATCATGCAAAACTCCGAGCGCGCCGTCATGGTTCTCACGGCGATAAAGGCGCTCGGCGTGAAACTCGCGATCGACGATTTCGGCACGGGCTACTCGTCGCTCGCGCATCTGAAGCGCTTCCCCATCGACACGTTGAAGGTGGACCGTTCGTTCATTCGCGAAGTGCCGAGGAACGTAGAGGATCGTGCGATCACCGAAGCGATCATCGCGATGGGCAAGACGCTGAGTCTCACGGTCGTGGCCGAGGGCGTCGAGACACCGGAACAGCAGGCGTTCTTGCGCGAGCGCTCTTGCGACGAGATGCAGGGGTACTACTTCAGCACGCCGGTGACGGCAGTTGAATTCGCGGCGCTGTTTCGCGCCTACCGCCCGCAGCCCCTCGACTGAAGCCGCGAGTCTCCACATCCCGACGCTTTTTGCTTGCCGGTGTCGCTGCTTCGCGACGTAGGACACGATTGCGCTGCCAATGGGGGCAGGCGAGTATCGGCCCACAGAAATTGGTTCGTTACTCGAGGGAGCAGGGCTCGTGTGCCAGGGACTACGGCGTTGGC
>PMCP01000202.1:0-14224 GCA_003155415.1 Gammaproteobacteria bacterium | reverse complement strand
CACCCCGCCAGAAGCCGATTCGCTTGTGCCGAATCCGGATCCGCGTAACCAGGGGCCAACCTCCGCGCTGATCGACAACGACATCCTCGAGATGACCAAGGCAGGCTTCGCCGAGTCCACGATTCTGGCGGCCATCGCTGCGAACGACACGAGCTTCGACGTTTCGGCGCGCACACTCGTTGCGCTCAAGACCGCGGGTGTGTCGGAGACGGTGATTGAGACGATGCTGAAGACGGAGTCTGCGAACCGGAAAGCTGCTTCCGCCACGAAGAAGGCGGCTACCCAAACTGCCGCGGAGCCGTCCCCGACGCCCGCCGAAGTTGCTCGACTCTCCGCGATGATCGAGCAGCTCGCGGCGAAGCAGGACGCGGCCGCAGCAGCGCAGCGGCCGACCGAACCGCCGAAGAGCGCGGATCCCGCGCCGCATGCGTGGGTGGTCAACGCCGCCGACCGAACAGCGCTGCCGCCGACGATCGCACAGGTGGCGTTCACAGACGACAAGGGTCCGCAACGGCTGAAGACTCTGCAGAGCCTCGCGGGCACCGCGCTCGTGTTCGTGAACCCGGCGGTCGGCGGTATCGCGACGACGATCGGCGGGCTGTTCCATCCGGGCAACCAGGTCCGCACCGCGATCTGGGCACTGGCGGGCACCGCGGCGCCGCGCGACCTTGGGGTCACGCCGGCGTTCGAAGTGGAGTTTGGCCACATTCCCGGCGTCGACCCGGACGAGTACCAGCCCGCGGTCGTCCGGCTCGTTCCGACCAAGGACAACTACAGGCTCATCGCGGCTGCCAAGACGGTGGGCGCCAAGCCGGGCTCCGCGCCGGACGGTCCGATCGTGGAAGAGCCGGTGGTCACCGAGTTGATGCAGCTCGGTCGCGGTCACTATCGCGCGTCCACGTCGGCGCTGCCGACCGGCGAGTACGCGCTGGTGCTTAGACCGGTCGACAAAGACGACCGCGGCCGCCGCAAGCGCCGCAAGAGCGAAGCGTCGCTGGGCGAAATGCTCGGCGGCGGAACGACCCAGGTTCTCTATTTCACTTGGGACTTCGGCGTTTCGAGATAGAGCCGCCTTCTCTCCCTGCCGATGAACTAGACGGCGTTTATCCGTAGTATCGGTATTCACGAAAGGGGGGGAGCATGGCAAAGAACAGATTCCGCACCGTGCTGACCGTAGCGATCGGGGCGTGTGTGGCCGGCCATGCCGCCGCGCAAACGAAGATGCCCACCGCGGCGCCCGCGTCGCAGCGGTCGGTGCCGGCCGAGACGACGGCCGCGGCCTTTGTCGACAAGAGCTGGAAGGCGCCACGTACGTCGTGGGGGCAGCCGAGCTTCGAAGGCGTGTGGAGCACCGATGACTTACGCGGCGTGCCGATGAACCGGCCGGCCGACCAGGCGGGTCGCGAGTCGCTGACGCCAGACGAATTCAAGAAACGCGCGACGAGCGATGAAGGCACGCGCGACTTCGACGTCAACGTCGGCACGTTCCTGCAGCACGAGTCCGGCATCCGCAGCTTCGGTTACACGTCGTTCGTCGTCGATCCGCCGAGCGGCCAGATGCCGAAGCTCACGGCACACGGCGAGGAGCTCGCAGCGAAGCGCACACGCGGCACGTTCGGGCCGGGCCCATTCGACGGATTTAGCGACTTCTCGCTGTACGACCGCTGCATCACGCGCGGCGTGCTCGGCTCGCTGCTGCCCGTGATCTATGGCAACGGTTTGCGCATCACGCAGAATCCCGACTCGATCGCGATCAGCTACGAAATGATTCACGACACGCGCGTCATTCCGCTCGACGGCCGCAAGCCGCTCGATACGGGCATCCGCCAGTATCTGGGGAACGCGCGCGGGCATTTCGACGGCGACACGCTCGTCGTCGAGACCACGAACTTCACGGACCTCACGAGCATCGGCGTGAACGGCGGCGGGCCGCCGAACAGCGAGCGGCTGAAGCTTACGGAACGTTTCAAGCGCGTGGACCGGGAGATGATCGAGTACCGCGCAACGATCGACGACCCAGGCGCGTACACGGCGCCGTTCACGATCCGGCTCATGATCACTTCGCGCCCCGGTTACGAAGTGCTCGAGTACTCGTGCCACGAGGGTAACGGCGCCGTGCATCACGCGCTCTCGGGCGAGCGCGCGTACGAGCGGCAAGTCGCTGCCGCAAAGGCGAAGGGCCTGGCGATCCCGTCGCGCGCGGTCGACCATGAGCAGATCCGCAACGGCGTGCCGACCGAGGGTCAGCGCGTGTTCGACATCAATCGGGGCGAGTAGCGCGTATTCATGGATCGCCTCGAACCAGAAACAATCGTCTGCCCCTACTGTGGTGAGTCGATCGAAGTGCTCGTCGACTGCTCGGCCGGGCATCAGGAATATGTGGAAGACTGCAGCGTTTGCTGCCGCCCGATCACAGTCAGCGTCTCGATCGAAGATGGCGACGTGGTGGGTGTCGAGGGTCGCGCGGAGAACGAGTAGCTGCGGCTGCGCGGCCGGATCGGCGCCGATCCGACAAAGAGGCTGATGCGTGTCGCTGCCGCCGTGGCCGTGCGAGCTAGACCGGCTCGGCCCAGAGGTCGTACTCGTCGGCGCGCGTGACGCGTGCAGTGAGCACGGTTCCCGCTTTGAGCTTCTTCGCGCCCTTGCCGGCGGGCAAGTACACGCTGCCGTCGATTTCCGGCGCGTCGGCCATCGAACGGCCGAGCGCCTGCTCGCCATCGACCTCGTCGATGATGACGGCAATGTCTTTGCCCACACGCTGCTGCATGCGCCGCGCGCTGATGATCTGTTGCGCGGCCATGAAGCGGTGCCAGCGCTCTTCCTTTACTTCTTCTGGCACGGCGTTCGGCAGCGCGTTCGCGAGCGCGTCCTGCACCGCCTCGTAGCGGAAGCAGCCAACGCGGTCGAGCTCGGCTTCTTCGAGCCAATCGAGTAGCTGCCGGAAATCCTGTTCGGTTTCGCCGGGGAAGCCGACGATGAACGTCGACCGAATCGTGAGCTCGGGCACGGCGATGCGCCAGTCGCGGATACGTTGCAGCGTCTTCGCTTCCGCTGCGGGCCGCTTCATGGCTTTCAAAATCCTCGGGCTTGCGTGCTGGAACGGAATGTCGAGATACGGCAGCACCTTGCCTTCCGCCATCAGTGGAATCAGCTGGTCCACGTGCGGGTACGGATACACGTAGTGCAGCCGCACCCACGCGCCGAGCTCACCGAGTGCCGCGGCGAGATCCGTGATGCGAGCCGGCACCGCTCGGCCACGCCACTCCGACTCCCTATATTTGACGTCGACGCCATAGGCGCTTGTGTCCTGCGAGATCACGAGCAACTCGCGCACACCGGCGCGCACGAGCCGCTCGGCTTCGCCGAGCACGTCGGCGGCGGGGCGGCTCACGAGGTCGCCGCGCAGGCGCGGAATGATGCAGAAGCTGCAGCGGTGGTTGCAGCCTTCCGAGATCTTTAAGTAAGCGTAGTGCCGCGGTGTGAGCTTCACGCCCTGCGGCGGCACGAGGTTGACGAACGGATCGTGCGGAGCGGGCACCGCGCTGTGCACGGCGTTGACCACGGCTTCGTACTGATGCGGCCCTGTAATCGCCAGCACGTTGGGGTGCACGTCGCGGATCGTCTGCGCTTCCGCGCCGAGGCAGCCCGTCACGATCACGCGGCCGTTCTCGGCCAGCGCTTCGCCGATCGCGTCCAGCGATTCGGCGCGCGCGCTGTCGAGGAAGCCGCACGTGTTCACGACCACGACATCGGCGCCGGCGTAGTCCGCCGCCGTCTCGTAGCCCTCGGCACGCAGTTGCGACAGGATTCGTTCCGAATCGACGAGCGCCTTCGGGCAGCCGAGGCTCACGAAGCCGACTTTCGGGGCCTTGGTTTTGGTGACGGCTCGGGGCACGGGGGGATCGGTTGTTTCGAGGGCGCACACGCGGGGGCGCTATTCCGACACGCACGGTCGCAAAACGCAACGGCGAAGGGCCGTAAAGACGGCAAGGGACCCGCCAGCGACACTGTTATGATTCCGCGGCGTTGGCACCCCTGAGATGCGTTTCAACCCCATGGCCGAACCCGCGACCGCCCCGAGGTACGGCAATCGCCTAACCACCAGCATCGTCGTCGCCCTCTTTCTTGGCATCGCGGCGGGCTGGGCGAGTCACGAGTTCTTTCCACAGTCGAGCGAGGGGTTCGCCGACGCGATCTCGCTGCTTCCGACGGCGTTCCTACGGCTCGTGAAGATGATCATCGCGCCGCTCGTGTTCGCGACGCTCGTGGTCGGCATCGCGAAGATGGGCGACATCCGTATGGTCGGCCGGATCGGCACGAAGACGTTGGGCTGGTTCCTGTTCGCGTCGCTCGTCTCGCTGACCTTAGGTCTCGTGCTCGTCGACTTGCTGGAACCAGGTAAGGCCATGCACCTCGCCATTCCGCCCGGCGACGCCTCGACGGGTTTCAAGGCCGGTGCGCTCTCGCTCGAGGAATTCATTTCGCACACGATCCCCACCAGCGTGATCGACGCGATGGCGCGCAACGAGATCTTGCAGATCGTGGTGTTCTCCGTGTTCTTCGGTATTGCGATGGCGGCGCTCGGCGAGAGTACGGCGATCGTGCTCACCGCACTCGATGGTGTGGCCCTCATCATGTTGCGCGTCACGGGGTACGTGATGCTGTTCGCGCCGCTCGCGGTGTTCGGTGCGCTTGCGAGCACCGTGGCAAAGGAGGGTCTCGGCGTCATCGGCGTGTACGGTTTGTTCGTCGCCGAGTTCTACCTCGGCATTGTCGTTCTGTGGGGCGTGCTTGCGGCGCTCGGCGCAATATTCCTGGGTCCGCGCGTTCTGCAGCTCGTGCTGCGCGTGCGCGAGCCGGTGCTGCTGGCATTTTCGACGGCAAGCTCCGAGGCGGCATATCCGAAGACCCTCGAAGAGCTCGAGAAATTCGGTGTCAGCCATCGCATCGCGAGGTTCGTGCTCCCCGTTGGCTACTCGTTCAATCTCGATGGATCGATGATGTACTGCACGTTCGCGGTGATGTTCATCGCGCAGGTGTACGGGATCGAGATCTCGCTCCCGCGGCAGATCACGATGCTGGCCATCCTGATGCTCACGTCCAAGGGCATGGCCGGCGTGCCGCGTGCATCGCTGGTGGTCATCGCGGCGACGCTCGCGCAGTTCGACATTCCGGCGGCGGGGCTCCTGCTGCTGCTTGGCGTAGATCATTTTCTCGACATGGGTCGCTCGGCGACGAACGTCATCGGCAACAGCATCGCTACAGCGGTGGTCGCGCGTTGGGAAGGTCAGCTGCGGCCCGCGGATCAACCGGAGTCGTCCGGCACGAAATTTACATAAGGCGGCGATCGAAAGCGTGGCGCGGATCCCGGTTCCGATCAGGTGCAGGATTTGAAGAAGATTCAGTTGGAGGACTGGATTAAATAATGTGTGTTTGGGCGTCGTCCACGCGACCGGGGCCTCGGTGTTGCAACTGAAAAACTCTCGCGAATCGTTGTCATGGGTGTGACCACACGATCCTTCTTGCTCTCCGAGAGAACTTGGTCTATTAGTTAGCACGCGCTCTCGCCCGGTAGGAAAAATAAAAAAATGGCCACGAAGGCTCGGGACGTGCTCCAGAACATTCTTTTTTCGGCGCGCCGATGTTTGCCGGCGGTCGCCCTTGTCGGCGCGTTGCTCGCCCACGCACCCGCGAACGCGATTCCGATCGGCGATTTCAGCTGGGGCGAGCACACGCCCGCCGAGTGTGATGCAGGCCTGTGCGGTGCGTTCTTCTCCGTGGACAACTTTTCCACCGACCCGACTATTTCGTTGGGGTTGTTGGGCGACTCTTTCTTCAATGTGTTGGTGAATCTGCAGACGGATACGGGTCCGCAGAGCCTCCTGCTCGGTGACATCGTCCCCGGTGGTTCAAGCCAATCCATCGACGACCTGTTCAACGCGATCATCAGCTCTGCCGCGCTGACGTTTACGTTTGGCTTGCCGCAGATCGCGGGTTCCATCCATTTGCTGGACGACACGGGCGCCATCGTTGCCGCGCTCACGGGGCCCGGCTTGCTACTGATCGACTACACGGCACCGTCGACGACGTCCGTGTCCGAGCCTTCGACGCTGCTCCTGTTCGCCGGCGGGCTGCTGGGTTTCTTTCGCCAGCGAAAGCGAAGACCGGATCACGCATTTGACGCGAAGGATCGCGAGCGGGTTTCGGCAGCGTAACGGCCAATTTCAGTGAGGCATCCGTTTCGGTTGTCCCGCTATGCGTCAGCTTCTCTGCTGAAGACGCATTATGTCGTTCTCCTCCTTGCGTCTCTGAGTCTGGCCGTCGGCGTCGAAGACGCTGAGGCCGGAACGCTCTCTACGGTGAGCCCCATGGGGGCCTCGCCGTCGGTCGCCGTCTCGGTCACCGGCACCGGTTTCAACACCACGGCGTCGAGCAACGAGGTCACCTTTACACCGGCGTCCGGGCCCTCCGTCACGGCTGTTGCCAGCGCGATCGCCACGCTGAGCGCGGCCACCGGTTTGCGGCGGCTTACCGTGACCGTGCCTGCGGGGTTGCCCGTCGGAGCGGCGGCGCTCAGCGTTCGGAATAAAGCGACGGGCGAGATAAGCACCGGGAAGTCGCTCGACATCATCGCGATCTCGCTTCCCGACATCACGTCGGCCTCACCTGGGGCGAGCAACGTGANNCGTACGAATCGCCGGTTCCCCGAATGCGGCGTTCGTCGCGGGAGGCACGCGCGCGACGTTCGGCGCCGGCGTCACGGTCAACGCGACCACGGTGGAATCGCCGAACAGCCTCGTCGCCAACATCTCGGTCTCGACAACCGCCGCCCTCGGCGCGCGGGCCGTCTCGGTGATTACCAACACGCAGACCGTCCTAAAAGTCGGTGCGTTTTCGGTGATAGCGGCTTCGCTCAACCACCCGCCGGTGTGGGCGCAGGTCCAGAACCCAACCGTGAAAGCGGGAGATTCGCTCGACGTGCGCCTGGTCGCGACTGACCCTGACGGCGATCCGATCACTCTATCGGTTTCACCGCTGCCGGCGTTTGCGACCTTCGCTGATCGGGGCGATGGAACAGGCACGTTGTCGCTGCATCCCACCCAACCCGGAACCTACAACTTCACGGCGACGGCTACGGACTCAAAAGGAGCGAGCACGAGCTTCGTGCTGACGGTGACGGTGGCGGCAATCAACCTGCCACCTACGGCAAACGCGCAACAGGTGACGCTCGCCGAGGACGCCTCGCTGCCACTGACGTTGTCGGGCGTCGACCCCGAGGGCGCTCCGGTCTCGTTCTCGATCGTTCTTCCCCCGGCGCACGGCTCTTTGTCGGGCACTGGCGGCACGCGGCTGTACACGCCTGCGGCCGATTACTACGGACCGGACTCGTTTCAGTTCGTGGCCAACGACGGCGTTTCGAATTCCAACCCGGCCACGGTGGCGATCACCGTTACCGAGGTCAACGATCCGCCCGTGCTCGGCCCCGATACGGCGAAGCTCAAATACGCCGGCACGCTCCCGGGCGTTCCGCCGCTGCCCAACTGCGGAAAGCCGTGCGGCATCATTTACGGTGATCCGCACCTGCTGACCTACGACATCGGTTTCTACGATGCACAGGCGGTCGGAGAGTTGATCGCGACGAAGTCGACGACGGACGACTTCGAAGTGCAGGCCCGCTTCGCGCCACCGCCGCGCCAGCGCTACGTGTCGGTCGCGGTTGCCGTCGCGATGCGCGTTGCCGGTCACCGCGTGGCCTTCTACCGCACGAGCGCGGTAACCGGTTTCAACACGCGGATTGACGGCGCTTTCGTTACGCTTTCTGCCTCGCCTCAGCAGTTGCCCGGCGGTGGCACGGTCGGCACTTACGGCACGAACGACGCGGCTGCCGTCACCTGGCCGGACGGATCCGTGGTCATCGTACGGGCGGTCGGGGTTTTTCCGGAGTACTACCGGTTCATCGTCGAGGTCGGGCCCGCGCCGACTCATCTCGGGCATGTCGTAGGCATGCTCGCGGATGCGGATGGCAACCGGGCCAACGATCTCGTCACGCGCGCGGGCCAGCAGATTCCGTATCCGAATCCGCCGTTCGCCACGTTCTACGGCACGTATATCAATAGCTGGCGAGTCAGCATGGCGGAGTCGTTGTTCGACTACGACAACGGCGATACCACTGCGACGTTTACGGACCTGACGTTCCCAGATGGCCCGATGACGCCGAGCACCTTGACCGCCCCGGCGCGCACGCGGGCGACGAACGTTTGCGCGCAATTCGGTTTGACCACGCCCGAAATGAACGACGCGTGTCTCGTCGACGTGGGCGTTACGAGCGACGCTGATTTCGCGACCGAGGGCGCGGCCGTGCAGGCGGTGGGCCTCGGGATTCCGAGCAACGCCGGTTCCACCAGCGTCGGTGCGCCGACCGCGGTGACCGTCGGCACACCGGGCACGACGGCCGTGCGCACGCTCGCGGGCACCGCAGGGCAGAAAGTCACGTTGTCCGTGAGTGGCAACAGCATCAACCCCGGCGCCGATTTGACGCTCATCGATCCGAACGGAAACACCGTCGCGACGTTGCCGGTCACATCGGCCGATGCGTTCCACGATGCATTCACGCTGCCGACAACGGGCACGTACGCGATCGCGATCGTGCCGCGCAACCAGAGCACCGGCAGTTTGACGTTCGACCTCGCCGACGTGCCGGCCAACTCCGGCTCGACGACCGTGGGTGCGCAGACGACGGTGTCGATCAGCGCGCCGGGTCAGGTGGGGGTCCGAACCTTCGCCGGGATCGCCGGGCAGAGGCTCACGCTGACCGTGATCAGCGACGGCCTTGCCAATGGCGCCGATGTCACCGTGCATGACCCGAGCGGCGGCGTGGTCGCGTCGCTGGCTGCGTCGGGAACGAACGTGTTCCTCGATACCTTTACGTTGCCACTCACCGGGACTTACGACGTCACCGTGGATCCGCACGGCCAAGACACGGGCGATCTCACGTACATCTTGAGCCTGGTGCCGGACGACACCAGCGGCATCGACCTCTCGACGCCCACTACGGTGAACATCGGCACCGTCGGCGAGGTGGCGCTGCGGACGTTCGCCGGCATCGCCAACGAAAGGGTCACGTTGCTCGTGCTCAGCAACAGCATCCCGGACGTTGACCTGACGGTCCTCGATCCGAGCGGCGGTGTCGTGACCACGCAGCGCGTGCAGGCCGCGACGGCATTTCTCGATGCGTTCACATTGCCCGTGACGGGCACGTACACCGTCAGGATCGATCCGCGTGGTCAGTACGTAGGCATGTTCCAGTTTGTCGTCCTGCCCGTGCCCGACAACAACGGCACGACGGCGTTCTCGTTGCCGACCACGGTGACGATCCCCACCGCCGGCGAAGTGGCGACACGCACGTTCACCGCAGCAGCGGGCCAGCAGGCCCAGCTGGTGGTCGTCGCCAACACCATCGTCGGCGCCGATCCGACGACCGGCGTCGATCTGACGATCCGCGACCCGAGCAATGCCGTGGTCAGCACGCTGTTCGTCTCGGGCGATACGGCGACCGGAGATGTATTCACGCTGCCGGTGACTGGCACGTACACCGTCACGGTGGATCCGCGCGGTCCGCTCACGGGTTCGCTGATATTCGCGCTGATCCCGTCGTTCGGCGGCGTCGGGACGGTCACGATCGGTGTGCCCACCCCGGTCACCATCACGAGCGTGGGGCAGCCGGCGCTGTTCGAGCTCAACGCGACGGCGGGCCCGAGCGTGAGCCTATCGGTGACGGCCAACACGATCTCTGGCGTCAACATCTTCGTGGTGGACCCGCTTAGCGGCCTTCTCGCAACCGTGTTGCCGCCGTTAGGCGATTCCACGAGCAGCGCGTTCACGCTCACCGCGACGGGGACCTACACAATCGAAATCATTGGGCCCACCGCCGGCAGCCTCACGTTCACGCTCGTCCAGAACTAACCAAGATGAAATACAGCGTCGCTTGGTTCGTGTCGATTTGGTCCTTGGGTGTAGGGGCCGCGGTTGGCGTTTGCGCGACGGCGGGCGCCGCGGGCCCGGTAACCCCGCCCTCGGTGACGTTTACCGTCCAGCAGTTGCTGGCCAACGACCGTCCCGGACCCGCGAACGAATCGTCGCAAACGCTCACGATCACCGGAATCAGAACCAGTGCGGCGACGCACGGCACCGCGACGTTCGCGAACGGCGTAGTCACGTACACGCCCGACGCGGGCTTCTTCGGAAACGCGGTGCTGTTCTACACGGCCTGCGACAACGGCACGACGAACGGCCTACTCGATCCGCGGTGCAGCGAAACCACGATCACGATCAATGTCGTCGCCAACCGTCCCCCGATCGCCGACTCGCAACAGCTCGTGACGCCGGAAGATTCGCCGGTGGGCGTGACGCTGACGGCCACTGACTACGACGGCGACCCCATCACCTACGTCGTCGTCACTCCTCCGAGCCACGGCGCATTGACCGGGACGCCACCGGCGCTGACCTACATGCCGGCGCCGAACTACCACGGCGGCGACAGCTTCACGTTCGCCGCGAACGACGGCCAGGATCAATCGTTTGCGACGGCCATCATCCTCACGATCACCGAGGTGAACGATCCGCCGGCGCCGCAACCGGATCGCACCGCGGCCGCGGCCGGCAAACCGGCGAGCGTGACAACCGCGTTCCTGCTGGCGAACGATGTTCCCGGGCCCTTCGACGAATTGGGTCAGACGCTGACCGTGACCGCCGCGACTGCCGGCGTCGACACTCACGGCACGGTCAGCTTGAACGCTGGCGTCGTCACTTACACGCCGGACGCCGGCTTCACAGGCACCGCCGTCATTGCGTACACGGTTTGCGACAACGGCGCGACAAGCGGTCTTCCAGACCCGCGTTGCGCCGACTCGACGCTGAGCATCGTCGCCAACAACCCGCCCGTCGCGAAGGACCAGGCGGNNCGGTCACGTATACGGCCAACGCGGCGTTCTTCGGCAACGACAGTTTCACGTTTACGGCAGCGGATCCTTACAACACATCGAACACCGCGACGGTGACGATCGTCGTGAAGGACGTGCCGCCCGTCGTGCTCGGTGCAGACTCGTTCTCCGTCGTGACCGGCGGCACGACGCTCGTCAACGTGCTCGCGAACGACGTGGCCGGCACCGGCACGATGAGTGCGGCGACCCTCGCGATCTCGTCGCCGCCGACCAAGGGCGTCGCGACGATCGAGACGGGCAAGATTCGCTACACGCCGAGCGCAGGCGCGAGCGGCTCCGACACGTTCGGCTACACCGCGTGCGACACGGGTGGCGCCTGCGGTAGCGCGCTCGTGAGCGTCACGATCACGGTCAATCACCCGCCCGTAGCTGTCGGCGACAGCTATTCGATGAATACTGGCGCGACGCTGAACGTCTTGGCGCCTGGGCTCCTCGCGAACGACAGCGATCCGGACGCCGGCGATCAGCTCCAGGCGCGGCTCGGAACCGGCGTCGGGGCGGGAAGCCTGCTGCTGCGCTCCGACGGTTCGTTCACCTATACGCCGGCCGCGGGGTTCGCCGGCACCGACACGTTCACGTACTTCGTGACCGATCGCAGCGGGCTCGCCTCGGCGCCCGTGCCCGTCTCGATCAGCGTGGTTCCGGCCGGCCCGATCGCGGTGGACGACACGTATCAGACGACGACGAACAATCCGCTGACGGTTCCGCCTCGCGGCGTGCTCACGAACGACAGCGATCCACACGCGACCGGTTTGATCGTCGCGAAGCTCGATCGTGCGCCGTTCCACGGCACCCTGGACCTGAACTCGAACGGCTCGTTCGTCTACAGGCCGGATCCGGACTTCGTGGGCGCGGATTCGTTCCGCTACTTCGCCGTCGACTTGAAAGGCGTGAGCTCGGCGTCGGCGTTCGTGACGATCAACGTCACCGCTGCCACCGGCCCGGTGCCGACGCTGTCGTGCACGTCGCCGACGGACGGTGGGCGTGTGAGCGCGCCGACTCCGGTGACTGCGTCGGTAGCGCCGCCGGCAGGCCAGACGATCGCGTCGTGGACCGTATCCGCGCGCAACGTCGACCGGGGCGTGCCCGTCGTGCTGGCGAGCGGCAGCGGCACGCCTCCCGCTACGCTCGCTACCTTCGATCCGACGCTCGTGATCAACGGTGCGTACCAGATTCTGACCGCGNNGGCGACATGAAGCTCGGCGACTACCAGACGACGTACCTCGACATGGAGACGTCGATCGCCGGCTTCCCAGTGCAGATACTCCGCACCTACGACACAAAGGACTCGCGCCAAGGCGACTTCGGCATCGGCTGGCGCCTCGAGCTCTCCGGTCCACGCGTGACTCCGAACAATCGGCTCGGCCAGGGCGGTTGGTCCACCACGACGTGCGGTTTCCTGGGTGGCTCGCGATGCTTCCACACCGCGACTCCGCACTTCGTGACCGTGACGTCGCCAAACGGGCGCGTCGAAGTGTTCGATCTCACGCCGGGCCAGACCTCGCCGCTGCTGGCGATCACGACGCCGGCTTACACAGCCCGCGCGGGTACGGGCACCACCTCGACGCTCGAGGACCTCGCTCTTCCGACGCTGCAGGCTTCGGGCGACTCGCTCACGGTCTTCCTCGACGGCTCGCTCTACGACCCGCGTCTGTTCCGTCTCACGACGAAGGACGGCGTCGTGATGGTCATCGACCGTTACGATGGCTTGCAGTCGATGACCGATCGCAATGGCAACGAGCTCACCTTCTCCGCGAATGGCATCACCTCGTCGTCGACCGCGCGCAATATTGCGTTCGTGCGCGATGGTGCAGGGCGCATCACGGAAATAGACGGTCTTGCCGGCAAACGCACGAACTACGCGTATTCAGCGGCCGGCGACTTGAGCACTTTCACCGACGCAAACGGCGCGTTGAGCGCATTCAACTACAACGCTGCTCACCGCTTGCTCACGGTCGACGGGCCCGGCGGCACGCGGCTGCGGACGCTGAACTACGATGCAGATGGACGCGTCGTGTCGCTGACCGACGGCACAGGCAGAACGACCGCCGTCTCGTCCAACGTGAACGCGCGGAGCAAGATCGTCACGTCGCCGTCGGGCCGTTTGACTACGTTGACTACGTACGGCGCCGACGGATACCCCGCGACGGTGGAAGAAGCGTTCGACGGGCACTCGCGCGTCACGAGCTACCAGTACGACGCCGAGGGGCGTGTGACGCAGACGACGAAGCCGCTAGGGCGCGTCGAGAAGCTCACGTACGACGCGGCGGGCAACATCACTTCGCGCACGACGCCGAAGAACGAAACGTGGTTGTACACGTATAACGCCCTGAACGAGCCGTTGACGACCATCGCACCCGACGGGGCTGTGATCGAGTCGTTTACGTACGATGCGCTCGGCAACCTCACCGCAGCCACGAGCCGCGATGGCACGGTGCAGACCTACACGAACGACACCCGAGGACTGCCGGTCTCCATAAGCAATTCGTTGGGCGTCACGGCGCTCACGTACGACGTCGACCAGCAGCTCATTACGGCCATTGATGCAGCTGGTGGTGTCACGCGAACAAGCTACGACAGCAGCGGACGCCTGATCTCGCTTCAGAACGCCGCCAGCGAGACTACCCAGTTCGCGCAAGACAATCTCGATCACCCTGTGGCGATGACGGCCGCCAATGGAGCTCGGTACGCCGCGGTGTACGACGCGCTTGGCCGTTTGGTTACATCCACGGACACGGCGGGACGAACGTCTACCTACGAATACGACGCCGCCGGTCGACCCGTTAAGTTCGTGGATCGCGCCGGCCGGAGCGCGAACCTCACGTACGACACCGACGGCAATGTTGCGACGGTCAGCTATTCCGACGGCGAGTTGCGGGCCGCCAACTGGGATCCGGTTGGGCGGCTCATCTCCCTGACTGACGCGGATACGATCGTCGATTTGGGCTTCAACGATGCGAACGATCGGGTTTCCGAGCGGACGCGAGGCAACAACGGGGTGGTCCTGCCGGATGTGACGCTGTCGTACACGACGGATGCGGACGCGCAACGGGTCGCGAGTTCCGGACCAGGTGGAGCCATTGCCTATGCTTACGACAGCCGCGGGCGCCTCTCGTCGGTCCATGATGATGCCGGCGGCGCATTCGTGTTGGCCTACGACGCCGCCACCGATCGGCGGATCGGGTTGTCGCGCCCGAACGGCGTCAACGACGTATTGAGCTACC
>PMCP01000011.1 GCA_003155415.1 Gammaproteobacteria bacterium | reverse complement strand
ATCTGCTTGCCGGGCATGGCGTCCAACGTGAACCGTGCCGTGACTTCCGACACGCGACCCGCGCCCTTCGTCACGACCATGAAGTTGATGACCACGAGGATCACGAACACGACGATGCCGACGGCGTAGTTGCCGCCGACCACGAATTTGCCGAACGCTTCGATCACGCGGCCAGCTGCGTCGGAGCCCGTATGCCCGTGCAGCAGCACCACGCGGGTCGAAGCGACGTTCAGCGCCAGGCGCAGCAACGTGACGCCGAGTAAGACAGTCGGGAACACGGAGAAATCGAGCGGCCGACGCACGTAGATCACGGCAAGCATGATCACGAGCGACAGCGTGATGTTGAACGTGAAAAACAAGTCGAGAAGAAACGGTGGCAACGGCACGACCACCATGGCCAGCAGCGCTACCAGCAGCAACGGCACGCCGAGACCAAGCCGCCCGACTCGCGCGAGACGTTCTGACATCACCGCGCTCACGCTTCACCTCCGGTCTTCGAAGGCCGCCGACGTGGTTCCGAGAGCTCTGCGTCAATATCGAGCACCGGCTTCTTCGGTGCGGCCTTCGCACCTTTCGCGGCGGTCGGGCGCGCCTTGCCGCCGGGCGGCGTGCGCCCCGTGAGTTGGTAGATGTACGTCAACACCTGCGCGACGGCCACATACAGCCGCGGTGAAATGTCCTTGCCGACCTCGCTCGTGAAGTACAGCGCACGCGCGAACTGCGGGTGCTCGAAGATCGGGACGTTATGCGCTTCGGCGATGCGCCGAATCTGCAACGCCATCAGATCCGCGCCCTTCGCGACGACGCGCGGCGCCTTCATCTTGCCGGCGTCGTAACGCAGCGCCACTGCGTAGTGCGACGGGTTCATGGCGACGACGTCCGCCTTCGGCACCTCGGCCATCATGCGGCGCGTCGCGATCGAGCGTTGCAGGTTGCGAATGCGCGATCGAATCTCGGGCTTGCCTTCGGTCTCCTTCAGCTCGTCGCGGGCTTCCTGCTTCGTCATGCGCAGTTGCCGGTGGTGATGCCAGAGCTGAAACGGCACGTCCACGGCTGCGATGAGAATCAGACTCGTCGCAAGCCCGGCCAGTGAAATACCGCCGAGCCACGCGGAGCGCCCGATCGCCTCTTGCAGCGTCAGGGTACCGAGCGCCAGAAAGTCGCCGCTCAACCGCCACAGCAGAAGCCCAGCAATCACGGCGACGACTGCGAACTTCGCGAGCGCCTTCAAGAGCTCGATCAAGCCGTTCAGGCTCACCAAGCGTTTGAAGCCGGTCACAGGATTCAGCCGCGAGAAATCGGGCGTCAACGCTTCAGTGCTGAAAGCCCAGCCGCCGAGCACAGTCGCGCCCAAAACCGCCGCACCGATAGTCGCCATCGCCACCGGCGCTAGCAGCTCGAGGCCTGTCGCCAGGGCGTCGAGGACCGCTTGCGGCAGTGCGTTGGCGTCGTACAAGGCGGTGCGCGGCACACTGAGACCGCGCTCGAACAACCGAGCGAAATTCGTCGCGTAGTAGTTGCGCGCGATCAGCATGGTGGCCGCACCGGAGATCACGACGGCCGTCGCGGCGAGTTCGCGTGAGCGCGGCACCTGGCCGCGTGCGCGCGCATCGTCGAGCCGCTTGGCGCTCGCTTGTTCTGTGCGGTCGTGTTGTTGTGTGTCGTTATCTGCCATAGCTGTCTCAGGCGCCGAGCACCTGCGTCAGAAACATAAGCGTGGTCGACAGGAACTCGGCGAGCAGCGCGCTCAGGTGCCCGATGTTCAGTAGCAGCAGCAGGAAGCCGATCAACAACCCGGCAGGTAAGCCGACCGCGAACAAATTCAGCGATGGCGCGGCGCGACTCATGATGCCGAACGCTATGTTCGCGATCAGCAGAGCCGTAGCCGCGGGTAGTGCGATCCGCAGTGCGCCCGCAAACAGCTGACCACCCCAGGTGGAGAGCATGAACAGGCCGTTCCTCGACAGCGAATGGCCCACCGGCAGCGCCGAGAAACTGTCGGACAGCAGCCGCAGCGTCGCGAGATGGCCGCCGAGCGAAAGAAAGATCAGCGTGCCCAGGATCACAAAGAACTGGCTGATCACCGGCACCGTGACGCCGCGCTGCGGATCGACCATCGTCGCCATGCCGAGCCCCATGCTCATCGCGATGGTCTGGCCAGCGACGATCAATGCGTCGAAGATCATCTGCAGACAGAAGCCGATCGCGGCGCCGATGAGAATTTCCTGCGCAACAACAAGGCCGGTTGCGAGCGTGAGCTCGAAGGGTTGCGTCGGCGGCAGCATCGGCGACACGACCACCGTGGTCGCCACGGCCAGCGCCAGCCGTACACGCTTCGGTACGAGGCGCGCACCGAAGATCGGCGCCAGCATCATGACGCCGGCGATGCGGAAGAACGGCCAGACCGTGAGACCGAGCTCGCGCGTCAGGATCGCTTCCAACATGTCGAGCGGAATCAGCATGGTTACCCTATGAGTTGCGGAATGCTCTTGATCAGCCCTTCCGAGTAGCCGATCAGGACTTTCAGCATCCAGCCCCCACCGACGTACAACGTGGCGGCGAGCACGAGCAGCTTCGGAATGAAAGAGAGCGTCACTTCGTTGATCTGCGTAGCGGCCTGGAAGATGCCGATCAAAAGACCGGCGGCGAGGGCCGCGAGCAGCATCGGAGCCGCCAGCATTGCCGTTACGACGAGCGCCTGTTGGCCGATGATGATGATGGATTCGGGCGTCATGGTTACCTCAGGCTAAGAAGCTCGACGCCAACGTTCCGACGAGTAGCGACCAGCCGTCGACGAGCACAAACAGCATGATCTTGAACGGCAGCGAGATCAGCATCGGCGAGAGCATCATCATGCCCATCGACATGAGCACGCTCGCAACGACGAGATCGATGATCAAGAACGGAATGAAGATCAGGAAACCGATCTGAAATGCGGTCTTCAGCTCGCTCGTGATGAAGCTCGGGATCACGACCGACAGCGGCACTTCTTCTGGGCCCGCATACGGCTCATGGCCGGATAGCTCGACGAACAGCTTCAGGTCGTTCTCACGAACTTGATCCATCATGAAGCCGCGCAGCGGAACGATCGCATTCTTCGCGGCCGTCAGCGCGTCCTGCTCGCCCGCCATATAGGGCACGACAGCTTCGTCGTAAGCACGCGTGAAGACGGGAGACATCACGAAGAACGTCAGGAACAGCGAGAGGCCAATCAAGACCTGGTTGGGCGGCGTCTGCGGCGTGCCGAGCGCCTGGCGCAGAATCGCGAGCACGATCACGATACGCGTGAACGCAGTCATCGACAGCAGCAGCGCCGGCAGAACCGTCAACGCCGTCATCAATGCCAGCACCTGGATGCTGAGCGAATATGTTTGTTGACCGTTGCTGAGCTGGCTCACGGTCACGGCCGGCAGCGACTGCGCGAACGCGTCGTGACCGAGCGCGAGCAGCAGTGCGATGACCAACGCATAACGAACGATTCTCATGGCTGCTCCGGTAGCGTGAACGTAGGCTCGGGCGGCGTGCGCGCATGCTGCGACTGCGCCGACGGCGTGCCGACGTTGAAGACACCGGCCGGGCTCACGGCGATCAAGAGCTCCGTGCCGCGCGCTTCGACCAGTAGCAGGCGTTCCTTCGCGCCGAGCGGCAGTGCCGCGAGCACTTTCAAAGGACCATTGCCGCGGCCAACGGAGAACGGCGCGCGCCGCACGAGCCAAGCCGCGCCGAAAATGAACCCGATCACGAGTGTCAGGCTCAGGATCACGCTCGACAGATCCGCGAGCTGGACGCCCGGCGCTGCGAATGCGGCATCGGCGGTCGACAACAAAGCGGCGCCTACTAGAACGCGCTTCATTCTTTCAGCGACTCCACGCGCTTCTCGGGGCTCACTACGTCGAGCAGCCGGATGCCGAACTTGTCGTTCACGACCACCACCTCGCCATGCGCTACGAGCGTGCCATTCACGAGCACATCGAGCGGCTCACCCGCGAGCTTGTCGAGCTCGACGACCGACCCCTGTGTTAGCGCAAGCAGGTTGCGGACGCTGATCCGTGTGCGCCCAACTTCGAGCGTCAGCACGAGCCGCACATCCATGATCAGATCGAGGTTCAGCTGCCCGGTGCCACCGGCGGCGGTCCGCGGCAGCTCGGCGAAATCGGCCGCTGCAACCTGGGTCTCGGGGGTACTCATCGAAGGGTCTCCTCAGAAGGGTTCGCAGTGCTCTTGACTGCCTCGAGCACACTGACGGCGTTGTAGCCGCGCGAGCGGCCGAACTTACCGCGCAACAGCGGCCGGGCACCGGACCTCAGCAGGGCGGTTTTCGGCATCTCGATCGGCAGGATGTCGCCGGGTTTCATTTGCAGCAGCTCGCGCATGGTGATTTCGGCTTCGAGAAATACCGTCGAGAGATCGAGCGACGTGTTCTCGAGCTGCGCGCGCAAACCTTGGCGCCAGCGCTGACGTGTTTCGGGCGATACTGTTTTCAAGCCTTCAGCCAGCTTGTCGCGCACGGGCTCGAACGACGACAACGGCAGGATCAAGCAGATCGACCCGCCGACGGCGTTCAGTGTGACTTCCACGCGAGTGACGACGACGGTCTCACTTGGCGTGGCCATGTTTAGATAGCTCGCGTTGACTTCGGTCTGCGCGTGCTGAAACTCGAGCGCCACCACCGGCGCCAGCGCGCGTCGGAAGTGGTCTGTCAGGAGCTCCACGACGACTTTGTTCAGGCGCTGCTCGGTCGGCGTCAGGGAATCGCGCGCCGGATTTGCCGCCGGGCGGCCGCCGCCGCCGTAATAGCGCTCGACGAGCGCGAATAGCAGCTTGCCGTCGACCGCGACGAGCGCATTGCGCGGCCACGGCTTGATCGAGAAGAGATTGAAGCTCGTCGGCACCGGCAGTGCGGCGAGCCACTTCCCGTAGGGCGAGAGTTGGACCTCCTGCAGCGTGACCTCGAGCGGCTGGTGAATCAGGTCGCCGAGCTTGCGTTGAAACTCCGTCACCCAACGCTCGTTCAGGCGATCGAGCGTCGGCATGCGGCCGCGCACGATCCGGTCGTCGGCGACGAGATCGAACGGCTGCGGCACACCGGGAGTGGCTGCCGGCCGACCCTTCTCGAGCAACGCTTCGACCTCGGCATTGGTGATGTCGGCGCGCGCCGTCGGTGGGGTTGGAGGATTTGCTGCCATCGGCGGTGGACCTACTGGATCACGAAGTTCGTGAAATACAGCTCTTCGATCTGGCCTTGGCTGCCGTTCTTCGCCAGAACTTCGTTGGTCTTCGTCGTCAGCTCCCCGCGCAGCTTCTCCTTGCCCGCGAGCGTCGTGAGCTCTTCGAGCTTGTAGCCGTTCAGCAGGAACAGAATGGAATTGCGTAAGGCCGGCGCGTGCTTCTTGATCTCTTCGATCGTCTTCTCGCTGCGGGCCATCGCCTGGAGCTGGAGCTGCACATAACGCGTGCCGTCCTGCTCATCGAAACTGACCACGAACGGTGGATCGAGCCCTACGTATTGCGCCGGCTCAACCGGCTCCTTCTTCTCGGGCTTTTCCGTGTCTGCGGCCGCAAGCTCGATCGGCGCGGCGCCTTCGGCGCCCTCCTCACCTTCCGCTTTCGCGGGGGCGGCTTTGGCGTGCCCTTCGATGACTCGATTCAACAGGGGCGCCGCGACCTGGGCGCCCAGTACGGCAACGAACAACGCAACGGCGCCGACGATCACGAGCTTCATGGGGCTCGGGGGGCCGGATTCGGCCTTCGCCTTATCCTTCTTGCCCTTGCCCTCCTGGGCATCCTTATTTGTGTCTTTCTCCGAATCGGCCATTGCGGCACTCCTGCAGAACCTGAACTCGGCAGTCAGATTCCAAGTTCCGTGCCACAGACGAGCTGCGCGCTACTTCTATCTAGAACAATGTGTTAGCAACGGAGTGGCCGCTAACGGAGCGCCGGAAAATTGGCGTTTTGAGTGTGCCGTGACGGTCCGCCGCCGCCGCGACGTCAGGCGAACAGGTCGATGCGTCCCGCCGCACGGGCGGGCGCGCGGACCGGTTCAATCACATTGTCGGCCGCAACCCCGAACGGCGAATAGCCGGCTGGCACCGCTGCGCGTGGGCTCGCATCCTGTCCGGCCTGCCCGCCGCTGCCACCGTGCACGCTCGTGCCGCCGAGCGATAGGCCGCCGGCGGACAGGAGCTCGCGCAGCCGCGGCAGACTCTGTGTCAGTTCGTCACGCGCGGCGGAGCTCCCGGCCGTTAGCTGCACGAAGGTCTTGTCATCGACGAGCGAGATCTTGATGTCGACGGCACCGAGCTCGGGCGGATTCAATTTGATGTGCGCCTCGCCGATGTGCTGATCGACGAGCACCTGCACGCGGCTCGCGAGCGCCTCATGCCAGTTGTCGGCGCGCGTGTCGATCGCAGCACCTTGACCCGTCAGGGCAGACGCATCAGCCGTCGGCGCGGCCGCGGACGAGACATGCGATGGCCCGGGAGCGAGCACAGGCGTCGCGTTGGTCGGCGGTCCCGCCGCGTCGGCGGACGGCGTGGCCACGGGCAGCGCGAACGCCTCGAACGCCGCGTCGTGCCGAACGGGGCGCGCTGCGTTGTCGACGATTTCGGCGACAGGTGCCGGAGCATCCGCCGAGCTGGCTTGTGCCGCGCGCAAATCCGCAGCCGAGGTCGCTGCCAAGGGCGTCGCGGCCGCCTGATCGATGGCGCGCGCCTGGCCCGTGCGCGATTTCGGAGTTGAGTCCCGTGCGCCGGTCTGGGGGAGCGCCGCTTCGAGTGCTGCGGCCACATCGGGGCGGGGCGCCACGTCGGCTGTCGGTGCCGGCGCGGTCGGGGCCGCGGCGGTCGGTTTCGTTGCAGCTGCGTCCGGAGTCGAAGGCAAGTCGAGGTCAGCCAGCGGCAGCTCGCTGGCGGCCGCAGCATCGGTCGATTGCGCGGGCAGCGCGGAACTCGGGTCGGCTGCGACGGGCGCGGCAGCTGGCGCAACGGCGAGTTTCAGCCGCCCGAGCAGCTCGGCACCCGTCAGCGCGGAGAAAAGCGAACCCGTGACGGGCTTCGCAGAGGGGGTCGTGGGGGCCGTGGCATCGGCGGCTGCACCGACCGCGTCGGCTGGCAACGCATTGCCGCCGGCCGGCAAGGTTTCGCCACTCGGCAAAGGCGTCATCAGCATCGCGAGCAGGAGATCGAACGGGGCCGCAGCGGCCTTGGCCGCATCGTCCTGGTCGGTCGGACGCAATGGCGGCGCGGCTGCGCGGGCCGTCGGGTCCGCAAACGCGGCCAAATCTGGCGGCAGGGAGGCTACGAGCTCCATGCGCCCTGCCGAATGAACGAGTCAATCATGCAGGGACTATTGCAACAGCTATGCCAGGGCTACGGCGGTTAGCGACCTCCGAGGGAGCGCCGGAGCGCCTGCTCATCGAGCTCCGCCTGCGCGCGCTTCTCGAGCTCCTGGTGAGCCTCGCGGTGCCCGCGTTCGACTACCTGATCGAGCGACTTCGAGCGGCGATAGGACTCGCGCCAACGCTCTGCCTCGAGCCGATGGCGTTCAACGGCCTTCTGCAGCTCGCCTTCGTGCGTGGCGACCGCGGCGCAGAGCCGTCCGAGAAACGCACGGCCGTTTTGCCAACGCATGCTATCGGTGGAGTGCTGTTCGGCTTCCAAGCGCTGGCGATATTCGGCCAGGTAGCTGCGCAGTTGTTCGACTTCACGCTCCTTGTTCTGGATGGCGGTCACGCTGGCGGCCAGGCGGCG
>PMCP01000119.1 GCA_003155415.1 Gammaproteobacteria bacterium | reverse complement strand
GGGCGCGCACGCGCCAAGAACCCGCCGGCCGATTCGCGTTATGGGGCCGCGATCAGCGTCTTAAAAGCGCGGCGGCAAGGGCCGAATGCCGGATCGCGCCGCGCGTATCGACGCGGATCGCCGACCGCTGCTCGGCCCGATCGAGCGGCTCCTGGGCGGCCAGCTGTTGCTCGAGCACGGCGAGCGTGGCCTCGGAGGCGTCGCGCCCGGCTTTGCCACGCGCGGTGATTCGTCGCCGTAGCTCTTTGGCGGGCGCCGCGCAGTCGAGAATCGCGAATCTGGCGCCGTGGAAGGCCGCGACTTGCCGAAGCCCCAAACGCTCCGCGCGGCGCAGAAACGTGGCGTCAACGATCGCGTTGAAGCCGTGGCGCAGCGCTCGATCCGCGATTTCCGCGAGCCGTGCGTAGGTCAGACGCGTGGCGTTGGCGGCATAGACGCCCTCACCGACGCCGGAGTCCGTGCGCGCCGCGACCGAAAGGCCGTGCAGCCGCTTACGCTCGAAGTCCGAGCGCACGCGCAGCGCGCGCAAGCGGCCGATGAGCTCGTCCGTGATCGTGGTCTTGCCGCTCCCCGAGAGTCCATGCGTGATCAGCAGGAGCGGTGTGGCCGGCCGGCAGAGCTCGTGCGCGGTCTCGATATAGGGATTGGCGCGCGCCCCACGCCCCGCCTGCGCCGTCTTGATCGCCCCGACCTTGGCGCGCACCAACGCGCGATGCACGAGATAAAACCGCAACACTTCGATGCCGGCGTAATCGCCACCGATCTCGAAGTAGCGATTCAGGAAGTCGTACGCCAGGTCGGGCCGGCCGTGGGCGATCAGGTCCATCGCGAGGAAGCTCACTTCGCTCATGACGTCGATTTCGCGAAGCGCCGGGTCGAATTCGAGCGCGTCGTAGGCCACGATGGAGCCGTGCCGCCAGAGCAGGTTCTCGAGATGCAAATCGCCATGGCACTCGCGTTCGGCGCCGCTGGTCGTGCGCCGCGCGAACACGGAGGCGAGGTTCGCGCATTCGCGCTCGGTCCACACCCGCAGCGCGTCGAGCTCGCGCCGTTGGCGGCCGCGAACGTACTGTGCGAGAGCGTCGATGTTTGCGCGCGCGGCGGCTTGTGCTGCCTGGCCGGCTGTATCGGTGTCGAGCGCCGGCAGCCCCGTGTGGAACTTGGCGAGCCGCGTCGCGAATTCCGTGATCGCTGCGCGCGGCACGGCGCCCGCCGCGAGCTTCTGGTCGAGGCGTGCGTCGGGTGCGAACTGCCGCATCTTGACCGCGTATTCGAATGCGGGCTTTTTGCCGACGCGCGGCGTGCTCCGCCGGCCACCGATCGGCACGACGCCCAGGTAGAGCTCGGGTGCCAAACGCCGATTCAGCCGCAGCTCCTCGCGGCAGAAGTGCAGGCGCTGCGGCAGTGTTCGGAAGTCCAGGAACGGCAGCTTGACGGGTTTCTTGACCTTGTACGCGTAACGTCCCGTGAGAAATACCCACGAGATGTGCGTCTCCGCAAGGCGCACGTTGCCTACGTGGTGGTCGTAGCACGCGGGGCTCAAGAGCGCGGTCGCGAGCGTCTGTTTACTCGCCGCCGGTCGCCTTGGGCTCGCGCGCCGCACGTGCGTCTAGCCTGGTTCTCCGCCGAGCACGGCCAGCAGCTCCGCCGTCTTCGCGCGCATCAGCGCGTCGTCGCCGCGGCTCTCGACGTTCAGGCGCAGCAACGGCTCCGTGTTCGACGAGCGCAAATTGAAGCGCCAGTCCTTGTACTCCACGCTCAACCCGTCGACGCGTTCGACTGCGATGGCGGAGGGAGTGTATTTGGCCTCGACGGCGGCGATCACCGCCGGCGCGTTTTGCACTTTGCGATTGATCTCGCCGCTTGCGGGGTAGGCGCGCATGCGCTCGCCTACGAGTGCAGAGAGAGACTTCTTGCTCTGGCTCATGAGCTCCGTGATCGAGAGCCACGGAATCATGCCGCTGTCGGCGTACGAGAACTTGCGAAAGTAATGGTGCGCGCTCATCTCACCGCCGTACACGGCGTCGACTTCACGCATCTTTTGCTTGATGAAGGCATGGCCCGACTTGCTCTCGACGGCTTTGCCACCACCCTTGGCGACGAGATCGAGCGTGTTCCAGGTGAGGCGCGGATCGTGGACGATGCGCTCACCGCGCGATTTCTCGAGAAACGTTTTCGCGAGCAAGCCAACGATGTAGTACCCCTCGATGAACTGTCCATGCTCGTCGAAAAAGAAACAACGGTCGTAGTCGCCATCCCAGGCGATGCCGAGATCCGCCTTCTCCGCGCGAATGCGGTCGGTCGTGACCTTGCGGTTGCCCTCGATCATCGGGTTCGGCACACCGTTGGGGAACGTGCCGTCGGGCTCGTGAAACACTTTGATGAACTTGAAGGGCAAGTGCGGCTCGAGCAGGTCGATGATCGGACCGGCGCCGCCGTTGCCGGCGTTGACGACGATCTTCAGCGGCGCAAGCGAACCCAAATCGACGTACGAGAGCAGGTGCTCGATGTAATCCGGCAGGATGTTGACCTTGGTCACGCTGCCGAGTTTGGTCGGCGCGGCGAATTCGTTACGCTCGGCCAGGGCTTTGATGTCTTGCAAGCCTGTGTCCGCGCTGATCGGGCGCGACTCCTCGCGCACGAACTTCATGCCGTTGTAGTTCGGCGGATTGTGGCTCGCGGTGACCATGATTCCGCCATCGAGCTTGCGGTTGAACGTGGCGAAGTAGGAAAGCTCCGTGCCGCCGACGCCGATGTCGAGAACGTCGACGCCGGAATCCGTGAGCCCTTTGACGACGGCCGCCATGATGGCGGGGCTCGATAGCCGGATGTCCCGGCCGACGGCCACGGTGCGTGGTTTGACGAAGGCCGCATAGCCGCGACCGATGCGGTACGCAATGTCCTCGTCGAGCTCCTCGGGAACGCGGCCGCGAACGTCGTAGGCCTTAAAACAGTCGATCCTGGTCATTGTTGCCTGCCATGGTGCGGATGCGAGTCAGTATACCCAGCCAGGCAGGTCTTCAGGTCGCGCGATTCCGTGCCGCTATTTGATTGGATCGCACCGTGTCTCGTTCGTAGTCAAGGTTCTGTTCTCTTGAAGCTTCTTTTGCGCTTGATTGCCGGCAATGGCCACGACGGCAGCGCCCGCCGCGGTTGCTAGATTCGGCCAGCCAGAAGCAGTACCACCACGACTACCAGCACGACGCCGACCAAACCGCTCGGGCCATATCCCCAGTTATGGCTATGTGGCCAGCTCGGAATGACGCCGACAAGGACTAGCACCAAGACAATCAGCAGTATCGTGCCCAAGCTCATGTTCGACTCCGATGCGAATGTTGAAGCCACAAAAATAGCGAAGCGGACTCTGCGACTCCGTGCGCTATCGCACCAAGAGCTGAGGCATGAGGGTCTCCACCCGTTGACGCATCAGCGTCACGTGCACCTCGTGCCGCCTACGCGTGCGTGCGCTGGCGCACAGAACTTCCTGCAGCCTTGCGGGACTCTGCCGCTTACCTATTCCCCGACGCGCCAGGAGATCCGTCATGCACGAGAACCTCCGAAACCTGAAGACCTCGGAAATCAAGCTGCGGCAGCAGTTGCCGGTGCTCGAAGGTGAGTGGCTGGTGGGGTGCCTGCTCGCGAAGCAAGGCGTCGCGAAGGCCAGTTGGTTGGACGGTACGCCCCGGCTGTTGGTCGAGTACGACGCCAATCTTTTCGGCACTGCGGAGATCGTTGCCTTTCTGCTCTACTGCGGCGTTGCCGTGGCCAGTGTTCGCGGGTTTGTATAGCGTCTGTTGGTGTGCTGGCGTACAGACGCACGGGCAACGCGGTTCGTATTCTCCCGGCTAGTGGCAGGAGGACCCGTGGGCACACAAACGTTGAACGGTGGCGAACAAGCATTCGCAGCGGCTCGGGGCGAGGTGCAACGCGCTCGTAGTGGAGACGCCTTCGCGGAGGATGTCACCGATATCGCTTCTGTACGGTTTGCGCTTGCTGCTACGGAGCGCCGCTTCGCTGCGGCATTGCGGCAACTCGAGAGAATGCGCCGACGGGATGCGCTCCACGAGCAGCAACTAGCGTTGCTGCAGAAAACGGCGGCGACGGCGCAGCGCTTTGCCTATCACGACGAGCTCACCGGCTTACCCAATCGCCATTTGCTGCTTGATCGGTTCAATCAGGCGGTCGCGCTGGCGGTGCGTCACAACAAGCAGGTCGCGCTGCTGTTCCTCGATCTCGATCGCTTCAAGGAGATCAACAATACGCTCGGACATTCCGCGGGCGATCAACTGCTGAAACAAGTGGCGATACGTCTATTGAGCGGCATCCGTACGTCTGATACCGCGTGTCGCTACGGCGGTGACGAATTCGTAGTGCTGTTGGCGGAGCTCAACGGCAAGGAAGGCGCGCTCGCGGTGGCGAACAGCCTGCGCGCGCAGATCGAGTTACCGTACGTCGTGGATGGAGCCTCCGTCACGATTACCACGAGTATTGGCATGGCCGTCTACCCAGTGGACGCTCGCGGTTACGGCGACCTCATCCAGGTGTCGGATCTTGCGATGTATCGGCACAAAGCGCGTCGTTCGCCGCGCCCGAGAATTCTGGAAGGCGCAGTGTCTGAGTGACGCCGAGCGCGCCGCCAGTCGACGTCATCGTGGCGATGCTTTGTCGAAATCCGCGAACCGACGGCCCACCTCGTTCCAATCGACCACCGTCCACCATGCGTTGAGGTAGTCATCACGCCGGTTCGCGTATCGCAGGTAGTACGCGTGCTCCCACAGATCGTTCAACAGCAGGGGCACGAGGCCTTTCATCGCGGGGTTGTCGTGGCCGACGGTCGTTACTATATTCATTGACCGCTTCGACTCAGGCGCGGCGACAAGCCACACCCATCCCGAGCCGAAGTGCTTGGCGCCGGCCGCTTCGAAGTCTTCTTTGAATGTTGCGATGCTGCCGAAGCTCTGACGCAAAGCATCGCGAAGCGGACCCTGCGGCTCGCCGTTCGAATCCGGCGTCATCGACTCCCAGAACAAGCTGTGATTTACGTGGCCGCCAGCGCTGTGGTGTACCGCCGCGCGGCTTTCGCGCGGAACCTCATTGAGGTTGCACAACAACCATAGTGCGGATGCGTCCTGCAGCTCCGGGACGTCGAGGAGCGCGGTATTGAGCTTGGTGACATAGTCGGCGTGATGAGTATCGTGGTGCAGCGTCATCGTGCGCGCATCTATACAAGGCTCGAGCGCGTCAACGGCGTAGGGTAACGGTGGCAGTCGATGCCGACCACCGACCTTGGACACCGCATAGGTATCTCGAATTGCGGGCGTATTCACTGCTGCTCTCCCTGTGATGATGTGAACGACGCCGGCAAAGCGCGGCGAACGCGCTTCAGCGCGTGACGATCGACACGATCCGTTCTCAACGCTCGATAGTCCGTGCGGTGACGAACGTTGCGCGTATCGCATGTGAGTACGCTCTCGCACAGAGCGTCTGGTCATCTCACTCTACAGTCCTGTACATGAACCTTGCCGACACACCCACGCGCGAAGTCACCGCCGTCACGTTCCCATCCAACGCCCCGCGATTGTCGAAGCGCGACTTTGTGTCGTTGGCGAGCGATCTCGTGCCGCCCTTGGACTTTGGTTGCTTTCTACTTGCCGGATTCATCGGCACGCTGCTGTACGCACTGTTCGTTCCGCACGAGCCGCTAGATTCCGCCGTCGCCATAAGTCGCGGCAACGCGGCATTGATCGGCGCCGTGCTCGCGCCGTTCGTTCTCTACGATAGAAACTTCGCTGCCGCGGTTGGTCGGCGGAATGCGGCTCCTCTGGTTGGCCAGTTTGTTTTGCGCTTTGCGTTGATCGCGGCGATCGCTATCGCGATCGGCGAGGCCAGCCAGGTGTTCGACAATTTGCCAGCGAGTTGGGTAACGCTTTGGCTGTCAGCAAGCCTCGTCTTGACCGCGTTGGTGCGCGTCGTCGTCGCAACGAACGTGCGCGTCCTGCTCAGAAAAGGAGCGTTCACGGAATCCGTCGCCATCGTCGGCGCTGGCCCGGTTGCCGACAGGCTCAATAGGCATCTGCGCGATACCAAAGCGGATCGGATCGAGTTGCTCGGAATTTTCGGTGACTTGCCGGAGGGTGCGACCGACAGCTCCGCCTGGCCGGTGGGCAGCATCGACGAGCTCGTCGAGGTCAGTAAGCGCCGGGGGATCGACTGGATACTGGTGGCGCTTCCGGCAGTAGATGCAGCGCGCCTCGATGCGATCGTCCAGCGCCTCGAGGTGCTGTCGATCCCGATCGCATTGTGCCCGCCAAACGTCGGGCTTCGAGTTCCCCGGGACATGGTCGACTACACCGGTAGCGGCATGCCGGTGATGCTGTTGGCGGATCGTCCGATCAAACGCTGGAACGCCGTATTGAAGAGCGCCGAAGACGCGCTGCTGTCGTGGATTCTGGTCCTGCTGCTGCTGCCGCTCTTGGGCTTGATTGCGCTCGCCATCAAGCTCGACAGCCCGGGTCCAGTCATCTTCAAACAGCGTCGTCACGCGTTCAACAACTCCGAGTTCGACATCTACAAGTTCCGCACCATGCGCTTCAGCGACGAGATCTCCGGAGATCGCTTGCAGCAGACAGCGCGTTTCGATCGTCGCGTGACCAACGTCGGTCGTTTCCTCCGCACGACGAGCCTCGACGAGTTGCCGCAGCTATTCAACGTGCTAAAGGGCGAGATGTCGCTCGTTGGTCCGCGCCCGCACGCTGTGAACATGCGCACCGAGGACCGTTTGGGCTCTGAGATAACCGCAACGTACGCTCACCGGCATCGCGTCAAACCCGGGATGACTGGCTGGTCGCAGGTCAACGGTGCGCGTGGCTCCACGTCGACGACGGCACAGCTCCGACGCAGGGTTGCGTTGGATCTCATGTATATCGACAACTGGACGCTGTGGCTCGATCTGAAGATTCTCGCGTTGACGTGTCGCGAAGTTCTCAGGAGAACCAATGCTTATTAGCGCGAGCGACAGCCGCGCCGGCGGGCTGCGCTTTCTCCGCGTGTCCGTAGTTGCGTCAGCAGGTTTGCTCACGGTGCTCGACTTCGGCAGTTTGCTGTTCGCCGGGCTGATCACGGACTGGCTCCGGTCCGCGCCAGCGCAGCAGCTCAGTGCCGGTTGGAGTGTTCGCCACCTCCTCGTCGTCGCCGCGCTGTTGGTGTCGCTGATGTTGTATGACGAGCAGTTCGGCGAACGCGCGCGTCGCGGGGAACGTTCCGCGCTCGTGCGCTGCTACCTGACACGCTTCATGCTGATGGTCGGCGGCGTATTGATCATCGGTGGCGCGAGCGGTGTGCTCGGTACCCTGTCTTCGGGCGCATTGGTCCTTTGGCTTTCGTTGAGTTTCGTGCTCGCGTCGCTGAGTCGGGCTGTGCTGGTGAGCGGTCTACGCGGGCTCGCACGCAATGGTGTCCTCACGGAGGTGGTTGCCATCGTCGGCGCAGGTTCGTTGGCCGATCGCCTCACGCATGATCTCAAGAGCAGGAAGCGGGCGGACATGCGTGTCCTCGGCGTGTTCGACGACGAGGCCGGGCAGGGCGCGGCGGGTACCGTTGATGACCTGATCGAAATCGGTAAGACCCGACACCTCGACTGGATATTCGTAAATCTGCCGTATGCAGACGAGCAAAGGCTGGCCTCTGTCGTGCGGCGTCTCAAGGCGTTGGCCGTGCCGATTGCCCTGTGTCCATGGAACGCGGGATCGGGAACCCCGTATCAAATCATCGACTACGTCGGTGGTGCGCTACCGGTCACCGTGCTCGTCGATCGGCCGGCGAAACGTTGGCGCGCGGCCGTGCAGACGGCCTGCCAATTCTTGCCGAGGTGGGTAACCACCTTGCTGTTGTTGCCGTCGGCGTTGCTCGCGGTTGGGTGGGCGCAGATACGTTCGGCTCGGCGAGCCACGGCGTTTGAGACGAAGCGCCTCCGATGCGAGGTCGACGACTACGATATCGAGTCGTTCGCCGCGACGGCGAAAAACTTCGGTCAGAGCCGCTACGGCTACGTCGTCACACCGAACGTCGATCACTTGATCCGGCTGCACGAGGATGCGAGATTCCGCGAGCTCTATGCGGCTGCCGATTACGTGCTCCTCGACAGCCGATTCCTTGCCAACATGCTGCGTGCGTTGACGAGGCGCCGCCTGCCGGTGTGCACCGGCAGCGATCTCACGGCCAAGTTGCTCGCCGAGGTGGCCGAGGCCGGTGACCGGATCGTGGTGATCGGGGGAAATGAACGACAGATGCGCAATCTCGAGGCGCGCTATGGGTTCCAGAATCTAGTGTACTTTTTCCCACCCATGGGGTTCATCCGCGATCCCGAGGCCGTCGAACGGTGTTTGAGCTTTGTCGAAGCGCACAGCCCATTCCGATTCTGTCTGCTCGCGGTCGGGGCACCTCAACAGGAAATTCTCGCCGAGCGGTTGAAGGTGCGCGGCGTCGCCCGCGGGCTAGTCCTGTGTGTGGGGGCTGCGATCGATTTCGTCACGGGTACTCGGCGCCGCGCGCCGCAGTGGATGCAGAAGGCCGGCCTCGAATGGGCGTTCCGTCTTGGCCAGAATCCCGTGCGATTGGCCAACCGTTATCTTGTGCGTGGGCCGCGCGTGTTCGGCCTGCTGCGCAAGACCACGTTCGTGTTGCGCGCTCGATCGACGCCCGCCGCACCAGCGGCGCCACATCCCATCGCGGCGGCTGCGCAGGTCAGGGTCCCCACTTCGGCTGCAACCGGCCTTCCTTGTCGAACCGATACTGTTCGTCGAGCCAACCTTGGCCGAACAGGATGAGCGCTTGGTCGTAGTAGTGGGTGGCGGCCCCCAATTTCGCGCGACCGGCATCGGTCGTCAGCCGCGACACTTGTGCCTGTATCAGGGCGTCTTCGTGTAACGCCGCCAGAAATGGCAGCACGGCGCCGGCAAAACCGATGGGTGAATAGTTCGCTGCGATCGCGACGCCAGTAGCCGGATCCACTTTCTCCGGCGGTGTGCCGAGTTTTCCGATGATCTTCGCGAACGGCGTCAAAAGGCGAATAAGATCCCGACTCTGCTCGCCCGACATTCCGGCCCACAAGTACACACGGATCGCGTCGTAACTTCCCGCTGGCATGCGCTCGGTGTCCGGCGCGACAACCCCCCTCGAGCTCACGACGTACAGATCCGGTGCGACGCCGGCAGAGTAGATCGCGGGCGCCGCGCGCATGTAGCTTTGCCAAATCTCTGCCCAGGGGCCCTTCGGGTCGGCGGCCGCGAGATAGCTGAACATGAATCCCGGCAGATAACTCGGATTGATGCGAAACCTCTCGTTCGGCAACGTGAAGCCGACGGGCCCGGGCAGGAGGACGGGCCCCGCGGCGCCGGCGTCAGCGACTTCTCGGTCGCGAATGAGCGTGAGCAGCTCGTGGCCGAGCGCCTCGTAGCGAGGTGTCTGCCATAGCCGTCCTGCTTCGAGGAGCGTGTAGGCTATCCACAGATCTGCATCGGCGGCCGCGTTGCGATCTTTGATGGCCCAGCTGCCATCGTCCTGACGTCCCCACAACCAACCCGGCAGCTGCTTGCCGAGCTGACGATCGGCGAGATTGTTCGACGTCCATTCGAGCAGCGTGTCGAACCGCGCTCGATCGTTCGCCGCCAAGGCAAAGAACAGCGCATACGATTGCCCTTCGGAAGTGCTCTTGCCATCGAAGGTCAAATCAATCACGCGACCGTCGGCCTGGATGAAGCGAGACGCGAATCGTTCCCATTGGGGCCACGTCGCCGCGACGTCGTCGGCCGCTACGATGCTCGCGGCGCCGACCGCGCCCGCCAGAAGGGCTGCCGCGATGGACCGCTTAGGTTTTCTCGCTGCCGGCATCGTTCACCTCCGTCGATTTGCGCGGCGCAGCATTGGGGAGAAGCACGCCATGCGTCTGTGCGGTGGCGTACGCGCTCGGTGGGGTAGCGCACAGATACGGTGTGGCGAACGACAGATCATCGCCGGCATCTCAGACCACAGTGACTGCGCAGCCGATGGCAATCGATAGTCCGTGGACTTACTTCGTCCTGGTTGCGATCGTTTTGGCGGTCGTGTGCCTACCGTCGTTTCGTGTTGCGGACACGGCGCCAGGGGGGCGGGTGCGTTTTCTCGCGCTCGACGGTTTGCGAGGGCTTGCGGCCATCAGTGTGTTTGCGTTCCATGTCGTCATAACGCGCGGCTTCCTAACGACCGGCGCGTGGGAGCCGCCAACGTCCGGGTTCTACGGATTGCTCGGCCCGGCGGGCGTCTCCCTCTTCTTCATGATCACAGGCTTTCTGTTCTGGACGAAGTTGTTGTCGGCAGCAGGCGATGTGAGCTGGCGCGCGCTGTACGTCGGCCGATTGTTTCGAATCGCGCCCATGTATCTCGTGGCAGTCGTAGCGATGCTGCTGATCGTGCTTGCAAAGACGGGGTTCGTACTGCGCGAGCCGCTCGGCGATGTTATCGGCGCCGTCGCACAGTGGCTCGCGCTTGGCGTCGTGAACCTGCAGCCCGATGTGAACGGTTATCCCGCGACGCACGTGCTAGTGGGAGTGACGTGGACGATCTCCTACGAATGGGCGTTCTATGCGTCACTGCTCGCGAGCGTAGTGGTGGCACGCCGCCGCGCACACTTGCCGTTGGTCGCCGCTGCGCTGGTGGTGTGCATAGTGGGAAAAGGGCTGCTTCATTCCAAAGCGCTGGGGTTCTCCGCCTTGTTTCTCAGCGGCATGACCGTCGCCTCCCTGCTGAACGCGAACAAGATGTTGGCCGTCTCAGACCGGCTGAGCTCTGCGCTCGCGCTTGGCTGTCTGCTGCTGCTTGCCGCCGTTTCGCGACTCAACCCTATGCTCAGTGGCTACGGCACGGTCCCCGCACTGTTGCTGGCGGCGTTCTTCTACTGTGTGTGTTCGGGCGCCACGTTGTTCGGTTTGTTGACGACGCGCGCGGCGCAGCGCCTCGGCGCTATCAGCTATAGCGTCTACTTATTGCAGGGCATCGTGCTCGCGCTGGTATTCGCGATCCCGCCGCTCAGAGATTTCGCAATGCGTGACGGCGCCAATTATTGGCTCATTGGAATGCTTTGCGCGTGCGCCCTGGTCGTGACCGCCGGTGTCACGTTCGCGCTCGTCGAACAGCCTTGCATCGCGTTGGGCAAACGCTTCGCGCGGCGGCTCTCCAGCCGGGCGGGGCGCAGTCACGCTGACGCGCTGCCGCGTGCCGTTCGCCGCCGTGCCATCACGGCGGTAGCCAATGCCAGTAGCAGCCATGGATCCGCGGCCCCGCCGCCACCCTGGGCGGGCGTCGCATTGGCGGCCGTAAGCTCCGAACCGGAGGCTGCGGTGGGAGGAGGCGGGGGCGTGGTTGAGTTCGGGGCCGACACTGCCGGCGTCGCAGGGGTCGGGGCCGTACTCGGCGCGGTTGCCGCAGGCGCGCCACCCCACAATCTGCGCAGCAGGTCCATTTTGCCCTCTTGAACCGCGAGACTGTCGTCGAGAATGCCGCCGCTGTCGGCGCTATTCGGCGTGTAGCACCAGTAGAAGCTGTTGCGGATGCCTTTTTGGATCAGATAGTCGACGAAGGCGTTCTGCCAGACGACGTCCTTCTGGCCGCTGGGGCCTTGGCCGTAGCGCCCGCCCCACTCGCCGGGCACCACCGTGTGAACGGGCTCGAACTGACCGAAGAGCTGTTCCCAATCCGCCGCGAGGTTGGCAGGAAAATCCGGCGCGTCGAAAGACGATTTCTTGTACACGTCCGGCCCGTAGGTGTGTGGGGAGAGCACCAGCTTGTCGTACGGAATGCTGAGTGGCTGGTAAGCCTGCGGCTGAAAGTTCTCGCCCCAGTTCATTGCAATATGCGTGTTCTCCACGCCGTCGAAGTTGCCGGTGATGCCCTGCACGAAGATCAGCAGGTTCGGGTTGGCGGCAAGAATGGCCGCCGCCGCAGATTCCGTAGCCGGCTTCCAATAGTTGGCGGTGTCCGTCATGTTGGGGTCGCCGGCGCTCCAACGCACGACTCCGTTCGGCTCGTTGTCCACGTCGATCGCGAAGAAGTGCGGCAGGTTAGCGTAGCGCTTGGCCACGAACACGAGATCTCGGCGCCAGTTGTCGGGCGTGTACGCCTGGTTGTTGTAGATGAGACTGAAGTCCCCCGGGTTCGACACGAACCATGTTTGATACTGGCGCTGCTTCGATACGCTGTGAAAATCCAGCAACACGTACATGCCTTGGCGATCCGCTTCGGCCATCCACAGGTCGAGGGCCTGCAGCGGGGTCTTGCCGATCAATTCCGCGTTCCGGCTTGCGTCGACGTAGCTCAACTGGTCCACCGGCGTGGTGCTGTAGAGCGTATCGGGCACAAACGGCACGCGGATCGCGTTGAACCCCAGGCTCTTCATCTGTGCGATCTGATCCTTCCAGCCGGCGGCCCAAAGGAATTCCGGCTGCAGGATGGTCGAATTGAAACCGTAGTGGCTGATACCTCGCAGCTGAATCTCGTTGCCGCCGCCGTCGTAGAGTTTGCCGTTCTGGGCGGTGTAGCCGGCCGCGAAAGCGTTCACGCCGATCAGCAGCGCGATACATGTGAAAGCGTTCCGCGCCAGGGCGCGCGCAACCAGCTGCGTGTTCATATGAGCGATTCCCTAGTCGAGAGATTGGTGAATTTTCCGCACCGGGGATCACTTGGTCTCGAGTGATCGTCTGTGTGGCGCGGAGCGTGCTGCTTTGTCGGCGGATGCTTACGCTAGACGAAGCAAAAGTCACAACGTCTCGAAACGGCGACGCTGTATGCCCGAGAAGCTTAAGAAGCCGTGTGAGCTTGGTAGCGCTGGTCGAATCGCACGGATTCTGTTGGCATTGCTACCTCGTAGGGTGCGTCGGGCTGCCAGCGACTCGCGCCGTTACTGGCGTTTGTCGCGTTTAGGAGACGGCGACGGCGACTCAGTCGTGGCGTATCGCGAAACTGATTTGCGCGATTGGGGCGGTGATTTCGGTGTTGCGCGGCCATGGACCCGCCTTCGGAGCGAAGCGCCACAGTCGCCAAGAATCCGCGTACGCTTGATCGGTCTTGATAGCGGCTGCGGTGCGTGACTATGGAACTGGCGGAGCTTCTTCCCGCAGCGGCAGCGTGCCGGGAGCTCTGGGGCTTCGGAGATCCGGCGACATTGCTCGCAGCGGAGGCAGAGTGCACCGCGGGGTTTGCGATCCCGCGCCTGCGCGAGTTTGCCGCGGGGCGATACTGCGCCAGGCTCGCACTCGCCGATCTCGGAGCCGAAAGTGCCCCGTTGCTGATGGGCGCGGGGCGAGAGCCGCTATGGCCAACCGGGTTCACCGGTAGCATCACGCACACTGCGGGCTATTGCGCCGCGGCCGCGTGCCGCGTCGGTGCAGTCGTCTCGCTCGGCATCGACGCGGAGCGGATCGTCGCGGTGGATCGATCCGAGCGACAGGTGCTTTTTTGTCCGGCCGAGATCGATTGGCTCGAATCGCTGGCGTCGCCGGAGCAAGCGGCCATGGCATGCGCCATGTTCAGCGCCAAAGAAAGTTACTTCAAATGCACGTTCCCCCTGACGCGCCGTTTCCTCGAGTTCAAAGAAGTCGAGCTGCGCTTCGGCGCGCGCTCATTCGCAGTGCTCAACCGAAACTTAGATTCGCGCGTTCATGTCCGCGGAGCCTACAGGTTCATGGGTGGTCACGACATCGTCGCGACCGCCGTCGTTGCGACGAGCGACCCGGAGGACGTTAGCGTCGCGGCCCCGTTCTGATTCTATGGGGCTGGTGACCGGCGGCGGCGCGAGCGCTGCCGCAATGGTGTTGGCCATCTGCCGCAGGCCGTTGCCCTGAAATACAGTGAAATGATCGCCGTCGAGCACCGCGGCGTTGATTCCGGCGGGAACGAACGGGCCCCAACCGAGTAGCGGGTCGAGAAACCAACCGCGCGGCTCGTGAGCACTGCAAAGCAGCGCTATCTTTTCCTGACAGGCGCGCGGTGCGTAACGTGTTGCGGCCTCGTCCAGATAGCCGTCCAGCCAACGATCGTACCGTTCGTTGCTCAAGTGTCGGTCTTCGAACCGCATTGGCGGGACGTCGTCGTTCCAGCCGATGGCGCGCAGCAGGTTTTTGATGATCATTCGGTGGCGAAGGAACGCGGCGACGCTTTGTTGTCCGGTTCGCGTCTTGCGCCAGTCCGCAAGGACCAACTGCAAACGATAAGAGTGATCGGCGATCCAGGCGCGCAGCTTCGACATGCGCTGCAAGTTACCTGGCGCCCACGCATCGATCAGCCCAACGAATGCCACGGTTTGCTGCTGCTCGCGGAGCTGGCGAGCAACCTCGAATGCCAACACTCCGCCCACGCACCAGCCGATCAGCTGATACGGTCCGGCCGGCTGCTCTCGGCGAATCAGCGCGACGTACTCGGCCGCAATCTCTTCGAGACTGCGCGGCAAAGTCGCGCGCACGGTGACGGGGTCGAACACCTGCAATGCTGTGAGCGGCTGGTCCGGGCCCAGTAGTCGCGCCAGGTTGTAGTAGAAGACGCCGGTATTGTGAATTGCGATCAGCGGCGGTTTCGAGCCCGCCGCGTGCAGACGCACCATTTGCCGAAAATCGTACTGACGCGTTTCGAGCTGCATGACCAGTCGCGTTTGTTCCGCGATCGTCGGCGCGTCGAACAAAGCCGCGAACGTCAAGCGTACGCCGAACGCGGCTTCGATTCGTACCAACAGCCGCGCGGCGAGCAGCGAATGCCCCCCGAGCGAGAAGAAGTTCTCCGCAGGATCGACGTCTGGCACGCCAAGAACCGACCGCCAGATGGCTACGAGGCGGGCTTCAACATCTTTGCGCGACGAATGCTCCTCGACATTCGCAGCTTGATCCGTCGCGGCCGTNNCGGTCGAGCTTGCCGTTGGGGGTGAGGGGCAGGCGTTCGAGCAAGACAAAAGCGGCGGGGAGCATATACTCGGGGAGTTGCTGCTTCAAATGTTGGCGCAGTTCCTTCTCCAGTTCGGGGCGGTTCTGGTTTGTGACCAGATAAGCGGCCAGGTATTTGTCTGTGGGGCGGTCTTCGCGCAAGGTCACAACGGCTTCGCGCACTGCCGGATGCTGGAGCAGGCGGGTTTCGATCTCGCCGAGTTCGATGCGGAAACCGCGCAGCTTGATCTGAAAGTCGGCCCGGCCGTGATATTCGAAGCAGGCCTCCGGTGCATCGTGTTGCGGTGCTCGCACGATGTCGCCCGTGCGATACATGCGCGCGTTCGGTGCTGCGCGGAACGGATCCGGCAAGAACCTTTGCGTGGTTGCTTCGGCCAGACCGAAGTAGCCGAGCGCAACTCCGTCACCGCCGATGAACAACTCACCTGTTGCTCCCGCATTCACCATTTTCAGGCGCTCGTCCAGCACGTAGAACTGCGTGTTGGCGATCGGAGGTCCGAGCGGCACGGGCCCCTCGCCGCTGCGCACGCGCAACGCCGAGGACCACACCGTGGTCTCGGTCGGGCCGTACATATTCCACAATTCACCGCCACCTGCGAGCAGGCTCTCGGCGAGCTTGCGCGACAGCGCCTCGCCGCCACAGAGCATCTTGATGCCTGGATCGCTGTGCCAGCCGGCGTCGAGCAGCAATTGCCATGTGATGGGCGTTGCTTGCAGGAATGTCGCGGAATGAGTGCGCAAGAGATGTTGTAAAGCCAGGCCATCGGTCAGATCCTGCTCTTCGGCGAGGACGACTTTGGCGCCGACAATGAGCGGCAGAAAGAGCTCGAGCACTGCGATGTCGAAGGAAATGGTCGTGACCGACACCAACGTGTCCGATGGAGTCATGCCGAGCCGGCTGCGCATCGCGCAGAGCAGGTTGACCACGGAGCGGTGTTGGATCTGCACGCCCTTCGGCACACCCGTGGAGCCGGACGTATAGATGACGTAGGCGACGGCGTCGGGCTCCGGCATTCGTTCGATCACGTCGGAGCGAGTCGCATTGATCGCCGGCGGCTCTTCGTCCAACAGCAGAGTGGCGATGTCGCCGCGCGCGAAACGTCGAATGGCGGTGGATGTGGATACGATGGCTGCAGGCCGTGCGTTGTCGAGGACGTGCGACAACCGTTCCGTGGGATATGACGGATCGAGCGGAATGTACGCGCTGCCGGCTTTGAGAATGCCGAGCAGCGTTACCACGAGCTCAGTCGATCTTTCGAGTAGAACGGCGATGCGTGTGCCAGGGGCCAGCCCGCGGCCGAGCAACGTACGCGCCAATCGATTCGCCGCATGATCCAGCTCCGCGTAGGTCATGGAACGCGAGCCACACACGATTGCGCATGCGAGCGGTGTCCGCACCGCTTGCTGTGCGATGAGCTCGGGAAGGGTCAGATCATGGGGGTAGTCGGCGGCGGTTTCGTTGTACGCGAGAACCGATGTTCGCGCTTCGGCCGAGCTACACCGGCTGAGTGCCGAATCCAGTTGCATAGTAGTAGACGCACGATGTCCTGCCGCGAAGCAACGCAGCCTAGATGATCCCCCGCCCGGCATCCGTGCGCTTGCATACATACGCCGCGTAGAACGCCCCCCGCCGCTGCGCGGCGTTATGTTCGCTGTCGCACAGATCAAACGACGGCCCCCCCCCGACACTGTGCTGGCGTCGTTAGGCGACGGCTCTGGCTTACTCAGCCAGTTCCGACGCAACCATCATGAACCCGCAACGGAGGCAGTCATGATCGCCTCTCTTTCCGGCCACTTGAATCCAACGGCATCTTCGTGCGGCCTGCGCCGTATCGTTCGGTGGCGCACGTCGGGTGCGCTGTTGTGGCTCCTGCTGGCGGTGTTGCCGCCTCTGTCTGCAGAGGCTCAGGGCGTGGCCGCAGCCACGTCCGCTCGTCCGCTGCTGCAGCTGGGGGTCGGCGACGAGCTCAATGTTCAGGTTTACGGCCGCCCCGAGCTCGCGACCACGACTTACGTCGCGGACGACGGCAGCATCACGATGCCACTGGCCGGTCCGGTGCCGATCGCCGGGCTGTCGCCGACTGCTGCCGCGCAGAAAGTGGCGGCGGCATACAAGAAGGCGCAGCTGCTACGCGACCCGCAGATCACGATATTGCTGATGCAGTCTCGCAGTCAGCAAGTGTCGGTGCTCGGCGCGGTTCGATCGCCAGGCCGGTTCCCGGTGAACTCGACGACGAGCCTGCTCGATCTGCTCGCGGCGGCCGGGGGTACCACAGAAACCAGCGCGAACACGGTGTTCGTGATTCGACCGGATGAGGCGGGCAATCTCGAGCGCCACCCCGTGAGCCTCCGAGGTCTGGAAGACGGTCGGGAGTCACTGAAGTTCCTGCTGCTGCGCGGCGGCGATGCCGTATTCGTGCCGCCGGCCGATCAGTTCTACATCTACGGCGAAGTGAAGGCCCCCAACATGTATCGCCTCGAACCGGAGATGACGGTGTTGCAAGCCATCTCCCGTAGCGGCGGATTGACCGAGTTTGCGACGACTCGGCGAATCGACGTAAAACGCCGGGCCACCGACGGAACGGTCGTGGCGGAGAAGATCAAGTTGACCGATCGCGTGCAGGCAGATGACGTGATCTACATCAGGGAAGGCCGGTTTTGAGTACGAGTAGAGAAGTTGCGGTATGGGCGAGCTCCGCATCGCTGCCGGTGACCTATTCCGCGTTGCCTGACGTTTACACGCACTCCGGTCTGTCGCCGCTACAGATCTGGAGCATCGTGTGGGCGTATCGAAAGCTGAGTCTCTTCATTGCGCTGGTGATCGTGGGGTTCGCCACCGCGGTCATCGCAATGCTGCCACGAACGTATCAGGCCACGGCCACGCTGATGGTCAACTACCAGGTCAACGACCCGCTCAACAGCAAGGAGTTTCCCATCGGCCTGCTGAGCAGTTACATGGCGACGCAAACCGAGTTGCTGCGCAATCCGACAGTGCTGTTGACCGTGATCGATCGCCTGAAGCTGACGGAGAACGCGGACTACACAGCGGGGTACAACGGCGACGCAGGCGGGCTGCGTGAATACGTCCTCGAAGTGCTCGACAAGAAGCTCGCCATCTATCAGGGCCAGTTTGGCAGTCAATTGATCTACATCACTTACGGCGCGAGCAGCCCCAAAGAAGCCGCGCTCGTCGCGAACACCGTGGCCGAGGTTTTCAAGGAGCAGGACTTCGTGCGCTCCACCGATCCGACGACCGAGCGCGCGAAGCGTTACACAGAGCAGCTCATGCAGCTGAAGGTCAAGGCGGATCAGGCGCAGCAAGACTACACGGCTTTTCACCAACGCAATTCACTCATCGATGCCGGCGGCAACGGCGCGAACGTGGAACTTGCGTTGTTGTCGGACCTGCAGCAGCACCTGCTGGAAGCGCAGCGCATCCGACGTTCCGCGGAAGCCGCGAGCTCCGGCGANNACGCTCGGGCCACGACATCCTCAGGTTGCCGAGCTGCTCTCGCAGATAAACACGAACAGCGTGGCGTTGGCCACCGAAGTGGGCCGGTACGCGCGCAATGCGACGACCGCGTTGAGTGCGGCGCAGCGAATCGAGCAGGGGGCGCAGGCGGCGGTGGCCGCGCAGCGCGAGAAGGTTCTGTCGAGCAGCGCCCTGCACGATCAGGCGACGAAGTACCGCCTCGAGCTCGACGCTGCTCAGGCCGTATACAAACGCGCACTCGACGGCTACGACGATGTGATGTTTGCATCGATGGGCAATTACACCAACGTGAGCGTCGTTAGTCAGGCGACGCCGCCGGTGAAGGCGAGCAAGCCCCGCGTGGTCGTATATCTGCTGCTCGCTGCAATGGCCGGTGCCTTTTTCGGTCTAGCCATCCCGCTCATGTACGAGTTCGTGAATCGACGTATTCGCAGCCGTGACGATTTCGAGCGGGACAGCGGTGTGCCGGTGCTCGCGGAATTCGGTGCCATACCACTGAAGCGAGGTCTCGCGTGAACGCCGAGTTCAACGGAAAGTCGCTGGACGCAGAGGACGTGCATCGTGTGCAGCCAGTGACGCGTGCTGTCCCATCGGTGGGGCGGCTCGCTAAGCCGACGCAGCGGCTCGCAGTCGCTTACGACCCGATCGACCCGCGTTGCGAAAAGATTCGGGACTTGCGGGCCGAGTTGCTGCTGCGGCGCGAGCCGGGCGATGGAGCGGGAGTCATCGCGCTGCTGAGTCCGGGCGCCGGCGACGGGCGATCGCAGCTTGCCGCGGAACTCGCGATCGCGTTCGCACAGCTCGATCGGCCGACGCTGCTTGTCGACGCGGACCTGCGCCACCCGAGCCAGCACTTGCTGTTCGCGGCCGACAATAAAGCGGGTCTCTCCCAGGCCATCGAGAACGGCACCACGCCCTACCTTCATTCCGTCGAAGGGTTGCGACATCTGTCGCTGCTGACCTCGGGTCCGACACCGGACAACGCTTCGGCGTTGCTGCTCAACAAACGCTTCGCCGCTCTCGTCGAGGAGTGGCGAGAGAGTTTCGATTTCGTCGTCCTCGACACGGCGCCGATCACCCAATACTCCGACGGTCTTGCCGTCGCGAGCCTGGTCAAACGCGTGCTCGTGTTGAGTCGCGCGAGGCATACGCCCTACAAGGAGAGCCGCGACATGTTGCGCCGTCTCGCTGCGATTCGGTCCCAGATCGTGGGCGCCGTGCTCAATCATTTTTGATCACGCCATAGACGCTGGCGGCCGACATGTTCGTTGAAAAAAAAGTGGGTTGGGTAAGAGACGATCGGCACTCCCTGATTCTCGCGGGTATCGTCTGGGTGCTGATCCTGCTGCTGATCGTGCCCGAGGGATTCAACTACGCAATCCTCCATGGGCGCGCGCCGGCAGAGGGTGGGCCACTGAGCCGCGCGCTCTGGGTGGGATTGCTGCTGGCTGCAGGCGCCGTCATCGTGTGGCGCGCGTCGCTCGCGTGGCAGTTGTTGCGCTCGGTGAATCCGTTTCTGCTGCTGTTCGCGGCGCTTGCCGTTGCCAGCATCATTTGGTCGATCGCGCCTGAGGTGACGGCGCGCCGTGACATACGCCTTTTCACTATCGTGGCCGTGTGTTTCGCTTTTTCCCTGGCGGGTTGGCATGCGCGGCGCTTCCAGAGCGTGGTGCGGCCGGCGCTCACGCTGGTTTTGCTCGGTTCGATCGCATTCGGATTGGCCGCACCAGCGCTCGCGATTCATCACGAGCTCGCACCGGAGTTGGTAGGTGCCTGGCGGGGTCTGGCAAATCACAAGAACACCTTCGGTGCCATTGCCTGCACCACGTTGCTTCTGTGGCTACACGGATGGTTGACGGGAGAAGTGCGCGCCTCTCGCGCCTTCCTCGGCTGCGCGCTCGCTGGCCTATGTCTGTGGCTGTCGCGTAGCTCGACAGCGGCCATCTCGACGCTGGCCGCCAGCGCGTTCCTGCTGTTTCTTCTGTGGTCGCCGCGTGGTCTACGGCCGTATCTAAGGTATGCGGTCGGGGTCACCGCAGCCGTATTGGTGATCTACGCGCTCGCGATCTTGCGGTTGATTCCCGGCCTCGAGTTGCTGCTTGCGCCGGTCACGTCCCTTACCGGCATGGACATGACTTTCACGGGCCGCAGCGAGATCTGGGCGATCATCGTGGAGCGCATCCATCTGAACCCGCTACTCGGGGTCGGCTACGGAGCGTATTGGATCGGGCCGGTAGCGCAGTCGCAGTCCTATGAGTTCATCTGGCGCATGGGGGGCTTCTACCCGGGCTCGGCGCACAACGGCTACCTCGACGTCGCCAACGATCTCGGCTGGACCGGCCTCGTGTGTTTGCTCGGCTACATCGTTGTCCATCTGCGCCAGTCGTTACGAGTGCTGTCGGCCGACAACGCACAGGGCGCGCTGTTTCTCGCGCTGTTCATTCAACAGGCCATGGTCAATCTGTCGGAGTCCCACTGGTTCAGCGTCCTGAGCCTCCAGTTCGTGCTCATGACATTGGCGACAACGGCGCTCGCGCGTCTCTCACTCGAGCTGTCTCTGCGCACGCGCTTCGGTGAGCCGTTGCGGCAAATGCGGTCCACGGTGCCCGCGCCGCTCGCCGCAACCGCGCAGAGCACCGGCTTGCCTGAACCAATTCCCGTCTTTTCTTCGGGAGGTGTCTCTTGAGTGCGGCGCTGTTGCATGAGCACGAAGCCATGCCGGACCCGGCGATCGAGGCCGTTCTGACGCATCCCGGACCGGTGTTGCTCGACCTCGACGAGACGCTGTATCTGCGCAATTCCACCGAGGATTTCATCGACTCCGCGCGGCCGGCGCCCCTGGCACTGATCGCGATGCGGCTACTCGACTTCATCGAGCCGTGGCGCTGGACGGGCGGTACAGAGACACGTGACGTTTGGCGCGTCCGCTGTATCGTCATACTGTTTCCGTGGACGCGACGTCGGTGGCGGGCGCGAGTGCACGTTCTCGCTGCGAGTGCTGCGAACACACCGTTGATCGATGCCGTCAAAGCGCGTGCCGGTATGGCGAATCGCCATACCCCGATCATCGCGACGCTAGGTTTTCAGCCGATCGTTGCGCCGCTGGTAGCGGCTCTAGGCCTTCCGCCACACATCAAAATCGTTTCGACGAGACTCACGACGTTTGCGGATCGTCGTAATGGCAAGCTGCGTCTCGTCGCTGCGGCACTCGGCAACGAGACCGTGCGCCGTGCTTTGGTGCTCACGGACTCGACTCAAGACGAAGCCCTACTCAGCGCGTGTGCCCGACCGTTGCGAACGGTCTGGCCGCAAGCGCAGTTCCGTCCGGCGCTGAGTGACGTCTACCTGCCTGGGCAGTACCTCGTGCACATCAAACGCCCGGGAGAGCGCTACATCACGCGCGGTATTCTCCTGGAAGATTTTGCGTTGTGGGTGCTGAGCTCGATCACGCTGGCCTCGCAGCCGGTGGAGCACGTCGTCGCTCTGCTGTTTCTGTTGCTGTCGTTCTGGGCCGTCTACGAATGCGGCTACGTCGACAACGATCGCGTCGCCGTGCGTCTGGAGCATGACCCGAAGGTCACCGGCGCATTTCGTGACGGACTCGCGGTCACCCCGCGTTGGGCGCCCTGGATCTGGGCGCTCGTGAGTGGTGCGGTGGGCGTGGCGATACTCCGTGGCGTCGGCCGCGATGCACTGGCCGGGTTCGGTGTGTGGTGCGCGGTTCTCCTGGCTACGTACGGTACGTTCGGCTTGTACAACCGTTTCGATAAGACCACGCGAATCTGGTTGTACTCCTGTTTACAGATGGCTCGCAGTGCTGCGTTCGTGGCCCTAGTGCCGATCAACGTGATCGGCGCGATCGCGATCGGCGCGCACGTGCTCGCGAAGTGGGTGCCGTACTACATCTATCGAGCTGCCGGCAACGCGTGGCCCGAGGCGCCGCACTTTATGACGCGCCTCCTATTCTTCGTCGTGCTGACGGTCCTCATTAGCTTTGCCACGGGGATAGGGACCGTCTGGACGTGGTCGGCGGCGGCGCTGCTCGCCTGGAATGTGTTCCGCGCCCGTCATGAGCTGAGGGCGACCGTCCGGACGGCAGTGCGTCTCGACCGACAGGAGCGTGCAGCGCGATGAACATCAGCATTTGCATTGCCACCTATCGCCGTCCCGACCGGTTGCGGGCGTTGCTCGCCGATCTTGATGCGCAGGAGTTGCAACCGTCCGAGATCGTCATCGTCGACAACGATGCGGAGGCGAGCGCGCGCGAGGTCGTGCAGGAGCGGCAGACACAGGGAGGCGGCTGCCCGGTTCGCTACGAAGTGCAGCCGGAGAAGAACATCTCGCTTACGCGCAATCGTACGGTCGCGATCGCGAGCGGCGAGTGGTTGGCGTTTGTCGACGACGACGAGCGCGCCCCGGTGGCGTGGCTCAGAACGCTTGCGGACGCCGCTCACGCCCATTCCGCAGATGGCGTCTTGGGTCCTGTCGTTCCCGTCGTGCCTGCGACAGCGCCCGCATGGATCCGGCGCGGCGACTTCTATTCATGGGTGCGGATGCGAAGCGGCACGGTGGTGCCGCGCAACCGGCTGCGCTTCGGCAACGTGCTGCTGCGCGCGAGCCTGATCAAGCAACACCGCGCACCGTTCGATCCGGCCTATGGGTTGACGGGCGGCGAGGATGGCGATCTGCTCTCCCGTCTCGTCAGTGCCGGTTCGCGAATCGTCTGGTGCGACGAGGCGGTGGTCACCGAGCCCGTGGAAACGTCGCGGGCGTCGTTGCGGTGGCTGCTGCGCCGGGCGATGCGCGGTGGTCAGGATTTCGCGCGCCATACGTTCGCCGGCCGGTACGGCCAGCAGACTGCCGTCGATCGCGCGCGGTTCGTAACTCGCACGATCGCGCAGATCGCGCTCGCGACGTCGTTGGCGCTAGTCACATGTCCGTTCGGTAGGCATCGCGCCGCCGCGTGGCTCCTAAAGGCCGCGGCCAACGTCGGGAAGCTGACGGTACTCGGCGGTTGGCACTATCGCGAGTACGCGCCGCCGCCGGACGCGCCGGCATGACCGTGGTCGCGAGCTCCATCCTGTGGTTGCTCGGGCTGCCCGCTATGTTCAGCTGCGGTTACTTGCTGCTGCTGACCGTGTTGTCGGGCAAGGCCCGCGGGCCGGCGGCACCGCGGCGAACTCCTCGCTTCGATGTGATCGTTCCCGCTCACGACGAAGAAATTCTGGTTGCGCGAGTCGTTCGCAGTCTGCGTCGTTGCGATTGGCCGAGTGATGCCTTTCGCATAATCGTGGTTGCCGACAACTGCACGGATGGAACGGCCGAGGCTGCGCGCGTCGCCGGCGCCGAAGTGCTGGAGCGCGAGCACGCCACACTGCGCGGCAAAGGCTACGCGCTCGAGTACGCATTCCTCGATAGCCACGCGCGCGGCTGGGCGGAGGCCGTGGTCGTCGTCGACGCTGATAGCGAAGTATCCGCGAACCTTCTCACCACATTCGCCGCACGAATCGAGAGCGGGGCGCACGCCGTTCAAGCGCACTACGGCGTGCTCGAGCCGCGCACGTCGTGGCGGACGCGGCTTATGTGCATCGCGATGTCCGCGTTCCACAGGGTGCGGTCGCGTGGCCGCGAACGTCTGGGGTTGTCGTGTGGTTTTCGCGGCAACGGTTGGTGCGTCACGCACGCGCTGCTCGCGCAAGTGCCGTATCGGGCCTTTTCGTTGGCGGAAGACATCGAGTTCGGCATCGAGCTCGGCCTCCACGGATATCGCATTCACTACGCCGATGAAGCCTCGGTCGATGCCGAAATGGCCGCTGACACCGCGAGTGCCGGTTCCCAGCGGCGGCGCTGGGAACTCGGGCGATGGCAATTGTTACGGACGAAGACACTGGCGTTGCTGAGCGCTGCCGCGCAGCGGCCGAGTCGCGTCTGCCTCGATCTGGCTGTCGATCTGCTCGTGCCACCGCTGACGCACGTCGCGGCGAACGTCGTCCTGCTGCTCGCCGTGGCTGCGGCGCTGGCGCCGTGGCAAGCGGCCGCATGGCCATGGGTGTGGGTGGGCTCGGCCTGTGTGGCCAGCTTGGTACTCTACGTGCTGCGTGGGTGGCAGCTGAGCGGCATGGGTGTCCGCGGCCTGATCGATCTCGCGCAGGCGCCGCTATTCTTGGTGTGGAAGGCGCTGTTGCTCCTTCGCTCGCGCGGGTCTCTCGTATGGGTGCGGACGCCAAGACGGCTCCCGTGACGGAGCGCGGCCGAAAGTTTGCGATGGCCAGAATGCTCGGCAGCGCGGTGACGAGCCAGGCGCTGCTGTCGGCGGCAAGCTTCGCGGTAGGGCTGCTGCTGATCCGGCACGCGAGCGACCTGCAATACGGCTACTTCATCCTCGCGTCGGGCGCCGTATTGCTGATCGTGTCGTTGCAAAATTCGTTTCTAAATCCACCGCTGGTCAATCGCATCACGCCGCTCGAGCGGCCCGCGCGCAGTGAGCTCGTCGGCGGTCTGTATCGGGACCAAAATCGCGTGCTGCAGATCGGCGGCGCCATCGCATTCGTCTCAGCCGCCGGGCTGTGGCTCGGGGGTGTCCTCGATCTACACACAGGCCCGTTGATCGTCGTGACGATTGCTGCCGCTCTCGCCACCCTCCAGCGCAACTTCTTCCGCATGGTGCTGCTCGCACATCGTCGGCCCCAGGACGTGCTGCTCACCGACGTTTGCTACGTGGCCTTGCTGGTGCTTGGTGTTTATCTCGCGATTCGGCTGCCGATGCCGGCCGTCGGCGCGATGATTGTGACGGGCATCGCTGCAGCCGTGACTGGTGTTCTACTCGCACGTGCGCTCTGGCGGCATGAGTCGTGGGATGTTCGCGGTGCGAGGGGAATTCTGCGCGAAGTAGCACCGCTCGCCGCGTGGTCGACGGCCGGCGCCGCCATCCACTGGGCTTTCAGTCAGGGATACATGTACTTGGCCGCTGGCACGCTCGACCTGACGGCGGTAGCGGCGATCGCCGCGACGCGGCTGCTACTGATGCCGGTAAATCTCGTGTCGTCCGGTATCGGTACGCTGATGCTGCCGCTCACTGCCGGCTGGCTCCACCATCACAGCGCGGGATACGCCCTGCGTCGACTGTGCGCGTTCGCGTTTTTTCTGGCATGCACTCTGCTCTGTTATTTCGCCCTCTTGTGGCTGGTTCGCGATTGGATCTTCACTGTGGTGCTGCAGAAACAATTCGCGCATCGCGACGCGCTGATGCTGATGTGGGGCCTCGCTTTCCTGCCGATGGTGGTGCGGGATCAACTGCTCTACCTGTTGGTGGCGAGGCAGCGCTTTCACCAGCTCACTTCACTGGCCTTCTTCGGTGCTGTGATCTCGCTAGCCGCAGGCTACGTCGGCATGTTGCAGCTCGGCGTCCTCGGTGCGCCGCTCGGCGTGTTGGTCGGAGAGCTGATCAACCTCACCGGTATCGTGGTGTTGTCACTGCGACAACTCGGCGTGCGTCAGGCGTCGCCCGTGGGCCGAGGCGAGATCGCGGCGTAGCGCGGCGCGCGGCTTGATTCGGCTGCGTTGTGTGTAGAGAACGGCATCGCCGCGACGAACTCACGCGGCGACAGCCACTCGCAGGTACCGCGCCGCGCTTCCGCAATCAGCTTGGCGAAGACCGCGCGCTCGGCCGCGGTCACGCGCGGCGCGCTTCCCGCGAGCGCGGGGGCCGGCCGGTCTCGAAGCCGTGCGTCGCTGTCGAGGCTGCGCGCGGTGGGCAAGCGCCGCTGCACGAAGGACGGTAGATGGCCGCTCAACCACCGCCGTGCATCCCCCAACAGGCGGCGCCAGAAGAACACGCCGCCGATGCGATAGATCTGTGCGCCGCGCGTAGCTGTCATGTCCGCCAACCAGCGCGTCTTGTAATAGCCAAAGCCGGAAAGCAGATTGAAGAACGCAAAGTATCCGTCGATCGCGTAACGCATGCCCATCATGAGGATCGCCGAGCCCGGACCTGCGGCACTCAGATGCTCGTCGAATACGATGTGTAGCGCATACAGCCCCTTGTCGGCGGGACCGGTGAACGCGCCGCTAATGAGCCCCGCGATGGGGACGCCGTCCAGGACGAGTATCTGGATCACGGCCTGCATCGGCTGGCGGGCGTCGAGCAGCGCGCGAATGTAGTCCAAGCGCTCCGTTGTGCCACCTATCGTCAAATCCGTGTCCGCTTTCCAACTGCGTCGTTCAATGTTGCAGTAAAGCTTGAGTAGCGCGGGCGTGCTCGCCGGATCGGAGGAGGTCAGCAGCTCCACTTCGCCGCTGGCGAGCAATTTTCGCATTTGACGAGCGATATTTTCGCGGAACTTGGGTGCGAGCGCGTCGAAGTACTCGCGCAGCGTAGCCCAGCGAACGCGGATGGTGCCGTTGTCGAGGTTCGGCCAGTATCGTACCCAGCAACCCGCCAGCTGAACGCCCGGTGGCAGCGGATAGAGGGTCGACGCCGCGTCCTGCTGCTGCAACTCCAGTAGGTCCCACTCTCGCCGGTGCTCCCGCAGGTAGTCGTAGAACATCTCGGTCACGATGCCGAGATGCTCACCCTTGGCGACCACGTGCGGACGATCTGCGTCGTGCGCGACCAGAAACCCCAGTCGCTTGATGCGGCGCCACAGCACGGTTTCGAGAACTTCTTCGAGGGCGAGATAGCCGATCAGGTCGCGCTCGATGAAGGCCGCGAGAAACCACACCCGCGAGCGAGTGCCGCCGCTCAAGGAGCTTCTGCGTAACAGCAGATTCTCGTAGAACTCGAAGGTGGAGAAGGGATCCGGGCGCGCGGACGCGAGATTCAGCGCGTTGATCATGGAGCGCAGAGGCGCAATCTCTGCGAGCGCGTGCAGGCAGCGGACTTTTACGGCGTGCACACGGTCACGGTGGCGGTGTCGTTGCGCAGGGGAGCCACGCCGCCTGGCGCATCCGCGTCGACGCGCATGGCAGGCGCATGCTGCCGGTATTCCAGCCGTGCAAGGCCGAGCCTGTTCGCCACGCGGTGAACTAGGGTCTTCAAAGTGGCGGCGGTGCCGGTCTCCCGCGCCGCGACATTCTTTGCGTGTAGACGCGTGCGAAAGAAGTGATTGGCCACGTACACCCGTTGCCGCCTGCGCGTCGCCGCCGTGAAATATTCCGTCGACAGGGAAACGTTCACGCTGCCGAGATTCGTGATGCGATGCGGCGCGTTCTGCGGCCAAGTAGCCCATTGCCCCGGCGCCAGCTCGTAGCTGACGGCGCCTTCGTCGAAAGCGGCGTCATAGGGCAGGTATTCGTGGCGCACGCCGGCGAAAATATCTTCGAGGAATTCGCGTTTCATATAACGCTCGTCGAGCGGCGGATAGATCCAGATACGTTTGTGGCCGCGGATGTGCCAGAGCACGGTGGCCGCAGCATCCGCGTGGTAGTACACCATCGCGTGCGGCGAGGAGATCAGCAGTGTTCCTTGGGAGCTCGTCGGGGTGAAACCCGGGACGCGCGCCGCAAGTTGCGTGTACAGCTGGTCGATCAGCGCACGATACCGCGCGTCCGCGAGGTCCACCCTCGTCACATTGAGCCACAGGCGGCCGTTTCTCACGGCACGCAACAGCTCGGCGCCGCTCACACCATCGTGAATCGCGAGCCGGTTCTCGTCGGCCCGCGTGGGATCGCTGCCCATTGTCAATGCGTACAAATGTTTGCGCGGAAAGCGATCGAGTAGCTCCGCTAGCGCCTCGTCCGTGAACAGCTCGTGGTGCTCCAGATTGTGTGTGGCAACGAAAGGCCGTTGGCCGAAATCGCCTTGGCCAGCGTCGGGCAGGTACACCTGGATCGGGGACATACGGCATGCTCGGTGAGCGCGGCGGAACGGTCTGTTCGCTTCCGCACAGATGTGCCGAGATCAACCACGTAGCTTGACGAGCACGATGGCGCGCGCTCGATGACATTTGATACCAAGGCCGCCGACGTTCAAACGTGCCCGCGCGGGTCGCTGATGGCGTCCAGATTCGGTGGGCTCTGCCTGATTGCAATCGCGGGCACGGCCGGGGCGAGCGAGTTCGAGCCTACCGTATCGGTCGGCGTGACCAACACTGACAATGTGACGCTCGCGCCAGTCCGTCAGGAGTCGGCCAACGTTCTGCTGTTTCGCCCGGGATTCACGTATACCCAGGACTCGTCGAAGCTCACTGCTGACGTCGCGTACCGAATGGACGCGTACCGCTACAAGGAGCGCAGCGAGAACAAGGTCTACAACCTGCTCAACGCGGACATTTCGTTCGGCATGGTGCCGGACCGCCTGTTCCTCGATTTCGGTGGCAGTCGCTCGCAAACCACCCTCGATCCCGAGGGCACGATTGCCTTCGATAATCTCGCGATCACGAGTAACCGGGTCAATCGCGACGATCTTTACGCTGGGCCGTCGTTTCAAGTACCCGTGGGCGACGACGTCCTGGTGAACGGCGATTTCCGCCGCACTTGGGTACGTTACGGCGATGAGCTTTCCGCGGTGGGCACTTTGAAGGACTACGAGTCCGACGCCGCTGGCCTATCGGTCGATAACTATCGCAAGGGCGTCGGGCTCAGCTGGGCCGCGCGCTACGTCTATCAGAACGTCGACTACGGCTTGCCGCTCGTTTCTCCCTATCGGTATCAGCAGGCATACGCAGAACTCGGGTATTGGGTGGGCGAGGGAACGCGCTTGTTCGTGGCCGCCGGCAAAGAGAGCCCGTGGGACAGGCCACTCGACTCCACCTTGAGTGACACGTTTTGGGAGGCAGGGGTTGCGCGCCAGGCGGGCGAAAGGTTCCGGGCTGAGCTCGCTGTCGGCGATCGAAGTTTCGGCTCCTCGTGGCGCGGAAAGCTCGACTACGATTTCAACCGCGGCACCGTGGCACTCAGCTACAACGAAACACCGACCACCAGCGCCAATGATCGCTTCAGCGGCACCGGCTTGTTGGATCCCGAGCAGCCCAACGACTACCTGTTTCGCGCCGGCAGCGCCGAGCGCTACATAGCGAAGCGACTGGAGTGGAGCTTGAATCTCAAGTGGGAGCGCTACGACTTCACGGTTTCCTTATTCGACGAGTCGCGCAACGATCGAACCCAGGTAAACGGCGCGCCGTTGGCGAATGAGCAGCAATCGGGAGCCAACCTCTCAGCCGCATGGCGGCCCGGTTCCCGTACGGAGCTGCATGTGCGCGCGATGCGTGCGGACCGCAAGTTTGCGGACGGCAAGGAGAGCAACCTTGCCGCGACGACGGCCGGCGTGACCTACCGCCTGGGGCGGCAGATGCGACTGTCGTTCGAGCTCGAACGCCGGGAGCAAGCGGCTCAGACCGCGGCTCTGAGCTATCGCGAGAACCTCGCGTCCGTGGTTTTCGTGCACACCTTTTGAGAAGTGCGGCAGGCCGACCGTCGTCTCGACGCCTGGTATCGGGGCGATAAGCGCTCGTTAAGTGTGATATCGCACATACGAGCGTACAGTGGGGTCCACAAGCTCTCTCCGCCGCTCTTTCCCCGTGCCTAGGAAGGATTCCATTTAGATGGCCGACCCGGATCCGCGTGAAAATCACGTTCTCGATGCGCTTCCCCCTGAGGAAGCCGCGCGACTGTTCCCGCAATTGAAGCTTGTCAAGCTGCCGCTCGGTGCGAGCGTCTATGAGTCGGGTGACGTGCAGCGCTTCATCTATTTTCCAACGAACGCGATCATCTCGCTGCTGTACGTGCTGAAGGACGGTGCGTCGGCCGAGATTGCCGTGGTCGGCAACGACGGAGTGATCGGCGTATCCCTGTTCATGGGGGGCGAAACCACGCCCAGTCGTGCGGTAGTTCAGAGCGGGGGCTTCGCCTACAAGCTGACTAGCAGCGCGCTAAAGGACGAGTTCGAGCGCCACGGGCATATGTTGCAGGTGCTGCTGCGATATACCCAGTCGCTGATCACGCAGATGGCGCAGACCGCCGTATGCAACCGGCATCACTCGGTCGATCAGCAGCTGTGCCGCTGGCTATTGCTGTCGCTCGATCGATTGCCCGGTCCGAGCTTGAGCATGACCCAGGAGCTCATCGCGAACATGCTCGGTGTGCGCCGCGAGGGAGTGACGACGGCGGCCGGCAAGCTGCAGAGGCTCGGCGTCATTCGCTACAGCCGTGGACGGATCACGGTTATCGATCGGCCGAAGCTCGAAGAGCTGTCGTGCGAATGTTATGCGGCGGTCAAGAAGGAAACTGATCGGCTGTTGCCATATGCACTGTATCGCCCCGAAGTCACGGAGCCCGCGCTCGCGATCTGATCGCGTCTAGTGTCTCGGCCCGCGAGCGCGCGCTGCGTGTCCCAGCGCACAGAGGCGCTCACCCAAGTCCGCCAAGCTCCGTGGCCCGATCCTATGGTCACTGCCGCGGAGCTCAACATGCCAGAGCGCAAGCGCTCGCTTCCGGAGAATCTGCTGTTAGCGGCGCTGCCCGCCGCCGATCGCCGACGTTTGCTGGCAAACCGCGATCCGGTGGATCTCGTGGAGGGGAGCGCGCTGGGACAAGTCGGGGACGTGGTTCGGAATGCGTTTTTTCCCATCGATAGCTTCATCTCACTGATCGCGCCCTTGGACGACGGCGCGCAGCTCGAAGTTGGGCTCGTGGGCAACGAAGGCATGCTCGGCACGTCGCTGATTCTCGGCGTGCGTGTCGCGCCGCTGCGAGCGATTGTGCAGGGCGCAGGCCGAGCCTGGGAGTTGGAGGCCACCACGCTGTCCCGCGAACTCGCGCGCAGCTCTGCGCTGCGGCGTGTTCTGCAGCGCTACCTTCACGTGTCGCTGAGTCAGATCGCGCAGACGGCTGCGTGCACCCGTTATCACTTCCTGGAACCGCGGCTCGCTCGTTGGTTGCTGATGACCCGCGATCGAGCGCATTCCGACAAGTTTCACATCACCCACGAGTTTATCGCGTACATGCTCGGTGTGCGGCGCGTGGGCGTGACGCGTGCGGCGAGCGCTTTGCAACACCGCAATCTCATTCACTACACGCGCGGCAGGCTCGAGATTCTAGACGGCCGCGGCTTGGAGGCCGCAGCATGTGGCTGTTACGCCGCCGCCAAGGCGACGTATGCCGGGGTGCTCGGCTAGTGTCGGTCGCTCTCACTATTGCTGACGGCGATAGCGCGCAGCGTGCCGCGGCAGTGGAGCCGCACGATCGCCCGATGGCAGTGGCGTTCGTCGGCACGTACGGCCCGCGCCGCTGCGGGATCGCAACTTTTACCGCGGATCTCGCCGCTGCCGTTGCCGGCAGCGACCAGCGCGTGTTGCCGATGGTGTTGGCGGTCACCGAGCCTTCAGGCCAATACCAGTACCCCGCGGAGGTGAAGTTCGAGATTCGGCAGAACGTCAAAGCCGACTACACGCGTGCCGCGGAGTTCGTCAACTATAGTCAAGTGCGTTTGGTTTGCGTGCAGCACGAGTACGGGATCTTCGGCGGCGACGACGGTGGCTATATCCTCGACTTCGTTCGCGCTCTGCGGGTGCCGGCCATCGTGACGCTGCACACCGTGCTGAAAAGCCCTTCGGCCAATCAAGCGGCCATCGTCCGGAAACTATTGGTGCACTGCGTGCAGCTCGTTGTGATGAGCGAGGTCGCACGGGATTTGCTTGCAAGCTCTTACGGCGTCAGCGGTGAGAAGGTGCGGATCATCCCGCACGGCATCCCAGTGATGGATCCAAACCCGGATCAGCAGGCGCTCAAAGCGCAATTCGGCGTGGCGCAGCGGCGCCTGCTCTTGACGTTCGGCCTGCTGAGCCCGAACAAGGGCATCGAAACCGTGATTCGTGCGCTGCCGGCAGTGGTGAGCGAGTTTCCCGATCTCATCTACTTCGTGGTGGGCGCCACTCATCCCGCGGTTCTTCGCCATGAGGGCGAAGCTTATCGGACGATGCTCGAACGGGAAGCCGAGAAGCTCGGCGTGCGCGAGCACGTGGTGTTTCGAGGCCAGTTCGTCTCGGCCGGTGAGCTGGGTCAGTACCTGCAAGCCGCCGACATCTTCGTGAGCCCGTACTTGAACGAGGCACAAGTCACCAGCGGTGCGTTGTCCTATGCGATGGGCGCCGGTGCAGCCGCGGTGTCGACTCCGTATTGGCACGCGCAGGAGCTTTTGGCGGATAAGCGCGGCCACCTGTTCCCCTTCAAGGACCATGTGGCATTGGGCCAGACGTTGCTCGACCTTTGTCGATCGCCTGCCGAGTTGCGACGCGTACGCAAAGCAGCGCTTGAATTCTCGCGGCCGAGGGAATGGCCACGGATCGGCGACAGCTATTTCGAGGCGATGCGCGCGGCGCTGCGAGCCAGCGGTTGGCCTCGCGGTATACCGGTGCGTGTTCCGGCCGTGGCCAGCGCTCTGCCGGAGTTGCGGCTCGATCATCTGCAGCGCATGACCGACGACACCGGCATCATTCAGCACGCCACTTACAGCATACCGGCGCGGCGTACCGGCTATTGCGTCGATGACAATGCGCGCGCATTGATCGTGGCGGTGCACGCCGATCGTGCGCAGGCGTCCACCGCGGCGCGGGCGCTCGTCACAACGTACCTGAGCTACCTGCATTGCTCGCAAGAGCTCGACGGCAGCTTCCGCAATTTCATGAGCTACGACCGATCGCTCGCACCGGCGCCGGCGTCGGACGACTGCATCGGCCGTTCGATTTGGGCGTTGGGCGTCACGGCCACGCTTGCGGACGACGAAGGCTGCCGATCGCTCGCGCGCGACATGCTCGCGCGCGCGCTGCCACACGCGCGGCACCTCGGACCACGCGGTACGGCTCAGGCCGCTATGGGCCTCGTGAGTCTGTTGATCGCGGCGCCACGCGATGCGGACATGCGCGGCATGCTCGACTACCTGGTCGGCAGGTTGATAGAGCGTTACGACGCGTATGCCACCGACGAGTGGCGCTGGTTCGAGCCCACGCTCACTTACGACAATGCCATCTTGCCGCTCGCGCTGTTCGCCGCATACGAAGTCACGGGCGAGCGAGCCACGCTGCGGACTGCGCGCGAGGCGCTCGAGTTTCTCGAGGAAGTATGCTTCGCCGGCGATCGGCTGCAGCTCGTGGGCAACACGGGGTGGCTCAGCCGAGGCGGGGAGAAGTCCAGGGCTGACGAGCAGGCCATCGATGCGACGGCATTCGTACTCGCTTTCGGCTATGCCTTTAAAGTGACGGCCGATCGACATTACTTGCGGCGCATGCGCGAGGCGTTTGCCTGGTTTCTCGGCGCCAACCGGCTGGGATTGCCGCTATACGATTTCGCGACGGCCGGTTGCTGTGACGGCATGGGCGTAACAGAGGTCAATCGCAACCAAGGCGCTGAGAGCACGATCTGCTTCTTGCTCGCGCTCTTGAAAATGCTCGAGCTCGCAGGGGAAGAGCTCGAGCGTGAGGAATCCCTCCCGCACGCAGCCGAGTTGGCATGACGTCTCCCGCTGTCACGCGGACGCGCCATCGATTCGTGCCTGATGCCCGGCGCGTGCTCGCGAAGCCCTTTCTTCCAGGCGAAGAAACGCTGCTGCCTGGCCAGTCGCGGGCACAGCTCCTGATGGAGCGGATCCTGGCGATTCCGGAGGCCGAAGTGGAAGCGCTGAATGCGTTGATCATGCAGCGGTTCGACGGGCGTCATCGGCAGTTTCGCGAAATGTTGAGCGGGCAATTCGATGCGCTGGCGGCGTACGTTGCCGACCCAGCCGCCGTGTCTGCAGGCCGACGGCTATTGATCGGCGCCTACTTCACGCACGAGTACGCGATCGAGGCGGCTGCATTGTTCAATCCCTCGATCGTCGCGGCTCCAGACCAGACGGGTGTCGCGAGCGGTGCGACCCGCTTCGTGATGAGCCTGCGCGCGGTGGGTGAAGGCCACCTATCCTCGATAGTGTTTCGTTCGGGCGTGCTCGATGCACATGCCGGTATTACGTTCGACGCAACCGAAACGAAAGTGGTGGGCGGCCTGCGCACACCGCCGAGCTACTTCTACAAAGCACGTTTTATCACGAAGCTGCTGGAGCTCGGTGTCGCCAACGATCTCTCCGGGAGCGTGCTGAACCGCCTCGCTGCACAGTTCACGCTGGCGGAGCTGGAAGCATCGCTGAGCGCGCTCGAAGCACACGGCCCCCCACCCGCCGTCTGGTTCGAAACGGTGAAGGTCATTCGCACGTTGGCATCGTCAAACTACGTGACTACGTTTCCGATGGATTCATTGCTCGCTGAACGCGTGATCTTTCCTGCCGGTCCGAACGAGACGCGCGGCATGGAAGACGCGCGCTTCGTGCGTTTCGTCGCCGCCGATGGGGGCGTCACCTACTACGCCACCTACACGGCGTACGACGGCTTCTCGATCCTGCCGCAGCTGATCGAAACGCAAGACTTCGTACGCTTCACGATTTCCACGTTGAATGGTGCTGCCGCGCAGAACAAAGGCATGGCGCTGTTTCCGCGGCAGATCGACGGCAAGTTCGTGATGTTGTCGCGCAAAGATCGGGAGAACCTGCACTTGTCGACGTCGGACGATGTGCACCATTGGAACGACGTGACGGAACTCTATCGCCCGCAGTATGCGTGGGAACTCCTGCAAATCGGCAACTGCGGCTCGCCGATCGAAACGGAAGCGGGNNCCGCGGCGGGTGATAGCGCATCTGCCTCGGCCATTTCTGGAGCCAAGCGAGGATGAGCGCGAGGGTTACGTGCCGAACGTGGTTTACACATGCGGTGCGATCGTGCACGGCGAACGGCTCGTGGTGCCGTACGGCTTTTCAGATACCGGTGTAGCGGTGGCGCACTTGCGGCTCGCCGACCTGCTCGATGCTCTCCTTTCGAACAGGCCGATGCCCGCGACCGGCGCCCACTAACGCGCCTACGCGCGCCATCGCACTGAGGCGGTTGCAGTCGCAGCGTAGCCTGTCTGAAAACAGGAGAGTTGTGATGAAACTGACAATGATTGCCGCATTCGTGGCCGCCGCACTGAGCGGCGCGACCATTAGTACACAAACGTTCGCCCAAGGCGTGCAGCGTTCTGAAGCGATCGCCAGCTCGAGTGTGCTGAGCCAGATCTCGGTGTATAGCTATCGCGACGGCCCGAAATCCGAGTTGTCGCTTCACGGGACACCGCCCGCCGCCGCTGCCGGGGGTAGGGTGGAAGTCGAGTACCAGAACGCCAACGCGCGGATCACGGCGGAAGTGAAGAATTTGCCGAGGCCAGCGTCTCTGGGCCCGTATACGACCTACGTGCTGTGGACGGTAAGCCCGGACGGCCGAGCCGCCAATCAAGGCGTGATCGGTGGACCCGATGGCGGAAAGGGCAAGCTCGAAACCCGATACGCCGCCTCGCAGTTCGCGCTCATCGTGACTGCGGAGCCGCATTTCGCCGTGACGATACCGAGTGAGATGGTGGTCCTCTACAACGTGGGCGACAACGTGAAAGGCGTCGAGTCGAAGGTCGCCACGCTCACCGAGCGTGTCGACTACACGAGTCTCTCCGGTTCGCGCCTGTCGCGTATGGAAGTGGGTGCGGCCAATCCCCTCGAGATCGTGCAAGCGCGTTATGCGATCGCGATCGCACGCGCTGCGGGCGCCGATCGGTTCGGCTCGCCGGCCTTCACGACAGCCACCCAGAAACTTACTGCGGCCGAAGCGGCGCTGGTCGCAAGGAAGAGCTACGAACGCAAGTTGGCTCCGGGTCTCGCTCGCGAGGCCGTGATTGCCGGCGAAGACGCGCGGCGCGCGGCGTTGTTGGCGGCGACGGAAAGCGCCACCGCCGACGAGAAGCGGGCGGCGGAGGCTGCCGCTACCCACGCGGCGAACGAAGCGGCCAGTGTCGCGGCAAGCGCAGCGGCAAGCGCGGCGTTGGCTTCGAGCCAGGCGGCGTCGACTGCGGCTACCAATGCTGCCAACGACACAGCGCGCGCGGCGGCGTATACCGCGGCCATCGAGGCGGCGGCCTCGAGCCAGGCGGCGTCGACTGCGGCTACCAATGCTGCTAACGACACAGCGCGCGCGGCAGCGGATACCGCGGCAATCGAGGCGGCGGCTGCGAGCGAAGCGGCATCGCAAGCGGCTACATCCGTCGAGCATGACAGGGCCGCGGTGGCGGCGCGCGACGACCTGCGTAAACGTTTGAACGAGGCGCTGCCAACGCGTGATTCGAGCCGCGGGCTGGTCGCGGAGATCGGCGGCGTTCAGTTTTCGACTGGCACGGCCGACATCAACGGTGGCGCGCGCGAGAGTCTCTCGAAGTTCTCGGGCATCGTGGCCTCGTATCCCGGCCTGCGGTTCAAGGTCGAGGGCCATACCGACAACACGGGCGGTGCAGCCATGAACACCGAGTTGTCGCTCAAGCGTGCAATGACGGTGCGCGACTATTTGATCGCGCAGGGCGTGCCCGCCTCGAGCATCGACGTGGCAGGCCTCGGCTTGTCGATGCCGATTGGCGACAACGGCACGATGGCAGGGCGTGAGCGCAACCGGCGGGTCGAAATCGTGGTGTCAGGTGCGCCACTGATTGCGGCGAACTAGGCTAGGTCCCCTCTTTTGGCGCCGTTGCGGCGGAAGATACGGCGACGTAGCAGCTAGCCCCCCTGGCTGTGAAGTTGTCTCGTACTCGCTCGCAACGGCTCTTTTTCTGATTCAACGGCGACCGTCACCGGACAGCGCGGGTTTCTCCTTCGCTGTGACTCCGCCTCCCATACAAACCTGATCGCCCGGCGTTCTTCGGCACGAGTCGACGTGCGCGGATTTCGGCACTGAGTTTGACTCGGTTCCACCTCGCTATCCGCTGCAACCCTCCAAGGCGCGCGGCGCCTGTCGCATTTGTGCGTCGCTGAGTGCGATATCGCACATATAAAACAATAAGTTGCGCGTCCTCGTCCCTAAGTGGGATAACGCACAGACGAGCTGATATCGCACATTTTGCGGCGGGGGCGTGATGAACAGGGATGTTGTCGGTCGAGTATCGCGGGCGCTCGTCGCGTTGGTCATGACGGCGGCCGCGGCGAGCGCAACCGCCGCAGGCTACTTTACGCAAGCGGGCAAGATCTACGACGCGACGGGTCAGGAGCTACAGCTTCGCGGCGTCAATCACTTCGGCTTCAACGCCACGATACTTCAGCCGCAATTCCTTTGGGCCATGGGCTGGAAGGAGCAGATCGCGCAGATCAAGAGCCTGGGGTTCAACGCGATCCGCCTGCCGTTCGTGCCCGATACGCTCTACAACGCGACGCCCGTGGATCAGTTGAGCTACGTGGACCCGGGTCGCAATCCAGAGTTGCTGGGCAAGACGCCGCTGCAAGTGCTCGATCTGTGGATGGCCGAAGCCGATCGGCAGGGCATGTACGTGCTGCTCGATTTTCACAGCGTCTCGAAGCAGCGCCAGTACCCGACGTGGTTCGTGGCGAACCCCGCGGATTTCGGCCTCATTTACAACTATCAGGCGTATACGCAGGACAACTGGACGCGCGACCTCGCGTTCGTCGCACGGCGCTACGCTCACTTGCCGCACTTACTCGGCATCGACATCTACAACGAGCCGAACGGCATCGTGCGCTGGAGCACCGGCGACGCGAACATGACCAACCCGATCTACTTCTGGAAGACAGCGGCGGAGGCGGCNNTCGGTTCCCATGAACTGGGGAGAGGACTTCCAGCCTGAGGCTTACCAGCCGCTGAACATCGTGGCCCAGAAGCTCGTGTTGACCCCGCATACTTACGGACCGGACGTGTACGCGAAGGCGTCGTTCGCGGCAGCGAATTTTCCGGCCAATCTTGCCGCGGATTGGGATGCTTTGTTCGGGCAGTTCTCGGCAACCTATCCCGTCGTGGCCGGAGAGTGGGGTGGCAGGTACGGGCAGGGCAGCAGCGGCCAGAAGGACGTCGTCTGGCAGAA
>PMCP01000083.1 GCA_003155415.1 Gammaproteobacteria bacterium | reverse complement strand
AACTCCCATTTCATTTCGCCCGTGCGCGCATCGAGCGCGCGCAGCGCACCGAACTGCTTGTCGCGATCGATCCATGTGACGCCACCCGGTGTGATCTCACCCGACACGTACTGCGGCTCCTGCGCGAGATAGCGCGCGCACGTTTCGCGTGCGTTCACGAAGAAGAGCTGCAGCTTCGGATTGAATGCCGGCGGATTGAAGTTGGTGCCGCCCCACTGATCGGGCAAGCAGCCGCTGCTGCCGTCCGCGTTCAGCACGATAGGCCGGCCTTTCGCATCGAGCTCGCGCGCCCACGTCGTCGCGGTAAATGGTTTGCCGAGCAAGAGTTCGCCCGTTGCGCGATCGAGCACGTAGAAGAATCCATTGCGGTTCGCGACCATCACGACCTGGCGCTGNNGCGATCAGCGAGGCCGTATAGAGATTGTCGCCGAGCCGATTCGCGCTGTAGATATCCGGGTTCGGATTGCCGGTGCCCCAGTACAAGAGGTTGAGCTTTGGATCGTAGCTGCCGGTCATCCACGTGCCGCCGCCGCCGCGTGCCGCGGCTTCGGTCGTGGGCCACGTGTTGCTGCCTGGCTCGCCCGGTCCGGGCACGGTGTACAAGCGCCAACGGCGCGCACCGGTCGTGGCGTCGTAGGAATCGAGAAAGCCGCGAGTCGCATACTCGCCGCCGCCGATACCCACGATGACCTGGTCGCCGACGACGAGTGGCGCAAGCGTCGCGGCATAGCCTTCGCGGTAATCCGCAAGGCGCACGTCCCACACCACTCCGCCGCTGCGCCGATCGAGCGCGAGCAGATGCGCGTCGAGCGTCGTCATGTAGAGCAGATCGCCCAGGATCGCGAAGCCACGATTCACGGGCGCCAACGCGCCGTACGTCAAATTGCTCGGCAGCGTACGCCGGTATTCCCAGAACGGCCGCCCCGTGCGGGCGTCGACTGCCCACGCGTAGTTATTCGAACCCGTCACGTACAGAACACCGTCCACGGCGAGCGGCGTCGTCTCGAATCCGCGGCCACGCGCGTACGAGCCGGTCTGGAATGTCCACTGCGGCGAAAGCGAGGCCACGTTGCGCGGCGTGACCTGCGTAAGGGGGCTGTGGCGCTGACCGGTATAGTCGCCCGAAAACGTGAGCCAGCGCGTCGGATCAGCCAACCCCGCGCGAATGTCAGCGGCCGTGACACCGCTCGCAGCCGTCGGCGCCGAGGGGACCTGCGCGCTGGCGATGCCCGGCAGCAGGCTGCCGATGGCGAGGGTCACGGTCACTGCACGCAACACTGTCTGCATTCACTTCGCTCCCGTGCCGGGCTCGCGCAACGTTCCGAGATACGCCAGCAGATCCTCGAGCTCCGAATCCCCGAGCTTGTCTGTGGAAAACACCGGCATCAACGACTCCGAGCGCGGCGCAATCGTTGCGAGCGCCGCTTTGCGCAGGCCGAGAAGGCGCCCGTCCACCGTCAACACCTGAATAGAGAATGCGTCCTCCGATTTGATGACGCCTTCGATCCGTTCACCGCGATTCACGAGCTCCACTGTGTGGAAGCCGGCGGCCACGCTCGCACTCGGATCGCGCAGCGCGGTGACGAGGGCCTCGCGCGAGCGAGTGAGACCAATCTGCGTGAGGTCCGGCCCGAGCGAGCCGCCTTGCGCTGCAACGCGATGGCATTGCTGGCACTGCGCTGCGAACAGCGCGCGCCCGCGCGCGGGGTCTCCGCTACTGACGAGCCGAGGCGTGATGCTGATGCTGCGCAACCAGGCGACGATGGCCCAAAGCTCGTGATCGGGTGCCGCGCTCGGCGGCATGATGCTGCCTGGCACGCCGCGACGAATCGTCGCGAACGTGGATTCGGCAGTGGCGCCCGCGGCCCAGCGCGGTGTGAGATCGGGGCCACGACTGCCCTTCGCATCGGCGCCGTGGCAGTCAGCGCAACGGCCTGCGAACAGCGCGCCGCCCGCGGTCACGGCCGAGGCATCGCCTTCGAAAGGATTGAGCTGCTGGGCGAGCGCCGATGGCGCTGCCCACGCACACACCAGCAACGACATGCCGATCAATAGCGCTCGCACGGGCGCAGATTACTGGAGCGGACCCCGATCCGGAAGCCCGCCGGCGCCGGCAGTGGGGCTGCCTCGCTCGCAATGACACGCTAGCCGCTACTCAGTCAGAGTGTTGGTGGCGCCCGCTGATCGTCCGCGCTCGATGCACCATGTTTACGACTCTTGTGCGGCCGTGCGTCGAACTCTTCGCGCGAGATCGTGCCGTTGCCATCCTTGTCCCAGCTTTTGAATATCTCGTCGATGTTCGGCGGTTTCGCGGAGCGAGTTGCGCCGGTGCCCTGTGGCATGCCACCGCCATGACCCCCATGACCGCCACCGCCGAAGGCGCCGCCGAACCCACCGCCACCAGCACCCAAGCCGCCACCGCCACCGCCACCGAAGCCGCCCCGGCCGCCGCCGAAACCGGAGCCGTTCCCGGCGCCTCGCTGCCCGCCGCTGCCGCTGTCGTTCGTGGCGGGGAACATGGCCGCGACCTCGTCCTTCGACAGCACACCGTCGTGATTCTTGTCGAGGTCGTCGAAGGTAGGGTCGGCGCTGTCGGCCATGACGGCCCGCGCGCCCATGAGCAAACCAACGGTGGCGACTGCCAATACAAGTGCTGATTTCATTGCGTGCTCCCGGACACTCGCCAAACGATCACACCGCCCCGTAATGCAGCGAAACGCAGCGAGTGACCGCGCGTTGACACACCCGCGCACGCCCTGCCGCGACTGAAGAAAACTTCGGCTTGCGGACACCGAGTGGAAACAGCGGCGGCGCGGAATTGCCATACATGCGAAATAGGTCACACAACGCAGCCACTGCAGCAACCTCGAGCGTCCCGGACGTCAACTGCCGCGCCACTTCCGCGTTGTTTGCTACACACGCCTCTAGGAGATTTCAATGAACAAAAAGACATGGATCGTTACCGTTGCCGCACTGGCGACGGGGGGCGCGTGGCTCGTTCCGGCGGGCGACGCATTGGCACAACCGCGTCACGATCACGCGCAGGCGCGGGTGCACGTCTCGATCGGGGCCGAAGTGCGCGTCCTGCCTGGCGGTCACGAATCCTTTCGCGTAGGGCGGTCGTACTACCATTACCACGACGGCGTGTTTTATCGCCCTTACGGCGATCGCTTCGTGGTCGTGGGCGCGCCGATCGGTGCGCGTATTCGGACGCTGCCGTTCGGGTATGTAGGCTTCAACCTGGGTCCGCGACGCTACTTCTATGCGAACTACACCTACTACTGGTGGGACCCGCGTGTCTCCGAGTACGTCGTGGTCGACGAGCCACCGGGTGCCGACAAAGCGGTCGCGACGGCGACCGAATCGGGTAGCGGCGATGTATTCGTGTATCCGAAGAACGGCCAAACCGACGAGCAACGCGATCGCGATCGGTACGAGTGCTACACGTGGGCGGTGGACCAGACGCACTTCGATCCCAGCGCCGGCGCCGCCGACTCGGCGAAGTCGAGCGACTACCAGCGTGCATTTTCCGCGTGTCTCGAAGGCCGCGGCTATACGGTGAAGTGAGAATGGCCATGCAAAGAGGCGCACACGTATTGATCGGTGTTTTCGCCAGTGCTCTTGCAATCGTGGGTTCAGCGGCGTTGGCTCAGGACATGTATGTCTACCCGGCCAAGGGCCAGAGCGAGCAACAGCTCTCGACTGATCGCTACGAATGTCATCGCTGGGCCGTGACGGAGACCGGCTTTGACCCCATCGATGTCGGCGAAACCGGGCCGCCACGCGCGGTTCGCGTGCCGGTGCCCGAGAACAAGGCCACGGGCGCTACGGGCAAAGGCGCAATCGCGGGAGCGCTCGCGGGTGTCGTCCTCGGCCACGGCGACGACAAACTGAAGAACACCGCGATCGGCGCCGCCGTGGGCGCGGCCGTGGGCGGTGCAGTCGAAGCGAACGGCGAGATGAAGGCGCAGGACCAGGCGCGTGACGAGGCGCAGCAGCGTGCGGATGACATGAAGCGCACCAAAGCGGAGAAGTCGATGCGCCGCGCTAACTACCGGCGCGCGTTGACGGCGTGCCTCGAGGGCCGCGGCTACACAGTGCGCTGAGACGAAGGGCGCGTTGAGCCGAGGTTGCTAGGCGCTGGCCTGATCGAGCTGGGCTAAGTCCGTGGCCGTGAGCTTGAGATCGAGTGCGCCCATGAGCTCGTCCAGCTGCGCGACTGACGTGGCACTGGCGATCGGCGCCGCCATGGCAGGCTTGGCCATGATCCACGCAAGCGCAACCTGAGCGCAGGTGGCCTCGTGCCGAGCCGCCACGCCGTCGAGTGCAGCCAGCACGACGAGCCCTTTGCCCTGCAGGAAGGCATCCATGCGCGGCGCGGCGCCTCGCGGGCTCTTCGCAAAGTCAGCCGGGCTCCGATACTTGCCCGTCAAGAAGCCGCTCGCGAGCCCAAAGTACGGCAGGATCGCCACGTTCTCGCGTACGCAGACCGGCACAAGGTCGGCCTCGATCTCGCGACTCAGCAGGTTGTACTCGGGCTGCTGCGCGACGAACGCGGCTTTGTGCAGCCTTGCGCTCGCCGCGAGGGCGGCTTCGAACCGCGGCACTTTGAAGTTCGACGCGCCGATCGCGCGCACCTTGCCGGCGTGCACCAGCTCGTCGAGCGCGCCCAGGAATTCCTCGAGCGGCGTCTCGTCGTCGTCCTTGTGGATCCAGTAGAGATCGATTGTGTCGACCCCAAGTCGGCGCAACGAGTCGTCGCAGGCATCGATGATGTTCTGGCGCTTCAACCCCGGCCGTTTTCCCCAGAGGCCAACCTTGGTGCCGATCACGACTTGCTGGCGTTTGCCGCTCTTCTTCAGCCACTTGCCGATGACGGTCTCGCTCTCGCCGCCCTCGTGCCCTGACACCCACGACGAGTACGCGTCGGCCGTGTCGATCGAGTTACCGCCTTGCGCGACGAACGCGTCCAGAATCGCGAACGACGCGGCTTCGTCGGCCGTCCAGCCGAAGACGTTGCCGCCGAGCATCAGCGGGGTGATGGCGATACCGGACTTACCGAGATTACGTTGGCGCATGCGCCAAGAGTAATCCTTGCGGAAACACGCGGACAAGCGCGCCGCGTTGCCGCAGCCCGAAAGCCCTCAGAATTTTGCGCGCAACGCGACGCCGACGGTCCGCGGGTCGTTCGGCGTGCCGACGATCAGCCCAGAGTTGCCCGCCTGCACGGTCAGGTTCTGCATGTACTGCTCGTCGAGCAGGTTGCGTGCCCACAGCGAGATTTCCCAGGGGCCTGCGTGCCGGAGGCCGACGCTCGCATTCAGGACGGTGTAACCGTCGATGCGGGTGTAAGCCGAGTCGGACGGATCGCCGTAGATGCCGGTACGCGACACGACGTCACCGCGCACGTAGATCATGCGGGTGCCGCCACCGAGCGCGTGGTTGAACTCGGCGCCTAACGAGCGCGTCCAGCGCGGCAGCGCCGACAGCGGCTTGCCTGACAGATCGCAGATGGTCGTCGCGGCACTGACGGCTTCGATGGGGCACGGACCGTTCTTGTACGAGTCGTACACGCCGTCCGCATACGCGAGCGACGCATACGCGGTGAAGTGCTGGCCGATGCGGAACGCGCTGTCGATCTCCGCGCCTTTCACGCTCACGGCTTCGATGTTCGCAAGATAGCCGCGCAACGCGCCCGGCGCGCTGTCGACCACGTTGGTCTGAAAATCGCGCACGTGGGTGTCGTAGATATCGGCGTTCAGCGTCACGCGGCCTTTGGCGAGCTGCGTCTTCACGCCGAGCTCAGTGGTTTCGTTCCGCTCCGGCCGCACGACGGCCGTCGCGAGCGAGGGCAGGTTCTGCGCGTTCAGCGGCAGGCCCGACATATTGATGCCGCCGGACTTCTCGCCGTTCGCGTAGCTCAAGTACGTGAGTACGCTGCTCGACACCTGGTACGAGGCGGCGACGCGACCTGAGCCGCTGTCGTCGTCCACCGCCGCGACATATGCCTGCGGGCGAAGGATCGACAGCTTCGCGTTCACGAGCGCCGGGGTCGTGGTCGCAAGACCGCCGGACACTCCCGAGTAGAAACTCCCGTCCTTGCGTTCCATGGTGTAACGCCAGCCGAGCGTCAGGTCTAAGCGTTGCGTCGCATGCCAGGTGGCCTCGCCGAACACGGCGCGGCTGGCGGAGTCGAAACGCGTGATGCCATCCGTGCGATAGCCGTCGAGCAGGTTCGACGGCGTCGCGGGCGCCGGCCCGAGCAGCCAGTACGCCGCGAGCGGACCGTAGACCGTAATCGGTGTGCCATCGAGGCGCTGCTTGAAGAAATAGTAGCCGGCGACGTAGTCGACGCGCCGGTTACCGCGCGTCGCGATGCGCAGCTCCTGACTCGCCTGATCCTGGCGTGAAGGAATGTGCTGCGACGTCTGGATCGACAGGCCTGTGTAGTCGCGATCGTTCTCGGCATCCCACTTCCAGAAGCGCCACGCACTGACCGAGGTCAGCGTGAATTCGCCAATGTCCCAGTCGATCGTGGTCGAGAAGCCGCCTTCCGCGGTGTCCACCTTCAGGCCGCCGTCGATGTCGGTGAGTCGATCGTACGGATTTAGGCTCGGCGGCGTGTAGTTCTGGCCGGCAGCCAGCGCCGGATATTGCCGCGCGGCGGCCTTCAGCGTCGGCGCGACAGTGAAGTACACCTGCGTGCAGCACGTTGAATCGAAGTCGCTGCGGTCAGCAATGAATCGCAACTGAAGACCGTCCACGGGCTTGTACAGAAGCTCGCCGCGCACTGCGGACGTGCCGAGCGTATTCAGATCCGCGCCCGTACGCGTGTCGTGCAACACGCCATCGCGCTCGGTGTAGGAAGCCGAGAACCGGCCGGCGAGCGTGTCGCCCGCAAGCGGGCCGCTCGCAGTGCCCATGTACTGTCGATAGTGGTCGCCCGCGAGCCGCGTCTCGAACCTGAAATCGGGCTCGGAGCTCGGCGCGCTCGTCACGACGTTGATTGCACCCGCGGTAGTGTTCTTGCCGAACAAGGTGCCCTGCGGGCCGCGCAGCACTTCCACGCGATCGAGATCGACGAAGTCGAACGCCGCCGTTGCGGGCCGCGCGTGGTACACGCCGTCCACGTAGAAGCCGACGCCGGGCTCGAGGCCGTCATTGGACTGCGCTATGGCCACGACGCTGCTGCCAAGGCCGCGGATAGTGAACGCCGTGTTGCGCGGGTTCGGCGACGTATAGTTCAAGCTCGGCACGAGCTGCGAGACCTGCTGGATGTTGTTCGTGAACGTTGAATCGAGTGTGTTGCCGCCGACGACCGAGAGCGATACCGGCACGCTCTGCGCGTCTTCTTCGCGCAACCGCGCGGTGACTAGCACGGTTTCCACGCCGTTCGCCGGCTGAGCGTTGGCTGCATCGACGAACGCAGCCGCAAGACCGGTGAGTGTGGCCGACAGGTAAACCGCCTCGACCAGGAGGACGCTCTGCTTCTTCATATTTGGAGGACCGGCACATCGGTGTTTGAGTTGTTGCGCAAATTATATACGCGCGGATATAGCGCATGGCAACATTCGGCCGACAAGGGCTCTATACAGGCCCTTTTATACGTCTATCAGGGAATAGAGCGGCTCTAACTAACGGCCGGCGCCGCGGCTCAAATCGTCGCGCACCGTGTAGCCGCCTTTCATCACGAATTGCACGCGCTGCATCTCCGTGACATCACGCAACGGGTCGCCGGTGACGGCGATGATGTCGGCGAACTTGCCCGGCTCGAGCGTGCCGATGTCTTTTTCCCAGTGGTAGTTCAACATGGTCGCGGCATTCAGATACGTGGTCTGCAACGCCTGCACGCTCGTCATGCCCCACTGCACGTAGTACTTGAACTGATCGGCGCCGATGCCATGCGGAATGATGTCGGACGTGGCGCCGCTGCCGAACACGATCGGCACGCCAGCGCGCAACGCGCGCTTGAACGCCTGTTCCGCGAGCGCGATACGCGTGGTCTTGCCGCCGGCCTTTTTGTCTTCATCGAGTTGATACAAAAGATCGTCGAGCGTGCAGACGAACGGCAGCTTCTTCGCGAGCAGCACTTTCACACCGGCATCGTCGAGCTCGAGCAAGTGCGTTGGCGCATCGACGCCCGCGTTCAAGCAGCTGCGCATACCCTCGCCGCCATACGTGTGGCACGCCACCTTGAGTCCGAGCCGGTGCGCCTCGTCGGTGATGGCCTCGACCTCCTCCGACGTGAGCGACGGAGTCGTGATCAGGCTGCCATCGGGCATGAACAGGTGATACGGCCCTTCGAAATCCTGCGACGTGTAGATCTTGACCCAGTCGACGCCGTGCAGTTTCGCTTCCCGCACGGCCGCGCGCGCGAGCCACGGCGAGTTCACGTTCTTGCCTTCTGTGAACTCCGCATAGAAGCGTTCACCGCTTTCGTCGGAATACACGTTGCTCGCGCGGATGTTCAGCGACTGACCCACCACCTGCATGCGCGGGCCGAGCACCATGCCTAAGTTGATCGAGTCGCGCAGGTCGACGGTGTTGAAGCCGCCGCGCGAATCCATGTCGGCTACCGTGGTGAAGCCTGCCAGGAGATCGGTCTGCGCACTCGCGAGCGCGATGTAGGCGCGCTCGGCCGGCGTGCGCCCACCGCGATTGCCACCCGTGTTCACGTGCACGTGCGCATCGATCATGCCCGGCATCACCGTGGCGTTGCTCAAGTCGATGACGCGCGCGTCGCGCGGGATGCTCACGTTCGCGCCGATCTCCGCGATTCGCTCGCCGCGAATCAGGATCGTTTGGCCGGTGAGCAGCGTGCCCGCCCGAGCGTCGAATAGTTTGCCTGCGCGAATCGCGACGACCTGTGCCGCGGGAGCACGAAACCGGCCGCGTGCGCCAGTGCCGTCTCTCCCGCCTGTGGATTCCTGCGCCACGAGCGACAACGCGGCCACGACCGCGACGAGCGCCCCCACGAACGTGCATGCGCGGCGGGTGTTCAACGCGACCACTCCTTCGGGATCGGCACAGCGCGTTGATTCGAGAGAATCTTCGCGCGCCGTTCCTTCTCTTCTGCGCCGAGCTTGCTCGGGTCTTCGGCAAAGTCCGCGCCCACCGCCATGCCCTTCACGACTGCCGGCCGCGCCGCAACGGCTTCGAGCCAGCGCTTCGTGTTCGGAAACTCGCCGAGATCGATGCCGCGCATCTGCCAGTAGCTGGCCCAGGGATAACAGATCATGTCGGCGATCGTGTACTGCCCGGCGGCGAGCCACTCCTTGCCGTGCAGGCCGAGATTCAGCACGCCGAATAGGCGATGAACTTCGTTGTCGAAACGGCGGATCGCGTACGCCTGGTCACCGTTCTTCGGATCCTCGGCTGCGCGGCGGAAGTGGCCCTGCTCGCCCATTTTNNTGTCTTGCGGAAAAAATCGGCCTGCCTTTTCCGCGATGTACATCATGATGGCCGCCGACTCGAACACGGCGATCGGCGCACCGCCGCCTTTCGGTTCCGTATCGACGAGCGCTGGCATGCGGTTGTTCGGCGAGATGCGCAAGAAGTCGGGATGGAATTGATCGCCGCGGCCGATGTGCACGGGCTTCACCGTATACGGCAACCCGCACTCCTCGAGCAGGATCGTGACTTTCTTACCGTTCGGCGTGGGCCAGAAGTGAAGCTCGAGCATATTAGGGTTGCGCCGGTGCGATGATGAGTTTGCCGTCGACGACGGGGTTGCGATCGTTCTCGTCGCACAATCCGTGCACCATGCGATCGAGATCCGTCACACGTTCGTACGGGATCGTAACCTTCCACGGCTTCGTGAACGCAACGGGGTCCTCGATCGTGATCTCGTCTTCGAACTTGCCGGTGCCGATCATGCGCAGGCGCTCGGTAAAATGCGCCTTATCGCTCAGCGCCGGAGGGAAGCGGCTCGGCAGGACGGCGATCGTGTCCACGACCAGCGTCTGCCCCTCCCAGCGCCCGACGGAATCGCCCCACGGCGTCGCCCAAATTTCGTCGGGCGGCGGGTGCTTGCGGCCGTCGGTGTACACGTGCCGGACTTCGCGGCCGCCCCAGAGCATGAGGGTTTCCTCGGGTGTCTGTAGAAACTGAAACACCCATGGGTTCTCCATGACGAACGGAAATGGAAACCCGCACTCCTTGGCCGTGCCCGTGTTGTTCTTGCGTTGCAATTCGACCTTGGCCGCGAACTCTTTCGTGTACGGCGCCTGGTCGCCGCGCAGCGCGCCGCGTGTTTGCGGATGGTCCGGCGGTGGTCGCCCAGAGAGTCCGAGGTCATTGCGGCTCTCCGCGATCCAGAAGCCTGTCCAATTCGGGAGTTTCGCGAAGCTCGCGACGCGGTCAACTTGCTTGGTCTGGGCGACGGCGCCGCTCGCAGCGAGCACCGCTGCGACCAGCGTCGCGTAGAGCCGCGCGCCCCGACTCATTGTTTTCTCCCGAGCGCGGCGCCGTCTTTCCCGGTGGCCGAGAGAAACAACGCACCGTGCGTTCCGTCACGCGCCGGATGCACGAGCACCGTGACTTCGTCGCCTGGCTTCAACGTCGCCGGCTTCCACCCGGCCTGATACAGCTGTAGCGGCGCACCCATCTCGACGCTCCACTCTTCCTCGCCGCTCGCACCGGCAACGGTGACCTGAATGAAGCAGTGTGGATTGGTCCACTGAAATTCGCGGACTTTGCCGGTCAGCGTGACCATGCGGTCGTGATCGAAGATCGCACCCGAGTGATGCGCGTGAATTGGCGCGACGAACAGTAGGGTCGCGATGACTAGTGCTGCTCTACGCATGGACGTCCGGCTCCCGGGATCGCGCACCGCAAGCCGCGGCTCCGCGTGTATTTTTTCTGCTTGGAGCGTACCACGCGTGCGCAACCCGCGGAATTCCACCGGGAGCTCTGCCCCTGGAACGGCCCGGCGGTGTGGATCACTACGTGGATGCCGCGCCGACGTAGCTCTGGCGCAAGGCTCGCGCCGTGTGCATCGACGCACACGGCCTGCGCCGAATCCAGCCCGAGCACGCGCGCAGCCGCTTCGACTTTGCCGCGGTCGCGCCCGGCGAGCGACAACCGGATGCGGCTATCGTTGCAGAGAGAACGAGCAATTCGCGACCCGAAGAACCCGTAGCCGCCGAGCACGAGCACGTTCAGCGCGGCGGCAGACATCGGCGCATCGCCGTCCGGTCGTCAGCGCCGACAGTTGTACGGCTTAACTTGCTCGCCGGGCCGCCATTCCCACTTTTTGTGCAGCGTGACCGGCGCTGTGAACGTCGCCGGATCGGTGATGGTCAGTTCGTACTCCAGAAGACTGCCATCCGCGCCCAGCGTGAAGCGCTCGTCGTAGCGCGTCGCCGCGCTTAACGGAACCCCGGTGTAATTGAGGAACTTGTAGTCTGCGCCGCGCGTCTCGACGACGAGCGTCTTGCCGTCGAACCGGCCGGTCGAAGTGCCGACCCGCGGTTCGTTGCGCGCCTGCGCCGCGGCCGCCGGCGACAACGCGATCCGGCGCACCGTGTCGTATTCCTCGAGACGCAGCTCGATCACGTCGCCGCGCTGCACGAACTCGATGGGATACGGTTGCTCCATGACATAGGGCATGCCCTTCGGCGCGCAGTTGCGCGTGGGGTCGTTCTTGACCGGGTCGAATGCCGCGCGTGTGGCCGCCGCGGCAGGAGTCAGTGGCAGCGCTTTCGAATCGCCCCAGAAAGTGGGCGGGCTCGTGATGTTCGTCCACACGCGAAACAGCCCGAGCTTGCCGGACGCATCGGTTGCGACCGCGGTGCGGGTGTCGGTGCCGATCGTGCGCTGTGACCAGCGCGCCGGTATGCCACTGCCAAACAAAACTTCTTCGCCGCTCGGCAACAGCATGTTGTTGATCCACATGATGTCGTCGCGCACTCGGCCGCCGTTGCCGGCTATTTTCACGTGTGTGCCAACCTTCACGAGATCGGCCGTGAGCCCGAAACGGCTGACGACGCTCACCGAGTTCGATTCGAT
>PMCP01000207.1 GCA_003155415.1 Gammaproteobacteria bacterium | reverse complement strand
TATGTTGTGAGCCGTCACATCCGGATGATCGACGCCATGATCGTGGACCGAGCGCACCACGCCACCGATCTTGTACCAGCACTGCGTCGGCACCTGCCCCTGTCCGATGAACCAAGATAGCTTCCGCGTGTTTGGCAAATAGGACGTGATGATATCGGCGGTGTAGATTGCGCCCGTGCGGTAGACGTGCGCGGCTACAGGTTTAGGCACCGGCAACCCCGCCGCGTGCAAACCGCGCAGCAACCGCCACTCGCGGAACGCACGTGTGCGCTCCAGGCCCAGCCAAAAGTAGTGATCCTCGACAAAGCGTGCGACGAACCCGCCACGATGGTAGTGGCGCAGCACCCAACGGTCTTCACCGTGGGCGACGACTAGTACCTCTCCGCGCCCGGAAGTCTCGAGAGTCACGGCGCCAGCTCGCTGCCACTTACCGGCATCGAACCACGCAGGCACCGGCACTTCGCCGAGTGAAGCGGCTGCCAACATCGCGTGCCGCCCGGTGCGCACGATCTGCGCGTCAGCCATCGGCCCTGACCCCCGTTCCATGCTCGTGCGCCCGCCTGAGCTGCGCCAGCGCGGCTTCCACGCGCTCGACCGAGATTTCCGTCAAGCAGCGCAGGTGGCCCAGCGGACACTCGCGCTGAAAGCACGGGCTGCATTCGATGCCGAGATACACCACGGCCGCAGACGCCGTGAGGGGCGGCGTGAACGCGGGCGATGACGAGCCGTAGAGCGCAACGACCGGCGTGCCGCTTGCAGCCGCCACGTGCAGCAACCCGGAATCGTTGCTGACGGCCGCGTCGGCCGCGGCCGCGAGATCGATGACATCGGTCAACGATGTACTGCCGCAAAGATTTCGCACGCGCGATGACCCAGCCGCAGCCGTGATTTCGCCCCCAAGCGGGCGCTCCTTTGCCGACCCGAGCACGATGACGTTCGTGCCGCCACCGGCAAGCCAGCGCGCGAGCTCGCCAAAACGCGCCGCAGGCCAACGCTTCGCCGCGCCGTATTCCGCACCCGGCATAAGAGCGATCAATGGCTCGCGCGCATCGAGCCCATGCTCCGCACGCAACCGCGTCTGGTTCACCGTACTGACGGTCAAGCGGGGATGCAGATCCGCAGGCACCGGGTGCACTGGCTCGTCGCGCTCGCGCCCGAGCGCGACGAAACGCTTGACGGTTTGATCCAGCGACGCGCTGCGCGCTCGCATGTCATTCAGTAACCCGTAGCGCCATTCGCCGCGAAATCCGGTGCGCCGCGGCACGCGCGCAAACCACGGCACGAGCGCGGCCTTGGCGGAGCGGGGCAGCACGATCGCACGCGAGTAACTCTGCTCGCGCAGGGCCAGACCGAGCGCGCGGCGGCGGCCTAGACCAAGTTCACCGTGGCCGACCGCGAGCTCTATTCCGCGCGCGACTTCCGGCATGCGCTGGAGAACGGGCAACGACCATGGCGGGGCCACGACATGAATTTCAGTTTTGGCGTTGCGCTGGTTCAACAACCGATAGAGTGCTTGCGCCATGACCATGTCGCCGACCCACGAGGGTCCGACGACCAGCACCTTCTCGGACGCCGTCACGCGTGCTGGCCGAACGCGTCGAGGTACGCCTTGACGCCGGCACGCACGTCGCGAAACGGCGCCGTGTACCCGGCCGCACGCAGCGCGCCGATGTCGGCCTCGGTGAAACTCTGATAACGACTCGTAAGCTCCGCCGGAAACGGGATGTAGCGGATCGCGCCCTTGCCGTGCCACGCGATGACCGCGTTTGCCACATCATTGAATGTGGCGCTCGCGCCCGTGCCGACGTTGAAGACCCCGGATACCCGGCGCTGCTCGTAGAACCAGAGGTTCACGGCAGCCACGTCGCCCACGTAGACGAAGTCGCGGCGCTGCTCGCCTGCGGCATAGCCGCCGCTGCCTTCGAACAGCCGCGCCTCGCCCGTCGCGCCGACCTGCTCGTGCAGGTGAAGGGCAACGCTCGCCATCGAGCCCTTGTGCGCCTCGCCGGGACCATACACGTTGAAGTATCGCAATCCGACGATCGGCGCCAGCGCCTCAGCCGAGCGCCGGCGCACGTGCTGATCGAACAACAACTTCGAATAGCCGTACACGTTCAAGGGCCGCTCGGCGCTCGGGTCGTTCTCGTTGAACGTGGTGCTTGCGCCGTAGACCGCTGCCGACGACGCGTAGATCAAAGGCACGGCGTTCTCTAGACAGAAATCGAGCACGTCGACGGAGTAACGATAATTCGTCTCGAGAACATAGCGGCCGTTCCACTCCGTGGTCACGGCGCACGCACCTTGATGGAAGATCGCGTCGATCTTCCCGAGAGCGCCACTCTTGAGGCGACCTAGGAAATCGTCCTTGTCGAAATAGTCCGCGAGGTTGCAACCGACGAGATTGACGAATTTCCTGCCATCGGTCATGTCGTCGACGACGACCACGTCGTCGTGCCCGCGGTTGTTCAACTCGCGGACGACGTTGCTGCCAATGAACCCCGCGCCGCCGGTAACTACGATCATGAGGGCGAGCGCTAGCTCGTCATCGCGGGCTGTCGCCGACCAGGCGGTACATCGAGCTGCAGTAAGGGCACTTGGCCTCGCCGGTCACCTCGATTGGCAAATAGACTTTCGGGTGGGAGTTCCACAGGTACATGCTCGGTTGCGGGCAATGCAATGGAAGATCGTCGCGCGTTACTTCGTAGACACGTTCGGCGTTCGCCGCTTCGAGCTGTTCCTGCACCCTGCCGTGACGTTCGCGCACCACTGACCTCCTGCTTCGTGCCGCGGGATTATACCCATGCCGCCGGATCATTCACCGGCAACGCCGCCGAATACTTCATTCCACACTTCTGTAACGAGCGCTCGAACCGCCACGAACTCCGTCGCGGCTACCACCCGCCGACGCTCGTCCAGCGCCAGCTCGTGCACTCGCTGGCGCAACGCGAGGTAAGCGTCCTTGAGCTGCCGGCAACGCTCGGCGGAGACGAGGCCGACGCGCTCGAGTGCCTCGAGCTGACGCACGTTGTCCGGAAACTCGACTAACTCCGGGAATTCAGCCGAGTGTTTCAGGACCCAATAGTCAACCAGGAATTCGATGTCGGCGACCCCGCCGGCGTCCTGCTTGAGGTCGAACTCGCCCTGTTTCGCCTGCGAGAGCTCAGCTCGCATGCGCTGGCGCATCTTTACCACTTCCGACGGCAGCTTGGTGCGATCGATGTGCGCCACGAGTATCTCGCGCCGGATCTGCTCGAACGCGTCGCAAACCTCGCGCGAGCCTGCGAGCGCCCGACTGCGCAATAACGCCTGATGCTCCCACACCCAGGCCTCCGACTCCTGGTAACGGCGAAAGCCGTCGAGGCTCGTCACGAGAAGGCCGGCGCGACCGCTCGGCCGCAACCGCGTGTCGATCTCGTACAGTTTGCCCGAGCTGGTCTGAATCGATAAAAAATGTATGAGGCGCTGCACGAGCCTTGAGAAGAAGCGCTCGTTGTCGAGCGGCGGCGAGCCGTCGGTCTCCTGCTGCTCGCCGCGCGAATCATGCAGAAACACGAGATCCAGATCCGAGCCGTAGCCGAGCTCGAGGCCACCTAGCTTGCCGTAGCCGATGATCCCGAAGCCGGCCTCGCGCGGCGGCGAGCCGCAGCGTGGCGTTCCGTACTTCACCACGAGCTCGGCGCGCGCCACGCCTAGCGAATAGTCGAGCACGAGCTCCGCCGTGTCCGTCAGACGATCGCTGACGTTCATGATGGGCAGAGAACCCAGGCGATCCGCGATCGCAATGCGAAACATCGCCGTACGTTGGAACACACGGATTGCTTCGAGCGCGGCCTCCGTGTCGCCGGGCGCAACGTCATGCGTGATGCGTTCGATCAATTCGGCGAGCTCGGCGCGCGACGGTGGCTCATCGAACAGTCGCTCGTCGAGCAGCTCGTCGAGCAGCAGCGGCTGTTCGGCCAGCTGGCGCGCAAGCCAAGCGCTGTCTACGACGAGCTTCAGCAGTCGCTCGAGGGCGGCAGGATTCTCGTTCAGCAGTGCTAAGTACGCGCTGCGGCGACACACGGCGCGGAATACCGGCAGAACTCTCTCGAGGGATTTTGCCGGCGCGGCATGCTGGCCGATGAGCTGCACCGTGCGCGTCATTACGGCGGCGAGCCGCTGCTGACCGATCTCGTCCATGCGCTGATACAGGCCGCCGCGACGCAGATCCTCGAGCAGCGCGCGCGAATCCTCGTCGGCGGCCAGCGGCGTGTTCGCGAGCATCGCCACGATGTCGCCGCCCTCCCAAGCCGCGCCGACGGGATCGACGGTACGACCGGTAGCGCCCTCAACTTCCCACGCTACGCCTTTGAATTCCGCTTCGACGATGGCTCTCTCGGCGTGGAGCCGCTCGTCGAGTGCAGCCCAGCTCGATTCTCCGAGCGCGTATGCGAGCCGCGCACGTTCCTCGGTATCGGAGGGCAGCGTGTGGGTCTGTTGATCGGCGAACGCCTGCAGGCAATTCTCGACGACGCGCAGCAGCCGATACGCGCCCGCGAGCGCCGCCACCGTGCTCTCCGGCAGCTGCCGGTCGCCAACGAGCAGCGAAAGCACGCGCAGCAACGACCGTTCGCGCAACTCCGGCCGGCGGCCGCCGCGCACGATCTGGAATGCCTGTGCGATGAATTCGATCTCGCGGATACCGCCGGGGCCGAGCTTGATGTTCTCCGCCATGTCCTTGCGCGCCACTTCCTGGCTGATCAGGCGCTTCATCTGGCGCAGCGCGTCGAACACGCCGTAGTCGAGATAGCGGCGATACACGAACGGCGTTAACACGAGATCGAAGACGTCACGCGTGAACCCGTGCCCCGTGAGCAATCGCGCTTTCACGTACGCGTAGCGCTCCCAGTCGCGGCCGTGCTCCACGAGATACGACTCCAGTGCACCCAAGCTCACGGCGAGCGGCCCACTGGCTCCGAACGGCCGCAGCCGAGTATCGACTCGATACACGAAGCCGTCCTCGGTGCGCTGATCGAGTAGCCTGATCAGGAGTTGGCTTAAGCGCAGATAGTACGTTTCGGGCTCGACACTCAAACCCGCCGCGGATTCCTCCTCAGGATCCGGATACACGAATACGAGGTCGACATCAGAAGAGAAATTCAGCTCCTTGCCGCCGAGCTTACCCATACCGAGCACGAGCAGCGGCAGCTCACGACCTGACGGGTCGCGCGGCCGGCCGAAGCGGGGCTCGAGCTGCGCCGCGGCAAAGCTTGCTGCGGTGTCGATCAGGCAGTCGGCGAGTAGCGACACGTCGGCCAGCGTGACTTCGAGGGTCGAGAGCCCCGCGATGTCGCGCCACGCGATGCGGGCCATCTCAATCTGGCGCGTCTGCCGCAGCGCTGTCATGGCCTGCGCTTCGGTCACCGACTCGACACGGAGCCGTGTGCGAATGGCGGCGGCATCGAGCGGAGCGACATCGCCCAGGCGCTCGAGCAACGCTTGCGGGTAGCGCAGCAGAACCCCAAGCACGAAGTCGCTGACCACGGCAACGCGAATCGCAGATTCCGTCAGCTCGGGCGGCAGCGGCACGGGCAGATCCGCGAGCCGCGCGCTTACGCGCTCATAACGTTCGGTCAGAGTCGCAGGCAGGTCGGACGGAGGTTGCAGCATCAGGGCGCGCGTCAGTCGAGCTTGAGGCGTCGGAGCATCGACCGGGTCCGGAAAAAAAGAAAGCCCCGCAATGTGCGGGGCTTTCGGTTCGAGCGTGCGAGCTCGAGAAGGCTTACATCATGCCTTCCATGCCGTGGCCGTGGCCGCCACCGCCCTGGGCAGGAGCTTCCGGCTTCGGCGCCTCGGCGATCATCGCCTCGGTCGTCAGCAAGAGGCCTGCCACCGACGTCGCGTTCTGCAACGCGAGACGCGTGACCTTCGTCGGGTCGATGATGCCGAACTTCACCATGTCACCGTACTCGCCGTTGGCTGCGTTGAAACCGTAGTTGCCCTTGCCGTTGACAACGGCGTTGAGAACCACGGACGCATCCGCGCCGGCGTTAGCAACGATCTGGCGCAGCGGCTCTTCGACGGCCTTGCGCAGGATGTTGATGCCGACGGTCTGATCGTCGTTGGCACCCTGTAGGTTGCCGATGCCCTTCAGCGCGCGCAGCAGCGCCACGCCGCCACCCGGCACCACGCCTTCCTCGACGGCCGCGCGCGTCGCGTGNNCTTCTCGCGATCGTAGTCGGAGGTGGACTCTTCGATCTCCTTGTTGATCTGATCGATGCGGCCTTTGATGTCGGCCTTCTTGCCGTGGCCGTCGACGATCGTGGTGTTCTCTTTCGAGACCTGCACCTTCTTCGCTTCGCCGAGATCGTTCAGCGTGGCCTTCTCGAGCGACAGACCCACCTCTTCCGAGATGACCTGGCCGCCGGTCAGGGTCGCGATGTCCTGCAGCATGGCTTTACGGCGATCACCGAAGCCCGGCGCCTT
>PMCP01000105.1:2777-16631 GCA_003155415.1 Gammaproteobacteria bacterium | reverse complement strand
CTCGAGCACATGGTCGACACCGTGTTGTATTTCGAGAGCGATCTCGGCAGTCGCTTTCGGATCGTGCGCGCGGTAAAGAATCGCTTTGGTGCCGCGAACGAGATGGGCTTTTTCGTCATGGGCGAGGATGGCTTTCGCGAGGTCAAGAATCCGTCGGCGATCTTTCTCGCGCGACACACTGCGGCGGTGCCAGGCAGCGTCACCCTCGTGACTCGCGAGGGTACGAGGCCCGTGCTCGTGGAGGTTCAGGCGCTCGTCGATCGCACGCAGGCGCAATCGCCGCGCCGGCTCGCGCAAGGGTTCGACACGCAGCGCCTCGGGCTGCTGCTTGCTGTGTTGCACAGGCATTGCGGGTTCGCGTCCGGTGACAGCGACGTGTTCGCGAACATCGTCGGTGGCTTGCGCGTGGGCGAGACGGCGGCCGATCTCGCCGTAGCGCTCGCCGTGGTCTCTAGCCTGACGGAGAAACCGGTGCCCCAGGATCTCGTCGTATTCGGCGAGCTCGGGCTCACGGGCGAGATTCGGCCCGTACCCTTCGGCGAAGAGCGGCTGGTTGAGGCGCAGAAACATGGGTTCAAGCGCGCGCTCGTGCCGCGCGCGAATGCCCCGCGTCGCCCGCTCGGCATCGACGTGCTGCCAGTCGATCGGCTGTCAGAAGCTCTGGCGCTGGTGCACGCGGGCTAGGCGGCGACCTTCGGCGGGGGCGGGGATCCCGGCGCATACACGCGAACGCGTTTGATGCCGTGCTCGCCGGAGTCGAGGATTTCGATCGGATAGTTCGCGACCGTGACGCCGGTGCCGGACTCGGGGATCGTCTCGAGCTGCTCGACGATCAAGCCGTTCAGTGTCTTCGGGCCGTCGGTCGGCAGATTCCAGTTCATGACGCGATTCAGCTGGCGGATGTTCGCACTCGCGTCCACTACGTAGCTGCGGTCACTCTCCTTCGTCACCCCGAGATTCACGGCGGTGGCATCGGTGTCGAGCTCGCGGACAAGCTCGTTGATGATGTCTTGCGTAGTGATCAATCCTTGCACGTCGCCGTACTCGTCGACCACGAACGCGGAGCGTCGGCGATGCTGCTGAAAGTTCAACAGCTGTTTGTTCAGCGGCGTGTTTTCCGGCGTGAAGTACGGCTCACGAATGCGCTCGAGCAGCAGCGCCTGCGTTAGTTCGCCTCGCACGAGCTCGGCCAGCAGCTCGCGAATTCGCGCCACGCCGACGATGTTGTCGACGTCGCCGCGGTACACGGGCAGCCGATCGTGGCGGCTCGTTTGGATCACGACGAGGTTCTCTTCCCAAGTCTTGTCGAGATCCAGTCCCACGATTTCCTGACGCGGCACCATGATGTCGTCGACGGTGACTGCATCGAGGTCGAGGATGCTGAGCAGCATGTCACGGTGCCGACGTGGCACCATGACGCCGGCTTCCGCCACGACGGTACGTAGCTCCTCTGCGCTGAGCGAGTGCGACGCGATTTGATCCGCGCGCACTCCGACCAGTCGCAGCAAACCGTTCGCGAACAGATTCAGCACCCAGACGACGGGGTAAGTGATCTTCAGGAGCGGGTAGTAGATCAGCGCCGCGGGAAGGGCAACCCGCGCCGGATGCAAGGCGCCGATGGTCTTGGGCGCCACCTCGGCAAAGATCAACACGATGAGCGTGAGGATGATGGTGCCTACCAGGGCGGCGCGTTCGCCCCCGTACTGCAACGCGAGAATCGTCACGAGCGCCGCCGCCGCATTGTTGACGGCCGTGTTGCCGAGCAGGATCAGACCAATCAAGCGATCAGGCCGTTGCAATAGCCACTCAGCCAGACGCGCGCTGCGAATTCCGGCGCGCGCTTGATGGCGCAGCCGATAGCGGTTCAGGCTCATGAGCGCCGTCTCGGTGCCGGAGAAAAACGCCGACAACACGATGAGTACGATGATCAGACCGACCAGCCAGCCTACCGAAGGTTCGCCGTTCAAGGACTTACGGACCTCCCAAAGACCGTTCGCGCCCAACTGGATTGGATAGAACGGTCTCCGTGGTGTCAAGAAACCAGGCGGCGCATGGCCGAACGCTTGGGCGTGCGGGCAGGGGTGCGGGGTCAGCATGCTAGGCTGGCGCCGACTTTAATCTTGCGGACACTCCGATGTTCGATCAGCTAACCGCGCGTTTAACCGAGGCCATTCAGCGCGTGACCGGCAAAGGCCGGATCACCGAGGACAACGTTCGCGACACCGTGCGGACCATCCGAATGGCGTTACTTGAGGCCGACGTTGCGGTGCCCGTGGCCAAGGCTTTTGTGGATCGCGTGCGCGACCGCGCGCTCGGCGAGGAAGTCGTGCGCAGCCTCAATCCGGGCCAGGCATTCGTCAAGATCGTGCACGACGAGCTCGTGACCGTCTTGGGAGGCGAGGCGAGCCCGCTCGCGCCGCGCGGACAGCCCGGCGTGATCATGCTCGTGGGGCTACAGGGCGCCGGCAAGACGACCACCGCGGGCAAGCTGGCGCGGCATCTCACGGAACGCGGCGGGGCCGTGCTGCTTGTCAGCACGGACGTGTACCGGCCCGCTGCGCGCGAACAGCTGGCCACGCTCGCAGCCGATCTTGGCGTGGGTTTCTTTAAGACCGACAGCAACGATCCCGCGACGATCGCGACTGAAGCGTTGGCGTCTGCACAGCGCGGCGGTCAGCGCTGGCTGATCCTGGATACCGCGGGCCGGCTGCACGTCGATACCGAAATGATGGCCGAGGCCCGCGAGCTGCATCGGCTCGTCGAGCCGTCGGAGACGCTATTCGTCGTCGACTCGATGGCGGGCCAGGATGCGGTGAACTCGGCGCGTGCGTTCCATGAGGCATTGCCGCTGACGGGCGTGATCCTGACCAAGACCGACGGCGATGCGCGTGGTGGCGTGGCCCTGTCGGTGCGCGAAGTCACGGGTCTGCCGATCAAGCTCGTCGGCACGGGCGAAAAGGTAGATGCGCTCGAGGCGTTCGTGCCCGAGCGGTTCGCGTCGCGGATCTTGGGTATGGGCGATGTCGTCGGGCTCGTCGAGCAGGTCCAGCAGAGCGTCAACCGCGAAGAGATGGAGCGGGTCGCCGGCAAGCTCAAAGAGGGGAAGCGGCTCAGCCTCGAGGACTACCGTGAGCAGCTGCGACAGCTCGTGAACATGGGCGGCATAGGCCAGCTGCTCGACAAGCTGCCGGGCGTGAAACCCGAGCAGCTAGCCGCCGCGTCGGCCAAGATCGATCCGAAGCAGTTCCGGCGGCAGATCGGCATCATCGATTCGATGACCCCCGCAGAGCGCCGGCAACCCAGCCTCATTGACGGGTCGCGGAAGCGCCGGATCGCGGCCGGGGCGGGTCTCCCCGTCCAGGAGGTCAGCCGGCTCCTGAAGCAACACGAGCAGCTCACGAAGACCATGAAGCAGCTGACGAAGCGCGGCGGGATGCAGCGCCTGCTCGGCGCCATGCGAGGCGGGGGCGGGGGGGGAGGGCCGCCGCCGTTTCGGGGTCGCCGCTAACCGGAGGGCTGTCGGGGCTTACGCTCGGCCGCCGAACACAGTAGAATTCCGCGCCTCAAAAGGGCGGCCCGTGGGGCCGCCCTAACGTTTCAGAGCAGGATACAGCGTATGGTGGTCATTCGATTGGCGCGTGGCGGTACGGTCAAGCGGCCCTTCTATCATGTGGTCGTGACCGATTCGCGCAGCCCGCGTAACGGTCGGTACATCGAGCGCGTGGGGTTCTTCAACCCAATCGCCACGGGCGGTGAGGAACGGCTCCGCTTCGACATACCTCGCATCGACCACTGGGTCGCGCAGGGCGCTCAGGCTTCGGAGCGTGTATCCGATCTCCTGAAGCAGCACCGGGGCAGCGCCGCAGCGGCGTAGTCGCTCGCGCGCGCTGCGTTTTCGCAGTGAGCGCCAAGACTCACAAACTAGTGACGCTCGGCCGCATTAGCGGCCTTTTCGGCGTTAAGGGTTGGGTCAAGGTTCACTCCTATACCAATCCGCGCGACAACGTGGTCTCGTTCACGACGTGGACCTTGAAGTCGCGAGGCGGTGAGCGCCGTTACGAAGTGGAAACGGGGCATGCCCAGGGCGCGGGCGTCGTGGCGAAGCTGCGCGGCCTCGACGATCGCGAGCACGCCCGCGAGCTGATAGGCGCCGAGATCATCGTTGAGCGTGATGAGTTGCCCGAATGCGCGCCGGGCGAGTACTACTGGATGGACCTCGAGGGGCTCGAGGTGCGGAACCTGGACGGTCGGGTGCTCGGCACGATCGATCACCTGATGTCGAATGGGGGCCACGACATCATGGTCTTGGCCGGCGAGCCGCAGCGGCTGATTCCGTTCGTGCACGGGCGCGTGATTCACGAAGTGGATCTTGCGGCCGGGCGAGTCGTGGCCGACTGGCCGTGGGATTTCTGAGCGATGTACCGGGTGGGCGTGGTATCGCTGCTGCCTGACTTGGTCGAGCCGGTTGTGCGGTTTGGAGTGGTGGGTCGGGCGCGCGAGCGTGGACTCTTGTCGCTCGAGCAGATCTCGCCGCGCGAGTTTGCGACGGATCGCCATCGGACCGTCGACGACCGACCTTACGGCGGCGGCCCCGGAATGGTGCTCAAGTACGAGCCGATGCGGGACGCCATACGCGCCATGCGTTCGCGTTTGCCAGCGGGCACTCGGGAACTCGTGCTGACGGCGCAAGGCCGGCCGTTCGATCAGGCGCTGGCACGCGAGCTGGCGGCGGCGCCTGGCCTGTTGCTGGTTTCCGGTCGCTACGAGGGCGTCGACGAGCGGCTAATCGCGGCTGAAGTGCCGATGGAGGTCGCACTGGGCGACTTCGTGCTGAGCGGGGGCGAGCTGGCCGCGGCTGTCGTGATCGACGCGGTGGCGAGGTTGCTGCCGGGCGTGCTGGGCGACGAGAACTCGCACGTGCAGGACTCCTACACGGCGGGCCTGCTCGATTGTCCGCAGTACACGCGTCCGGAGATCGCTGACGGCATGACGGTACCTGCGGTGCTTCTCGGGGGCGATCACGCGGCCATCCGGCGCTGGCGGCTGAAGGAAGCGCTAGGCCGCACGTGGCTAAAACGGCCGAGGCTCATCGCGGAGCGGGAGTTGAGCGGAGAGGAAAGCGAGCTTCTGGCGGAATTCAAGGCCGAACGAGTGAATTCGGACGGCGAACTTGCGTAGAATAGCGCGCCATCACGCGCGACCAGCGAACGGGAATTGTAAGAGGATCTAACCATGTCCAGGGTCATTGACGAAATCGAACAGCAGCAGCTCAAAAAGGACGTTCCCGAATTTGCCCCGGGCGATACGGTAGTGGTCCAGGTCCGCGTGACGGAAGGCGATCGTGAGCGCCTGCAGGCCTATGAGGGGGTCGTCATCGCGATCAAGAATCGCGGTCTGAATTCCTCCTTTACGGTCCGCAAGATCTCGCACGGCGAAGGCGTGGAACGCGTGTTCCAAACGCACAGCCCTGCGGTCGCGGAGATCAAGGTGAAACGACGTGGTGATGTCCGCAGAGCCAAGTTGTACTACCTCCGAGACCTCAGCGGCAAAGCCGCGCGCATCAAAGAGAAGGTCTGACGCCGTCCGAGTGTCGGCAGCACGCTTCGCTTTACTGCGTGGTCTCGCGGTCCTCGTGGCGGCGGCAGCCCTAAGCGGCTGCGTCGTACGCCTGATCGGCGTCAAAGCCAGTGAGACGTTATCCGCCGCGATCCTGAATCAGAGCGACCCAGAGCTCGTGGGCAGCGGTATGCCGGCCTATTTGCTGATCCTCGATGGATTGATCTCACAGCACCCCGAGAATCCAGGGTTGTTATCCGCCGGCGCACAGCTGTTCGCGCTGTACGGCTCGCGGTTCGCTACGGCGGAACACGCGGTCACGCTGACCGACAAGGCGCGCCGCTACGGCCAGAAGTCGCTATGTCTCGTCCACGAGCCGGCGTGTCGTTGGGGCACTGCCGACTACGACGGGCTCGTGGCCGATCTCAAGAACGTCGATATCAAGAGCATTGGGCCGCTTTATTCCTACGCGGTCGGGTGGCTCTCGAATCTTCAAGCCACGAGTTCGGACTGGACGGCGGTTGCCGAGCTGCCCTGGGTGCAGGCCGTGCTGGAGCGCACGCTCGAGCTCGATGAGTCCTATCAGCACGGCGCCGTGCACGGCTATCTCGGAATTTTGGATTCCTTGCGACCGCCGGCGCTCGGCGGCCAACCCGACGTAGCGAAGCAACACTTCGAGCGTGCAATCGAGCTCTCGCAGGGGCGTGATTTGTCGATCAAGGTAGAATACGCGCGTCGCTATGCACGCCTCGTGTTCGATCAGGAGTTGCACGATCGATTGCTCAACGAAGTGTTGAGCGCGTCGGTCGAATCGCCCGGCTACACGTTGTTCAATGTGCTGGCGAAACAGGAAGCCGCGATTTTGCTGGCGACGTCGAAGGAGTACTTCTGATGCTGGGACGCAGAGCAGGGCACTTCTGTAGACGGTTGCTCGGGTTCGCGCTGGTCGCATTGCTGAGCGGAACCGCGGCCGCGGCGGATCTCAAGATCGCGAGTGTCGCACCCGACGGCTCGCACTGGATCGCAGAGATGCGAGCCGGGGCCGACGAGGTCAAGATGCGCACGGCCGGCCGCGTCACCATGAAGTTCTATCCAGGTGGCGTCATGGGCAACGACGCCCAGGTGCTCCGCAAGATTCGCGTCGGGCAGTTGCAGGGTGGCGCTTTCTCGTCCGGTGGGCTCGTCGAGCGCTACGCGGGAATGAACGTGTACGGCATCCCGCTGCTGTTCCGCTCGCAGGAAGAGGTCGACGCAGTTCGCGCGAAGATCGACCCGGTGATGGCCGCGGGCCTCGACAAAGCAGGTTTCGTGAGCTTTGGCTTCACGGAAGGCGGCTTCGCGAACCCGTTGTCGAACGAGCCCGTTCACAGTGTCGACGAGATGCGGCGCAAGAAGGTGTGGGTGCCGGAAGGCGATCAGATCAGCTTCCTCGCGATGGAAACCATGGGCTTGTCGCCCGTTGCATTGCCGGTGACAGACGTCTTAACGGGCCTGCAGACGGGACTGATCGAGATTACGTTTGCATCGCCCGTCACGGCGCTCGTGTTGCAGTGGCACACGAAGGTCAAGTACATCACCGCGCTCCCTGTTTCGTATTCGATGGGCGTTTTCGCGATAGAGAAAAGCGCCTTCAGCGCGTTGCTGCCTGACGATCAGAAAATCGTGCGCGAGGTCATGGCGCGCCATCTTGGCCAGCTCGACCGCGAATCACGTGAAGATAATCGCAAGGCCATGGAAGTGCTGGCGAAGGCCGGCCTGCAAACGGTCAACGTCAACGCCACCGATGTCGAAGGTTGGCGCCGGACGATCGAGGGCCTCTATCCCAAGCTACGCCAACGCTCCGATATCGACGTGCCGCTCCTGGATCAACTACTGGCGGTGCTGGCTGACTACCGGCGTGCGCATCCTGATCAGGCGCGTTGAGGCCGCTTGAACGATCGGCCCGAGCATTCCTGGTGGGCGCGAGCGGAACGTCTCGGTCGGACAATTGAAACGACGTTGATCGTCGTGGTGCTCGGCGGCCTCGTGCTGTTCGCCACGGCTCAGATCGTTCTTCGCAACTTCTTCTCGATTGGGGTCAATTGGAGCGACGGCCTGATTCGCCTGGTCGTGCTCTGGCTTGCGCTGCTTGGCACTGTGGCGGCGAGCCGCGAGGGCCGTCATCTCACGATGGGCGCGGTAACGCGCTGGCTGCCGCGACCGCTCCAAACCGGCGCGGGGGTTGCCGCGGATCTGTTCGCTGCCACCTTCTGTGCGCTCCTCGCTCGCTATGCCGTGTCCTTCGTGGCGGACTCACGTGAATTCGGCGACACGTTGTTGAATGTCGTCCCTGCGTGGTGGCTCCAAGCGCCGTTGCCGGTTGCATTCGCGTTGAGCGCCTGGCAGTTCCTGGCACGCGCGGTTCTGCGTGCATTGAATCGCATGCCCGCAACCAGAGCGGCGCAGCCATGATTCTCGGCGCCATCGCGTTGCTCGTGGTGACCCTTCTCGGTGCGCCTCTGTTCGCCGTGATTGGCGCGAGCGCGATGCTCGGGTTTCACCGCGAGGGTGTGAACCTGTCCGTCGTGGCGATCGAGTTCTTCGGCTTGTCCGAGACACCGGTGCTCGTGGCGATTCCGTTGTTCACGTTCGCCGGGTTTCTGCTGAGCGAGGGTCACGCGCCGCGTCGCCTGTTGCGTCTCACGCAAGCCCTGGTCGGGTGGCTCCCCGGCGGGCTCGCAATCATCTGCCTCGTGGTATGCGCGCTGCTCACAGCCTTCACCGGCGCATCGGGGGTGACGATCATCGCGCTCGGCGCGGTGCTCATGCCGGCCCTAACCGAAGCGGGTTACGACGAGCGATTCAACCTTGGCTTGATCACGGCGTCGGGCAGTCTCGGTCTGTTGTTCGCACCTTCGCTGCCGCTAATTCTGTATGGCGTCGTGGCGCAGGCGCCGATAGACGAGATGTTCGTCGCCGGTTTGCTGCCGGGAACACTGATGATCGCGCTGTTGTCGGCCTACAGCCTCTGGCGCAACCGGAACGTGCCCCGGGGTCCCGCGGTGCGATCCGTCTCGGCGGTGTGGGGCGCGATCCGAAACGCGCGTTGGGATCTGCCGCTGCCGTTCGTGGTGCTCGGTGGTATCTACAGCGGGTATTTCGCGGTCTCCGAGGCCGCGGCAGTCACGGCGTTGTACGTGGTGCTGGTCGAGTGCGTGATCCTGCGCGAGGTGCCATGGCGAGCCCTGCCGCGCATCATGCGTGAGTCCACGGTCCTGATCGGCGCCATTCTGGTGATCCTCGGCGTCTCGTTGGCGTCGACGAACTACATGATCGATGCTGGCGTGCCGCAGCAGATGTTCGCTCTTGTCAGCCAGTATGTGAGTGGGCCGAACACGTTTCTCTTGGTGCTGCTGGTGTTTCTGCTGGTTCTCGCTGCGATTCTCGACATCTTCTCCGCCACCGTACTCATTGTGCCGCTGCTGCTGCCCGTAGCCTCGCAGTTCGGCGTGGATCCGGTGCACCTTGGGATCATCTTTCTCGCGGCGATGGAACTCGGCTACCTGACGCCGCCGCACGGGCTGAACCTATTCATCGCGAGCCACAGGTTCGAGAAAGACATCACCGAAATCTATTGGGCCGCACAACCTTTCCTGCTCGTCTCGCTGCTTGCGGTCATCATCATTGCATTTTGGCCGGGTTTGTCTTTAATGCTGCTGCATCGCGGCTGACTTCTAAGTAGGGACACGTATGGAAAAGCGCGCATGGCCGATACGGATTTTGAAGGCTGTCTGGCACGGGCTCGACGGGTTGCGCAGGTTTCTACACCTCCTCGTTTTGCTCTTCATCTTTCTGGTAGTGATCGTCGCCGCGTTCGAGGACCGCGTACTGGTGCCGGGCGCCGCAGCGCTCGTGATTGCGCCCAAGGGCAACCTCGTTGATCAGCTATCCGGCGATCCCCTGACTCGCACCGTCGCGCGCGCTCGGGGCACTCCGCTGCAGGAAACGCTGGTGAGAGACATCATCGAGGCACTGCGCGCGGCGCGCGATGACGCGCGCATCAAGACCGTGGTGCTACAGCTCGACGGCATGGGTGGCGGAGGCTTGAGCAAGCTGCAGGAAGTCGCCGCGGAGCTCGCGCATTTCAGGGAGAGCGGCAAAGCCGTTATCGCGGTCGGAGACTCGTTCTCACGCGACCAGTACTACCTCGCGGCGCAGGCGGACCGTGTGTACATGCACCCGATGGGTATGGTGCTCGTCGACGGCTACAGCCGGTACCTGCCGTATTACAAGTCGGCGCTCGACAAGCTCTACATCGATTACAACGTCTGGACCGTCGGCGAATACAAGTCGTTCGTCGAGCCGATCACACGCGACGGTATGTCGCCGCAGGACGAAGAGGCGAGCCGCGCCTATCTCGGCGCGCTGTGGAACGCCTATCAAGCCGACGTCACCACCGCCCGCAAGTTACCCGGCCCCGCGTTACAGAGCTACGCCGACGACATCGTCAAACTGTTGACCAACGCCGGCGGTGACACGGCCAAACTCGCAGTCGACTACGGGCTCGTCGACGAATTGCTCACTCGAGACGCCATGCGCGAGCGTATCCGCACGGCGGTCGGTGAGGAGGTGACGCCGGAGAACGGCGGCGACGATTACACGAGTATTGACCTCGACGACTACGTCCGCTCGCTGGATCTCGCGCGGAAGCCGGCACGCAGTGTCGATAAGGTCGCGGTCATCGTTGCCTCTGGCACGATTCTGGATGGTCGCCAGCCGTCCGGCAGCATCGGCGGCGATTCGCTTGCGGAGCTGATTCGCAGGATGCGGCTCGATACTAAGGTTAAAGCGCTCGTGTTGCGCGTGGATTCCGGCGGAGGCAGCGCCTTTGCCTCCGACGTGATCTTGCGCGAGCTCCAAGTGTTCAAGGATTCCGGTCGGCCGCTCGTCGTGTCCATGAGTAGCGTGGCCGCGTCCGGCGGCTATTGGATCTCGATGGCGGCGAACGAGATCTGGGCGAGCCCCACGACGTTGACGGGCTCGATCGGTGTCGGCGCGACGATCCCGACTTTTCCCCGCACGCTGGCCGCGTTGGGTGTGCACGTGGATGGTATCGGCACGACGCAACTCTCCGGCGGGTTCGATGCCACGCGCCCCATGAGCGACGCCACGAAGGGTTTGATCCGCGAGTCGGTGAAGAATACGTACGCGGAGTTCATCAGTAAGGTGGCCGAGCATCGCAGCCGGCCCGTCGAGCAGATCGAGGCGGCCGCGCAGGGGCGCGTTTGGGTGGGCACGGACGCGCTTGATCGTGGGCTCGTCGATCACCTCGGCACGTTCGCGGAGGCGCTGAAGGCTGCGGCTACGCTCGCGAAGCTCCCGGAAGGACGCTACGGCGTCGAGTACATCGAGCCGGACCTCACGTTCAGCGAGAGGCTCGCGATGTCGCTCGCAACGAAGGCGGTTCCGCTGGTCGACAAGGTCTTCGGCTTGCCGCACTGGTCTCAATTGGTGGCGCAGGCAGTTGAGTCGGCGCTCGAACCGCTCGCGTTCATCGCGCGCTGGAACGACCCACGCGGTGTGTACGCGTACTGTTTTTGCGACGTGCAGTGAGCGATGAGCGACGACGCAGAACAAGAGCGTCTCCGGATCGATCGATGGCTCTGGTGTGCGCGATTCTTCAAGACGCGTAGCGTCGCCGCTGAAGCCGTGCGCGCCGGTCACGTTCGCCTGAACGGCCAGCGCGTGAAACCGGCGCATGCGGTCAAGATTGGCGATGCACTCATCGTAGAGCTGCGCGACGACAGCGCGCGGGACGTGCACATCGCCGCGATTCCGGCGCGTCGTGGCCCGGCGCCCGAGGCCGCGACCACTTACGTCGAGACTACCGAGTCGATCGAGCGCCGCCGGGTGGCGGCCGAGCAGCGTGCCTTGCGGCCGGCGTTTGCGCCGCCAACGAGCGGCCGACCCGACAAGCGCACGCGGCGGCTGCTATTGCGCGTGCGCCAGCGCGGGCCGGTCAATCAGCCGTAGTGCTCGTGTTCTTGGGGTAGTCGTAGTAGACGAGACGCCTTTGAGCGGTGCGAATCTCCGCCCAGCGCTCGGTGGCGCAGTCGATTGCGACGGTGCCTGCCGTCGGCAGGTTCGCGAGATCGAGTTCCGGCGCCAGCAGATTCGTCAGGTCGGTGAGCCCGGGGTTATGGCCCACGACGAGCAGGCTATCAACGGCGTCCGCCTGCTCCACAACCACGGCCAGGATTTCGAACGGAGTGGCGAGATACAGTCTCGTGTCGAGACGGATCTCGTCGTTGGCATAGTCGAGCGCGCCCCCGACCAGCTTCGCCGTGCGGTGGGCCCGCAGAGCCGGGCTCGACAGCACGAGGTCGGGTCGGATGCCGCGCTCGCGCAGGCGCGCTCCCATGCGCGGCGCATCACGCTCGCCGCGGCCGGACAGGGGCCGCTCGAAATCCGGCAGGCCGTCTTCCGACCAGCTCGACTTGGCGTGACGCAGCAGAATCAGACGCTTCACGGCGCTACCCGGTCAGAACAAGCCGGCTTCGAGGCGAGCTTCCTCCGACATCATCGAGCGGTTCCACGGCGGATCGAAGACGACTTCGACATCGGCTCGCTCGACCGTTGGAATCTGCTCGACCTTTTCGCGGACGTCCTGCGCCAGGATGTCGCCCATGCCGCAACCCGGCGCGGTCAGCGTCATCTTGATTTTGACGATGCGCCCGCCGGATTCCGCGGTCTCGATCTTGCACTCGTAGACCAGGCCGAGCTCCACGATGTTGATCGGGATTTCGGGGTCGTAGCAGGTGCGCATCTGCTGCCAGGCAGCGCCTTCGATCTCCGCCTCGGTAGCATCTTCGGGCAGTTCGGGTCCGAGCAGCGGCGTTTTGCCGAGCGCGTCGCCGTCGCGGCCGGCAACGCGGAACAGATTGCCTTCGATGTAGATCGTGAAGCTGCCGCCGAGCGCCTGGGTCAGAAACCCTGTGGTGCCTTCGGGCAGCGTGACGCGTTCGCCCGCCGGGATGAGCACGGCGGGGCAGTCACGCGATAGCGTTACGGGCTCGTTCTGGGAGTGGTACATGACGCTACTCGGTGGTCACCGCTTTGCCACCGTCGTCGGCCACGGCTGCCTTCAGCGCATGCCACGCGAGGCTTGCGCACTTCACGCGCGATGGATACTCGCGAACGCCGCCAAGCGCCGCGAGCTTATCCAGGTCCTCGGCGGGTTCGTGGTCGTGCGCACCCGTCAGGAGGTCGTGCATCTGATCGAACAGACGCAGAGCGTCAGGGACCGTGGCGCCTTTGACGCGCTCGGTCATCAGCGACGATGACGCGACGGAGATCGCACAGCCGCTGCCTTTGAAGCTGATGTCCGTGACTGTGCCGTCGCTGACCTTTACGTATAGCGTGAGCTTGTCGCCGCACAACGGATTGACCGCCGAAATCACGCGCGTGGCATCGCCAATCTCCCCGAAATTGCGCGGGTTGCGGTTGTGATCGAGGATCACTTGTCGGTATAGCTCTTCGACGTCATCCACGGAAAATCTCCACAGCTCGGCGCAAACCAACGATCAAGCGGTCTACGTCAGTGCGATTGTTGTAGAAGGCAAACGAGGCGCGCGCAGTCGCCGGTATGCAGTAGCGCTCCATGATTGGCATTGCACAGTGATGCCCGGTGCGGATTGCGACACCCTCGCGATCCACGATTGTGCCGAGATCGTGAGGGTGCACGCCGTCGACGACAAACGAAAGTACCCCGGTCTTGGGCGCCGCCGTGCCGATCACGCGTGCGCCGGGGATCTCGTCGAGTAGCCGCGCCGTTGCGTACTCGAGCAGCGCATGTTCGTGCGCGGCAGCTGCGTCGAAGTCGATGCCTTCGAGATAGTCGACGGCCGCTCCGAGCCCCACGGCGCCCGTGATATTGGGTGTCCCCGCTTCGAACTTATAGGGCAGGGCGTTGTACGTGCTGCCCTCGAAGCTGACCGTCAGGATCATGTCGCCGCCGCCTTGATAAGGCGGCATGGCCGCGAGCAGCGCGCGCTTGCCGTAGAGCACGCCGATGCCGGTGGGGCCAAACATCTTGTGTCCTGAAAATGCGTAGAAGTCGCAGTCGAGCGCCTGCACGTCGATGCGCATGTGTGGCACCGCCTGCGCGCCGTCGACGAGCACGACCGCGCCCGCGCGATGAGCTGCCGCAACCAGCGCGGCGACGGGGTTCACGGTGCCGAGCGCGTTCGATACGTGCGTGATGGCAACGATTCGCGTCCGCGCTCCGAGCAGTGCTTCGAACGCCCCAATGTCGAGGCT
>PMCP01000105.1:0-2757 GCA_003155415.1 Gammaproteobacteria bacterium | reverse complement strand
TTCCTCGGTCGATGCGGCATTGATGAAACGCCGAACCTTTTCGCGTGCGCCCTCGAACGCGGCCGTGGAGCGTTCGCTCAGCAAGTGAACGCCGCGATGCACATTCGAATGGTTCAGACGATGCTGCTGGGCAACGGCCTCGTGCACCGGGTTTGGGGCCTGACTCGATGCCGCGTTGTCGAGATACGCGAGCGGCTTGCCGTGCACGAGCTGGTGCAAAGCAGGGAAGTCGGCTCGCAGGCCGGCGAAATCGCTGCGCAGGAGCGGCACGCGCCTATCCGCTGCGGTGCTCACGCCACCTTCTCCTTCAAGGCGCCCAGCCGGGCGGCGACGAGATCGAGGAGGCGCGTACGCAAGGGCTCATCCCGCACGCGTTCGAGCACGCTCGCCGCGAACGCCGTGGTCAGTATCTGGCGCGCATCGTCGGCGTTGAGGCCGCGGGCGCGCAAGTAAAACAGGTGGTCCTCGTCGAGCTCGCCGACCGTTGTGCCGTGGCTGCACTTGACGTCATCGGCGTAGATCTCGAGCTCCGGTTTAGTGTCGATTTCAGCGTGCGAGCCGAGCAGCAAGTTGTCGTTGCTCTGGCGAGCGTCGATGCGCTGAGCCTTTGGTCGAACCACGACCTTGCCGTTGAATACGCCGCGACCATGGTCGCCAATGATGCCGCGGAAGGCTTCGTCGCTGTGCGTCTCGGGCGCGGCGTGCACGATCGTCGTATGGTTATCGAGATGCTGGCCCGCGCCCGCGACGAACAGGCCGAAGAGCTCGACACGCGCGCCGCGTTCGCGCAGCGCAATGTCGATGTCGTTGCGTACGAGGCGGCCACCCAAGTCGATATAGCCGACACGCAGCTCCGCATCGGCGGCGAGCTCCGCCGCAAGCAGTGACGTATGCGCTTGCTGCTCGCCGTGCTGCTGTAAACGATAGAGATCGAGCTGGGACCGCGCGCCTTGTCGGACCTGCGTAACGACGTTTAGCCAGCCCGCGCCCGTTCCGGCGTCGACGATGTGCTCGATCAGCGTGAGCCGTGCGCCCTCGCCGATCTCGAGCAGCACGCGAGGCTGCGCCGCGAGCTGCGGCCGGTGCGAGCCGATGTGGACGACGTGCACGGGTTGCAGTGGCTCCGCGCCCGCATGCGCCCGTACCCACAAGCCCCGTTGATTGAACGCGGTGTTCAATGCTGCGAGCGGATGCTCGGTGGTCGGGATGCTGCCCGCCCAACCGCTATCGAATTTCCCCCACTCGGCGTCGAGATCGAGTGCTTCCAGTCCCGAGGGCAGAGCCCCGGACAGCTGGCGGCTGAAGTGGCCGTCCACGAACACCAACCGCGGCGCGCTGCCCGTCAACGACTCGAGCATGGCCGCTGCGGTCTGCAGCTCCGCGTCGCCCGGTGCCGCGGGTGCGACGTTGAAGCCGGCTTGTGCCAGCGGCTCGAGGTCGGTGTAACGCCAGCGCTCCCGGCGCCGCTGAGGCCAGCCGGCTGCGGCGAGCTCGGCGAGCGCGGTGCGTCGCCGGGGCCACGTAGCGCCTGCGCCTGGCAGGGGGCGATCGGCCAGGGAGGGCAGAGTGGCCGTCACGCCTTGGCTCCGGTCTGCAGCCAGTCGTAGCCGCGCTGATCGAGCTCTCGCGCGAGCTCGCGGTCCCCGGACTTCACGATGCGACCTCCGGCCAACACGTGCACGCGATCCGGCACGATCAGCTCGAGCAGCCGCTCATAGTGGGTCACGACCAGCATCGACCGGTCGGCCGAGCGCAGGCTGTTCACACCGTGGGAAATGATTCGCATGGCGTCGACGTCGAGACCGGAGTCGGTCTCGTCGAGCACGGCGAGCTTTGGTTCGAGCAAGAGCATCTGCAGGATCTCGTTGCGCTTCTTCTCACCGCCGGAGAAGCCTTGGTTCACGTTCCTGCTCAGAAAATCTTTAGGCGCATGAACGAGTTCCATTTTCGTCTTAATCAGCTTCATGAACTCGAAAGCATCCATCGGCTGCAGTCCGTGCGCCTGCCGCTGTGCGTTCAACGCGGTCTTCAGGAGGTACGCGTTGTTAACCCCCGGAATCTCGATCGGGTACTGGAACGCCAGGAACACGCCGGCGCGGGCTCGTTCCTCGGGTGGCAGTGCCAACAGGTCCTGACCCTGATACAGCACCCGGCCGGCCGTGACCTCGTAGTCCTCGCGACCCGCGAGCACTTGGGCCAACGTGCTCTTGCCCGAGCCGTTCGGGCCCATGATCGCGTGCACCTCGCCGGCCGGCACGTGCAGGCTCAGGCCTTTCAGGATCTCGCGGTCGCCCACGCGGGCGTGCAAATTCTCGATCGTCAACATTGTGGGACTCCCTGTCAGCCTACGGCGCCTTCGAGGCTTACGTTCAGCAGGTTTTGGGCCTCGACGGCGAACTCCATTGGCAGTTCCTTGAATACTTCGCGGCAAAAGCCGTTCACGATCAGATTCACGGCGTCCTCTTCCGACAAGCCGCGTTGCCGGCAGTAGAACAACTGGTCTTCGCTGATTTTCGAAGTAGTGGCTTCGTGCTCGACGCGTGCGGAACGGTTGCGCGATTCGATGTACGGAAATGTGTGCGCGCCGCACTCATCGCCAAGCAACAGAGAGTCGCACTGTGTGTAATTGCGCGCGCCGTGAGCAGTGGGCAGCACTTTGACCAGGCCTCGATACGAGTTCTGGCCGTGACCGGCCGAGATGCCCTTCGAGATGATCGTGCTGCGCGTGTTGCGGCCGATGTGGATCATCTTCGTGCC
>PMCP01000041.1 GCA_003155415.1 Gammaproteobacteria bacterium | reverse complement strand
GACGCCGCGCTCGCGGCGCTCGAAGACGCGGTAGATAAGGAGGATACGTACGTGGGCACGAAAGTGGACCTTAAGAAGATCTTCGACGGTTTCGATCACGAGAAGTACGAGGACGAAGCGAAGCAGCGCTGGGGCACCACCGATGCGTACAAGGTTTCGCAGCAGCGCCGGACGTCGTACACGGAAGCGGATTGGTTGCGTTGCAAAGAAGAGCAAGGCGCGATCTACGCCGAGGCGTTCGCGGCACTGAAGGCAGGCATCGCGCCCGACGACGAGCGAGCGATGGACGTGGCGGAGCGCCATCGGTTGTCGTTCGATCGCTGGTTCTATCCGTGCAGCCGCAAGATGCACGCGAACCTCGCCGACATGTGGGAAGCCGACACGCGGTACGCGACGAACATCGACAAGCAGGGCGGTGAGGGACTCACGAAGTTCCTGGCCGCAGCGGTGCGCGCCAATGCGGCGCGCTCGCCAGGAGCTTGACGACTCCTGTCGCGAACGCCTAGCGGCGAAGAGAGAACTCTTTGGTTGCCGGGGGGAGGGGTGCGGACTAGAGTGACTGGCTCAGTTGCTGTGGACGCATTGCGGGGATGAACGTGAAAAAGCTGTTGGCAGGCATGTGGGTGGGCGCGCTACTGCTCGGTGGAACGGCGGCGCAGGCGCACCATTCGTTCGCGTCCGTCTTTGATTCGGCGAAGCCTGTCAAAGTGGTGGGTAAAGTCACGAACCTGGAATGGGTGAACCCGCACGCGCGGTTCTACGTCGACGTGAAGAACGCCAGCGGCCGCGTCGCACACGCCGTGACGCTTGCCGACGGCTCGAAGGTGTTCTCGGGCGAGCGCGTCGCGCCGCACTAGCGGCGATGGATCGCAAGCAGTGGCCGTGACCGCGATCGGCGTATTCGATTCCGGCGTCGGCGGCCTTTCCGTGCTGAAACACATTCGTGCCGCGTTGCCGCAGCACGATCTCCTCTACGTGGCCGACTCAGGCCACGTGCCGTACGGCGACAAGTCGCAAGACTACATTCGCGAGCGCTCGCTCGCGCTCACGCAGTTTCTGGTCGATGAGGGCGCAGCCGTTGTCGTGATCGCGTGCAACACGGCGACCGCGGCCGCAGCGGCGTTTTTGCGCGAGCGGTTCACGTTGCCGATCGTCGCGATGGAACCGGCTGTGAAGCCGGCCGTGGCCGCGACGCGTAGCGGCGTGGTCGGCGTGCTCGCGACCGTCGGCACGCTCGAGAGCTCGCGCTTCGCCGCGCTGCTCGAGCAATACGCCGGCAGCGTCGAGATCGTGATGCAAGCCTGCCCCGGTCTAGTCGAACAGGTGGAAGCCGGTGAGCTCGATAGCGCCGCCACACGCGTGCTCGTCGAGCGCTACACGCAGCCGCTGATCGCGCGCGGCGCCGACACGCTCGTGCTCGGCTGCACGCACTTCCCGTTCTTGAAGCCCGTGATCGCGGATCTCGTCGGCCCCGAAGTGCGGCTCATCGACACGGGTGAGGCTGTGGCGCGGCAAGTCGTGCGTAAATTGCCGGCCGCCGCGAAATCGGGGGAAGCGCCCACGGAGCGCTTCTGGTCCACCGGCGATCTCGCCGCCGCGCGCCGCATCACGAGCAAGCTTTGGGGCCGAGCCGTGGCGGTCGACGCGCCGTAGTGTCGTCAGCCAGCCTTGGCGCCGGCTTGTTGCACTCGACGCGCCGTAGCTCGCGCGACGCGACCAAGCCTCCCGGAGCGCCTGCGCTACGGGATCGTTTTGCTTGCCGAGTTTGATCGCGCGCTCTCCGAGCCGGTTGCGTTGATCGAGGTCACCACGAAGAAGTACGTGCCGGACGTAAGGTTCCCGACGACGTAGCTCGCGAGCCCCGGGTTGTTCAGCGTCACCGAGTTCGGGTACGTGCCCTGCGAAGTGCCCCAGTACACTTTGAATCCGGCGAGATTCGTCAATGCCGAGCCGTCGGTGTTTTGCGTCGGCGGCTGCCAGTTCAGCGTCGCCGAGCCGGTGGTGGTGGCGCCGCTCACCGTGATCGCGAAGGCAGGCAGCGACGTGGTGATCTTCCCATCGCTCACTCGGATGGTGATGTTCGGCCAGGCGCCGGCGTTTGCCGCCGCGGGTGTGCCCTGTAAGAGGCCCGTGCTGGTGCTGAAAGTCGCCCACGTCGGTTGATTGACGATGCTGAACGTCAGCGGGTCGCCGTTGGCATCGTTCGCGGTCGGCTGAAACGCGTACGCGGTTCCGACGGTCGCGGCGGTCGGTGGCGTACCGCTGATGGTCGGTGCCGCGTTCGACGATGCTGCGCTTACCGCGATCGCGAAGGCGGGCAGCGACGTCGTGCTCTGCCCATCGCTCACGCTGATGATGATATTGGTTGAGCTGCCGACGTTCGCCGCCGCCGGCGTGCCTTGCAGGCGGCCCGTGCTGGTGCTGAACGTTGCCCAGGCCGGTGTATTGGCGATGCTGAACGTCAAGGCGTCGCCGTTGGCATCGCTCGCGGTTGGCGTGAACGCGTACGCTGTTCCAACCGTCGCAGAAGTCGGCGGCGCACCGCTGATCACCGGCGGAGCATTGGCGCTCGCAACAACATTGATCGCGAACGCCGGAAGCGATGCCGACAGCTTGCCGTCGCTGACGCTGATGATGATGTTCGTGCCGCTGACCGAAGTCGCCGTGGGCATACCCGCCAACGCGCCGGTGGTGGCGTTGAAGGTGGCCCACAACGGACGGTTCGCAATGCTGAACGTCAGCGGATCGCCGTTGGCGTCCGCCGCGCTTGGTTGAAACGTGTACTGCACGCCGGGCTTCGCAGAAGTGGGCGGAGTGCCGCTGATCGTCGGCGCGGAATTGCCGGCGGCTGCCGTGACGGCGATGCTAAACGCCGGGAGCCACGCGATTCTGCGCCCGTCGCTTACCCCTATGGTGATGTTGCCGTACGTGCCGGCGCTCGCGCTTTGCGGCGTTCCCTGTAGCTGCCCATTTGTCCGGCTGAAGGTGGCCCACGCCGGACGGTTGTTGATCATGAACGTAAGCAGCCGACCTTCGGGATCGCTCGCCGTGGGTGTGAACGAATACGCGCTGCCTGCGGTGACGGTGGTCGCAGGGGTGCCCGAGATCACGGGCGGTCGATTATGCGAGCGCGTCTGAGCCTGTGCGACCGAGAATGTGGACGTTGCGAAGATCGTGAGCGTGATCACCAGCCATTGAAGGCGTTTGAGGCCGACCGTCATTCTTGATTCCCCGCGTCATTGATTTGATGGCGGCTCTCCAACATCCGTGCCATCGCGGGGAAAGTGAGGCGGGGCGTCGCCGGAGGGGCTCGTGACGGCCGCTAACGCTGTGAAAACTGTCCCCGTTCGCCGACAGCGACACGTCGGTTCGAACGCAAACCTCAATGATTACTTATGTATGACCGATTCGTGATTGCAGACACGCCGATCGGCTCAGCGCGCGGTTTGCGTGCTCGACAGGCCGTGAAACTGGCGCTACGGCTGTGATTGCGGCGGTAGCAGCGCTTGGGTGTGCGGGTCGCTTTTTGGCGACCCGCCTCGCCACAGGGTCTTCATCGCAATGTATGAGATCGCACGGTTGCCATCACCAAGGCAGCACACAGTGATGCGTACGAAGAGTCGAACGCTGACGAGGTACTTATGAACGCGAACATGAAAAAGCTGGTGGTGGTGTCCATGCTCGTGCTGTCGCAAATCGCGCTCTGCGGATGCGCGGCGGTGGCAGGGGGTGTTGCGGGCGCGGCTATCGAGAAGCACCACATCGATAAGGAAAAGGACAAGAACTAGAGCCACTCTGCTCGCGGCAAACTCGAACGCCTCGCGGCCTAGCGCTGCGGGGTGTTCATTGCGCGCCGCTCATACGCAGTGTTCGCGCTTGCCGTTGTGATCACGCGACAAACAATCGCTGCCTAGAGCGCTGCGAACGTTCTTGCTGTTGTGAAGAACGCACGCCGGGGATACAGTAGTTACTTACTGCAAATATCCCTGGGGGGAAGCTCATGACCGCATCACGACGAGGGCGCTCGGTCGTCCGCATTGGTTTGCTGGTTTCGCCTTTGGTGGCAACCCCGGTGCTGGCGCAACAGGCACTCGAGGAAATCGTCGTCACCGCGCGCATGCGCTCGGAATCGGCCCAAGAGGCGCCGGCGGCGATCAAGGCATTCACAGCGCTCGAGATCGAGTCGGCCGGCATCAACAAGCCGCACGACTTCATCGCGCTGACGCCGAACGTCACGATCGTGCAGACACAGAATCCCGGCAACTCGTTCATCACGATTCGCGGTATCTCGCAGGCGCGTAACAGCGACATGCCCGTGGCCGTCGTGGTCGACGGCGTGGTGATGACGAACCCCGCGCAGTTCAATCAGCAGCTGTTCGATGTCGAGCAGATCGAAGTGCTGAAGGGGCCGCAAGGCGCGCTCTACGGGCGCAACGCGATCGGCGGCGCAGTCACCATCACTACGAAGCAGCCGAGCGATACGTTCGAGAGCAAGCTGCGCGTCGGCGTCGACTCGGGTCCCGGCTACGAGTTTCAGGGCGCGATCAGCGGGCCGCTCGGCGACAGCAAGACGTGGAAGTATCGCGCGTCGTTGAACTATAACGACACGGACGGTTACCTCGAGAACGAGTACCTGCACCAGAAAGCGGATCCGTACAAAGACGTGTCCGGCCGCGTGCGGTTTACGTGGGAGCCGAACGATCGCTTGAAGGGTGACTTCCGTTACGCCCACTCGGGTATCACGACGACCGCGCTTTACTTCGTCATCAACGACGATCAAAGGGGTTTGGGCGCCGCCGTCGGCGTGCCGAACGCGAACGTGTTGAGCGGCGTCACCATTCCAGCTGGCGACGTCAACAACTCGAACTACACGGGGTTGCCGATCCTCGTCAACAATCCCGGCGAGGGCTTGAAGGACATGGACGAGCTGTCCATGCGATTCGACATCAAGGGGAACAAGGGTACCTTCACATCGATCACGGCATGGGACAGCTTGAAGGAGTTGCTGACCGGCGATGCCTTCGACTTCCGCCCGCTCGGTCACTCGTTCAACGAGATCTTCTTCCCCGTGTTCAATGGTCAGCCGCCGCTGACCCCGAGCCCGTTCTTCGGTGACTGGAATCAGAGCCAGTACCTCGAGGTGAGCACGCTGAGCCAGGAGTTCCGTTACGCGTCGTCGGAAACGGATCGGTTCCGCTGGAGCGCCGGTGCTTACCTGCTCTCGACGGATCGGTTCATCGGCACCGGCAATCTGCTCGACACGGGCACGGGCGTGACCCGCGTGTACAAGACGCCGCACACGACGACCGGGTTGCCGTTCGATCTCTCGATCCCGAATCCACAGGTCACGTATCTGTCGGACTCACAGAACAACTTCGCATGGGCGTTGTTCGGATCGTTGGCGTACGACTTCAGCAGCAAGTGGGACGGCACGTTCTCGCTGCGCTACGACGAGGACACGCGCGAGCAGACGACCGAGACCCCGAAGGGATTTATTCCGGCGGTGCTCGCGAGCGATCTCGTGACCGGCCAGAAGCGCAAAGTGACCTGGGACGCGATGCAGCCCAAGTTCACGGTTCGCTTTCGGCCGACCGATGGCGTTACGTTGTATGGCGACTTGAGCCGCGGCTTCCGCAGCGGCGGCTTCAATCAATCGGGCGTTGCGTTGGCCGGCGTCGCCGGCGTGTTCAACACGTTCGATCAACAGATCGCCGATACGATCGAGTTCGGCGTGAAGACGCAGCTTGCGAACAAGCGCGTAAATTTGAACGCGGCCGTCTACTCGACGGATCTCACCGGCGCGTATTACTTCATCTTCCTCGTGGCCTCGAGCACGCAGAACTTGGGTAGCCTCGACAAGGTGCATTACAACGGCATCGAGTTCGAGATGAACGCGCTCCTCACCGACCGGTTGGATCTCAACGTTGGCGTGGCTCTGACCGACAGCAAGATCAAAGCGGACGCGCAGATCCCGTATGTCGTCGGTAAGCACGCGCCGCTGTCGTCGGACTACACGTTCAACCTCGGTGCCACTTGGACCAAGCCGACGCATGCCTTCAAGGGTGCGGACCTGGTGCTGCGCGGCGACTACCGGATCATCGGCAAGACCTATTGGGGCCCGGGTGATCCTTCCGTCACGCCGTTGGCGTGGGACACGTCACCGCGCGACCCGGTCAACCTGCTCGACATGCGCCTTGGCTTCAAAGGCAAGGACTGGTCGGCAACGCTGTGGGGCAGGAACGTGCTCAACGAGAAGTACAACGACGAGTACACGCACCCGTTCGTGTGGAAGGCCCTGCCGTCGCGCTTCGGCCTCGAGTACACGAAGAACTTCTGATCGGCGGTTGCGGCTTCGCCGCGGCAGTCGAGCTTTGAATGCGGCCGGTGTCGGTAACGACACCGGTCTTTTTCTTGGCTACATCACACCGATTGCGTCGATTTGAAACCGTGCGTGGGGATCGTCGCCGATCGCCGGCACCTGCATGAACGTGCTGGCGGGTGGGCTCACGACGAGTGGTGGCGCATGTTGCCGATAGTAGGCGAGCTCGGTCGCACGCATTGCCGAATAGTCGCCGAGATCGCGCAGCATCAAGGTGGTCTTGATGACTTTATCCAACGAGCTTCCGGCGCCTTCCGTCGCTGCTCGGAGCTTGTCGAGCGCCGCGGTGGTCTGCTGCTCGATGGAGCGTGACGCGTTTTCACCGTTCGCCGCGCTGCCGCAACCAGAAAGAAACAGCAGATTGCCCGCGGACGCCGCGCCGGCGCGGTAGCGCGTCTCCCAGCCCGGCACTTTCGCATCGGCAACGCCGAAGGCTTCGACCTCGATCAGGAATTCGGGTCGCGGCAGCTCGGTCATCACGAACACCGTGCTTGCAGGCGGGTGCTGTAAGAAGGCGGGGGCGTGCACGCGGAAGAACTCACGCTCCACTTCGCGGTAGCGGTGCAGCATGGCCGCATCCTTGATGAACACGTTGGTCTTGACGACGTTGGCGAGCGAGCCGCCGGTCTGCTCCATCGCGACCCTCACCTTGTCGAGCACGATGCGCGACTGCGCGTCGAAGTCTTCAGTCTCCACCTTCACGGTATCGTGGTTCAGCGCCTGACAGCCGGAGACGATCAGCAGATTACCCACGGACTGGCTGCGTGCAAACTTCGCGTGCTCCTTCGGCACGTGCGGATACGCGAGCTCACGGCCGCCCCAAAACTCCGGAAAGTATTTGACGGGCCAACTCGTGCTGCTGCGATCCGCGGCGCCGATGGCTTCGTACTGCACCTTGAGCTTAGGCGTGGCTAGCGACGGCACTACCATCAGCGTCGCAGCGGGCGGCGTCGTCACGAGCTGCGGCGCGTGTTGCTCGTAGTATTCCGTTTCCGTCTTGCGCACGCGCGCGTAGTCGCCGAGGCTCGTGATCTGGAAAAACGTCTTGACGATGTTCGCCATCGAGCCGCCGGCCGCCTCCATGGCGAACCGCGCCTTGTCGAGCGCAGTGACGACCTGATTCTCGACGTCGCGCGAGGCGGGATCGCCGGTGAAGCCGGAGGCAAACACGACGTTGCCAACAATGACGCAACGCGCGGGTTCCGGGAGGTATCTGACGGTCCAATCCACGACGCGGTTCTTCTTGCGGTGTTGTCAGGGACCTCGAGGGTCACTTCAATAATCGATACCCTGCAGGTAACGCGAGGTAGGCAAGACCTCGAACCGCTGCGGATTGGCCTCGACGAGCGCATTCGCCCAATCATTGGACACCCTTGCGTGAACACCCTCGCTCGAGCGCACCACCGAGTTTTCCAGCAAGTAGTCCGAGAAGCCGGCCGACTGGCGGTCGATGTCGGATAGGTGTTGATTGAACGCCGCCGAGCGCGCGTCCGAAGCGGCGCCGCTCTCCCGAGCCTGTTCGCGCGCGGCATCCCCGATTGCGTGGATTCGCCCGATCTCGTCGGCTGTTTGCTGCGCGATGACGCCGTTATTCGCGTGATGGCTCTTGAACATGGCCATCATGGTGTTGTATTCGCCGCGGAAGAGCGCAGCGGGGATCTGGGCGCCAGAAATCATCACGCCGAAACCGCTGGGTGGCATGCGAGCCGTGACGGCCACGCGTGCAACGAGCGAGCACGGGCCAGCGCCGTCGTGACGGTCTATCGTTCCGCTAATGAGTGCGACGGTCCCCTCGGCACCGCTCGATACGTTTTCCACCGACTTGATTTCGATCTGTGGCGATTGCCCGCCGTCGCGTTGCATCATGACGTTGGCATAGGCCTTCGCGGGATCTGTCGTATAGGGGAACGCCACGTATCTGCCTGGTAGGCCGCGCCCGCTGCGCATCGCGGCTTGTACTTGTTGGTTGCCGAGCGGCGTCGACGTATCGATCGCCGGGAAATAGTTGCCTACAGCAAGCATCTCCTTGTTTGGGCCTTGCGCAATGACGCCGCCCGAAAAAGCCAGCAGGATTCGCCAACCGTCCGGTAGCCCGATGCTCCCGCTATTGTCGGAGAAGTTCGTCTGGTGAAGGGGCTTTGCCGCGGGAAGCGACGCACTGCTTTCTTGGGCTGCCTGCTTGCCGGACGCGGCGGCGCCCTGCGTGCTCGAGTTGTGCTGCGCGAGCTGGATAAGAGCATTCACGGTAGTCGGAAAACGGTCCGCGGAGTCGTAGACGATGATCGCGTGTGGCGCTTGGAGGTTGGAGTAACTGACTATCGTAAGGCCCGCGACTTTCGTGCCCTGCCAAGTCTCGCTGAAGAAGGCCGACATATTCTTCGCATGCGTATCGTCGAGAAGACTCGTGACGACCGGTTGCGCGTTGAAGTGTTGGTGAACCTCGCGCAGCATGGAAACGAGTGCCGCTTGCGGGCTTGCCTGCGGGCCGAGATCGCCGACTACGGCTTCCCCACCCTGCGCGCTGGGCATCGCGTGAAACTCGCCTGCAAGTGCGGGTGTGGGTGCGCCGCAGGATTGGCAGCACATCGCGGCCACCAGTAACCAGAACCTGCGAGCATTGTTTTTCATTGGTAGGCTCCCGCGCCGTCAGCTGCGCCAGCATGCCCCGCAAAACACCGCGCGGCAAATCGTGCCCGTCGGCTGGCCCTCTGGGCGCGATCACGTGGGCGAGGTCGCTACCCACACGTGATGCCGAGGTCCCTTGCCGGCGCGATGCGGACGCACGACGTGCTCGCGCACATCGAATCCGGCCCGGTGCAGCTGTACGCTGAAGCCCCGATCGGGACCCGCAGACCACACGGCCAGCACGCCGCGGGCGCGCAGCGCATTGCGCGTGGCGCGCAGCCCCGCGGCACTGTAGAGCCAATTGTTCTCGCGGCGGACGAGCGCTTCCGGTCCGTTGTCTACGTCCATCAAGATCGCGTCGAAGCCGCGCGGCTCTCGTCGAATCAATGTGGCCACATCGCCGACGTACACGCTGCTGCGCGGATCGGCCAGCGGGTGGCCGGCCGGCGCGCCGATCAACGTGCGATTCCAGTCGACCACTTCCGGTACGAGCTCCGCCACCACGACCTCGGCGTCGGGGCCGAGCGTCTCCAGCGCGGCGGCCAAAGTGAATCCCATGCCAAGCCCGCCGATCAGCAGCCGCGGTTTCGGTCTGTCGCCAAGCTGCTCACACGCGAGCTGCGCAAGGGCTTTCTCGGAGCCGTGCACGCGACTGTTCATGAGGTCGCCGCGGCCCGGGATCATGATCGAGAACAGATCGCCCGATTGAAACAGCTGCAGCTTCGTCTTGGTGTCGGGAACCACCGCGGTGGCGAGGAGGATGCGAGGAAGCATTGGTCATGTTGGAAGCNNCAAAGCTTCGGTTTCGCATCATCCTTTGAGCGTCGCGGTACGCATGACGGAGCGCGGCGTATGGCTGCTGCCGCTCGGCGCCATCGTGCTCGCGATGGGCATGGCGATCTATCACTGGGTAGAAGATCTCCCGTGGCCCGATGCGTTCTTGAACGCCGCGATGTTGCTCGGCGGCATGGGCCCCGTGGATCCGTTGAAGACCACTGCCGGCAAGTGGCTCGCGGGCGGCTACGCGTTGTTCGCCGGGCTGTTCTTCATCGTGCTCGCGGGCGTCATGCTTGGCCCGGCGATTCACGCGGTGCTATACAAGTTTCACCTCGATACCGCTGCCGACGCCAAGAAAGAGTAGGCGCTCGATCTACCCAGGCGATCGGTGCCATACAAACGAACCGTTGGACGGTTGCGCAGCCTAAGTGGTTAGCGGCCGAGGGCTTGGGTAAGGCGCTGCTGGATTGCGGCTTTGGGAAGCGCGCCGACGATGCGGTCGACTTCGCGGCCGTTCACCATGACGAGCAGCGTCGGGATGCTGCGCACGTCGAAGCGCGCCGCGGTGCCCGGGTTGTCGTCGACGTTGAGCTTGGCTACGCGCACTTTGCCTGCGAGCTCCGTCGCGAGCTCGTCCACGATCGGTCCCACCGTGCGGCACGGTCCGCACCACGGCGCCCACGCATCGACGAGTACCGGCAGCGGCGACCGCTCGACCTCCGCTGCGAACGTCGCGTCCGTCACGACGACGGGGCCGGCCGCCGCGGCGAGTGGCGCGCCGCACTGGCCGCACTTCGGCGCGAGTCCTTGCGCCAGCTTGTCCTGCGGCACGCGGTTGTTGGTGCCGCACTTCGAGCAGCGGATCAGACTGGTGTCGGCCATCGAGCATCTCCGGCGAGTGAGGGGGCGAGGATGGGGCCGAGAATGCGCGGCATCAAGCCCCCATCAAGCGTTCTGTTGGAGGGTGCCATAATCCGAGTCGATGCTTAGAGCCAAAGTCCGTGCGGCGCACGCGGGGTTGCTGCTCGCTATGTGGGCGGTCGCGCCAGCTATGGCGCTGTCGCCCACTATTTCGCTCGCCGAGCTGCAACGGTGGTTCGATTCCATCCCGAACGCGCGCGTCGTGATGGCCGCTCCGCACGAGTGGCAGTACTCGTTCGTCGCCAGGAACGCGCGGTCGCTCGAGCTCTTGGCGCAGGCGCTCGTACGCGACGGCTATCGCATCTTCACGCTCGAAGGCGGCGCAAGGCCGACGCTGCGAATGATGAAGGCCGAGCTGCTTTCACCTCTGACGCTCGCGAAGCGCAACGAGTCGCTGGTCGAGACCGCACGGCGCTATGGCGCCGCGTACGAGGGCTGGAACGTCAACCTCTAAACGCCGCCCGCCCCCGAAGCGCGCTTAACCCCGTGGGGCCGCGCGAGCTACCATCTGCGCGAGACCGGGGAGCTCGCATGGCTTCGCACGAATTCTCGATTCCGACGGTGTGGCGCCTGCGAGCGCAGGCCGCGCACGTCTACGCGATCCTGAACGACCCCGACGAGTTCGTGCGCTGGTGGCCCGAGGTCTATCTCGGCGTCGAAGTGCTGCGCGAGGCCGACGTGACCGGCAAGGGCCGCATCGTGCGTTTCCTCACGAAGGGCAAACTGCCGTACCGCCTGCGCTGGCAAGCCGAGCTCGTGTCGTCGCAGCCGCCGGACCGAATGTCGATCCGCGCCACGGGCGATCTCGACGGCCGCGGCGAGTGGCGGCTCGAACAGCAGGGCGAGTGGCTCGAGGTCACCTACGATTGGACGGTGCTGGTTACTCAGCCGTGGATGGTTCTGCTTTCGCCGTTGCTGAAGCCCGTCTTCGTCTGGAACCACCGCTGGGCCATGCAGCGCGGCTTCGAAGGTTTGCAGCGTGAAGTCGCGCGCCGCGCGGGAATGGGTATCCCCGTTTCTTAAGCTTTCCCGCGAGCCGGCTCCCCACGCTTGACCGTGCGCGCGCGGCGCGCATGATGGCGACTCGAGCGTAACGTTTCCGGGGGGAAATCAAATGTTCGCGACCCTCATCGCCGCCCAACTCGCGGGCGCACTCAACATGCCGTGCGAGCAGCTCGGCACCATCGCTCTCGAACGCACCACGATCACGAGCGCCACGTCGGTGGCCGCCGGCGTGTTCAAGCCGCCCGCGAATGCCGGCGGTCCGCCGCCGCAAGCGAACGCGCCGGCGCCGCAGCCGATCCCCGAGCACTGTCGC
>PMCP01000003.1 GCA_003155415.1 Gammaproteobacteria bacterium | reverse complement strand
AAATTCGTGCGCGGCGACGCGGTCGCCGGCATCTTGATTCTCGTGGTCAACGTCATCGGCGGTCTCGTGATTGGCCCGCTCGATCACGGCATGTCAATCGGCGATGCGGGCCGCGTGTACACGCTGTTGACGATCGGCGATGGTCTCGTCGCGCAGCTTCCGGCGTTGCTCGCCTCGACCGCCGTGGCCGTGATCGTGACGCGCATGTCGCGCGCCTCTACGTTGAGCGAGCAGGTCGTGCGTCAGCTCGTGCAATATCCACGCGCGCTGATAATTGCGGGCGGCGTGCTCGGCGTGCTCGGCGTGCTGCCGGGAATGCCGAACCTCGTGTTTTTGCTGCTGGCCGCCGCCACGATCACCGCGGGCTATTGGCTCGAGAAGCGCTCTCGTGTGGTTGCGGCAGAGGCCAAGGCTCCGGCCGCGCCCCAGCCGACACCCATGGCGCCGCCAGCGGCCGATCGCGAGCTCGGCTGGGAAGACGTTAGCGCCGTGGACCTGATCGGGCTCGAGGTCGGTTACCGTCTAATCCCACTCGTCGACCGCAATCAATCGGGGCCGTTGCTCGGCCGCATCAAGGCGGTACGCCGCAAGCTGTCCGAGGAGCTCGGCTTTCTCGTTCAGTCCGTGCACATTCGCGACAACCTCGAGCTGAAGCCCAACGCTTACCGCATCTCCGTGCTCGGAGTGCCGGTCGGCGAGGGCGAGATCCAGACCGAACGCGATCTCGCGATCAATCCGGGCGGCGTGACAGCGCAGCTCGTCGGTGTGCGTGCGAAGGATCCCGCGTTTGGCCTCGATGCGTACTGGATCGAGCCGGCCGCAAAAGAACATGCACAGTCGCTCGGCTTCACGGTCGTCGACCCGGCCACCGTCGTGGCCACGCACTTGAGCGAACTCTTGAAGCGTCACGCACACCAGCTGCTCGGTCACGAGGAAGTTCAGCAACTGCTGGACCGTCTTGCCAAGAGCGCGCCGAAGCTCGTCGAGAACCTCACGCCTGGCGCGCTTGCGCTCGGTGTGGTCGTCAAGGTCATGCAGGAGTTGCTTGTCGATCGCGTTCCCGTACGCAACATCCGTACGATCGCCGAGACACTGGCCGAGTACGCGGGGCGCACGCAGGACCCCATCGTGCTGCTCTCCCACGTGCGCGAAGCTCTTGGCGGCTCGATCATCCAGGGCATTTACGGCCTACGCGACGAGCTCCCCGTGATTACGCTCGATCCATCGCTGGAAAATCTGCTGCGCGATGGTTTCAAGGGCGGCGAAGGTGGCCCGACGTTCGAGCCGAGCCTCGCGGACCGCCTGCACGGCGCGCTGCTGGACGCGGCAGGTCAGCAAGAGCTGCGCTCCGAGCCGGCCGTGCTGCTCGTCCCGACACAACTGCGGCCGTGGCTCGCGCGGTTTACGCGTCACGGCGTGCCGAATCTTGCGGTCCTCGCGTATGGCGAGATCCCGCACAACAAATCGCTGCGCGTGGTCGCGAGCGTTGGCAGCCAGAACGGTGCCACGCCGCGCGCGTCCTTGCCTCGCGCGAATGCTGCGTAGTTTACGGAGGAGTGAAGAATGAATATCAGACGATTCGTGGCCACTGACATGCGGGCGGCGCTGGCCGCGATCCGCGGAGAGCTCGGATCGGACGCCGTGATGCTGTCGAGCCGCAAGTTGCCGGAAGGCGTCGAGGTGATCGCGGCCATCGACTATGACGACAGCCTTCTCGGCAACGCAGGGCTGGCCGATCAGCTCGCGGGAATCGCGGCTGATGACTCAGGCGCTTCGCAGCTGGATGAATATCAGCGGGTGGCCACGCCGTCACTGGCAATCGAACGCGAAATCACGCTGGCCAAGATCGCCGCGCCGGCGGGGGAAACGAATTCCCCCGAGTCTTCGATGGCGCACGAGATAAAGGATCTGCGCCGGCTACTCGAAACGCAGCTCGCGAGCCTGGCCTGGAACGACATGAACCGCCAGGCGCCGGTGCGGGCTCGTCTGTTGCGGGAGCTCTCTAAGCTCGGCGTCGACTCGACCATTGCCATGGAGCTGGCCGATGAAGTGCCGAACGATTGCGGCTCGCAGGAGGCCATGCGATTGATCGTGCGGCGCTTCGGCGAGCGCTTACCGCTCGCGACTTGGGACATGGCCACGACCGGCGGTATCTTCGCGATCGTCGGGCCCACCGGCGTCGGCAAGACCACGAGCTTGGCCAAGATTGCCGCGCGTTTCGTGCTGAAGCACAGCGTCGATGAGCTCGGCCTCATCAGCACCGATACGTACCGGATCGGCGCTCGCCAGCAGCTCGCCAATTTCGCGCGGATCCTGCGTTCACCGATGCACGTGGCCGAAAGCGCGCAGGATTTGCGGCGCGTGCTCGACGGATTTTCGAACAAGAAGCTGGTGCTGATCGATACCGCAGGCATGAGCCAGCGCGATGTCCGGCTCGCTAACCAGTTCACGACGTTGAATGTCGATGGGTATGACGTGCGCACCGTGCTGGCGGTGTCCGCCGGCGCGGACCGTGGCTGCCTGGCTGAGGCCATGAACGTCTTCAAGGCGGCGAAGCCGGAAGCGTTGATCGTGACGAAGCTCGACGAGGCATCGACACTCGGCGGCGTGCTGTCGCTCGCGATCCGGAACGCGCTGCCCGTGGCCTATCTCTCCGACGGCCAACGCGTGCCCGAGGACTTGCATTGCGCGGCGCCGAAGCGGTTCTGGCTGTTGCACAACGCACTGAAGCTGTCGGCGAATGCGCCGACGGCGCCCGACGAGCACGAACTCGCGGAACGTTTCGGTCATATGGGGTTTGCCGTCAATGCGTGATTTGAAGATCGATCAGGCCGCAGGTTTGCGGCGTCTCGGCGCACGGCGCAATGCGAAAGTCATTGCGATAACGGGCGGCAAGGGCGGTGTCGGCAAAACGCTGACGGCCGTGAATCTAGGTGCAGCGCTCGCGGGTCTCGGCCGCAGCACGATGTTGCTCGATGCCGATCTCGGCATGGCGAACGTCGATGTGCTGCTCGGCTTGCGCGCGCGGTTGAATCTCGAGCATGTGGTGAATGGCGAATGTGGGCTCGAGGATGTGGTCCTCAACGCGCCGTCCGGTCTCAGGATCGTTCCGGCGAGCTCGGGCAGTTTCAACATGGCGACTCTGGGTCGTGCTCAGCACGCGGGTCTGATCCATGCGTTCAGCGAACTGCTGGAGCCGCTCGATGTGCTGCTCGTCGATACCGGCGCCGGGGTGGGCGAGGGTGTCGTGACGTTCGCGGAGGCCGCGCAACGGGTCGTCGTGCTCGTGTGCGACGAGCCTGCGTCGCTGACCGACGCCTATGGATTGATCAAAGTACTGGCGCGCCGGCGTCCGGGCTGCAAGTTCGAGATCGTGGCCAACATGGTCGAGACGCCGGCTCAGGGACGCGAGCTCTACGACAAGCTGATGCGCGTCTGCCATCGATTTCTCGGGATTACGCCTTCGTACTTCGGTTATGTGCCGAACGACGACTATCTGCGCCAGGCCATTCGAGCCCAAGCGACCGTGGTCGAGGCGTTCCCGGGTAGTCCGTCCGCGCGCGCCTTCCAACGCCTCGCGTTGGCGGCCGACGGTTGGACCCCGCCGGTCCAGGCGAGCGGCGGCGTAGAGTTTTTCGTCGAGCGGTTGGTGGGGCGCGAGTCGCCGCGGGCCGTGGGGGCGCAATGACGCCGGGGTACAAAAACGCGGTAGCCGCGGGCTTACCGCCGGCCGATGAGCTCGTGCTGAAGCACGGTGAGCTGGTCAAACGGATTGCTTACCACGTAGTGAGTCGGCTGCCTGCGCACATCGAGGTCGACGACCTGATTCAGGCCGGCATGATTGGCCTATTGAACGCCGCTCAGAACTTCACGCCGACCAAGGGCGCGAACTTCGAGACCTATGCTGGCATCCGGATTCGGGGCGCGATGCTCGACGAGGCACGACGCTCGAATTGGACCCCGCGCTCGACGTTCCGCAACGCCAAGCAGGTGTCGCAGGCCATTCGCCGGATCGAGAACGAGACGGGGCGCGACGCGAAGGGGCAGGACATTGCCGCTGCGCTCGGCGTAAGTCTCGACGAGTACCACCGGATGCTCGAGAGCGCGGCATCGAGTCGAATCCTGAGCTACGAGCAGCTCGCGGGCGACCCCGAGCGGGCCTCGATGTTGCCCGACGCGCCGGAGGACGGTCCCGAGACGATGCTCGAGGAGGACCAGTTCCGCGAGGCGGTAGCACAGGCCATTGCGTCGCTGCCTGAGCGCGAGCGGCTCGTGTTGTCGCTCTACTACGATCAGGAGCTGAACCTGCGCGAAATCGGTCAGGTGCTCGACGTCAGCGAGTCGCGCGTGTGCCAGATACATGGGCAGGCCGTGATCCGAATTCGGGCGCGGCTCGAGAAGTGGTTCAGTCAGGAATGAAATTGTTTAGCGCAACCGCGGTCACCATAACGTGGAGTGGACCATGGCAGACGTTGAACGGATCAACCCGTCGCTTCCGACTTTGCCGCCGATCGGGCGAGGCATCGGTGCCCCGGGGCGGCCACCGCCGCAGCCGCGGAAACCGCCGCCGAAACCGGGCTCGCCGCCGCGGCAACATGACGACCCTCCCTCCGACCACATAGACGAGTACGCATGATGTTAGAGAATTTTCCTTGGCCGCAGACAATTCTTGGGATGGCGGCCGCCCTTGCGATCCTCGTGATCTACGACGTTGTGTACGTCTGGCCGATTCACCGGCGGATTTCCACGCTTACGGACCGTTGCGCCGTGCTCGAGCGCACCTTGGGCGGTGTGTTGGACGGCCTCGCCGCGCGCGTGGCTAACGTCGACCAACGCACCCGCGAGGACCTCAATCGTGTGGTCGAACGCGTGGGACAACTCGAGCTTGCGACCGATTCGCGCTCTTACGAGCAGGCCATCACGTCGGCTGAACATGGCGAAGAGACGGCGAGACTGATAGCCTGCTTCGGGCTGACAGAGGGCGAGGCGGATCTCGTGAAGTTGCTGCACGGAGATCGCTCGCGGAGGATGGCGCTGAAGAAATCCGCTTGATTCCCGTTGACACCCCCGCGCTCTGACCAGACAATAGCCGGCTTATGTCCGCGGAGGGGTACCCAAGCGGCCAACGGGGGCAGACTGTAAATCTGCTGGTTTATACCTTCGTAGGTTCGAATCCTACCCCCTCCACCAATTTGGATGAGGTAGGCAAAGAACAGGCGGGTGTAGTTCAACGGTAGAACCTCAGCCTTCCAAGCTGATGGTGGCGGTTCGATTCCGCTCACCCGCTCCATTTTCGGAGGTGAGCTTGAGGTCGAGTCGAACAGTGGAGTCTGCTGCCGGTTTACTTACCCGCCCACATAGCTCAGTCGGTAGAGCACTTCCTTGGTAAGGAAGAGGTCACCGGTTCAAATCCGGTTGTGGGCTCCATGGACTGCAGGGCTGCACCACGATGGTGCAGTGATCGGGTACACATTTAATAATAGAGGCGCCGCGGCCTCAGACGAGCCGCACGCCAGTCGAAGCCAAAGCCAGGAGTCCGGAAATGTCCAAAGAGAAATTTGAACGTAAGAAGCCGCATGTCAACGTGGGGACGATTGGGCACGTGGACCATGGTAAGACGACGTTGACGGCGGCGTTGACGAAGGT
>PMCP01000166.1:3498-5390 GCA_003155415.1 Gammaproteobacteria bacterium | reverse complement strand
CTCAAGATCAGCGACGACCAGCTGCGCGAGAGTGTCGAAGGCGCGCAACTAAAACTGCAACGCGAGCGCGGTACGGACGTCACGATCTTCAGCCCGCGCGCGAGCTGGATGGGTCACCACCTGGGCAACGCGTCGACGAGCAAAGCGTGGAGCGAGCACTGTAACGATCTGATCTATCGGCTCACGAAGCTCTATCCGAAAAACTTCGTCGGCGTCGCGCAACTGCCGCAATCGCCCGGTGCGCCGATCGAGCAGTCCGTGCGCGAGCTCGAGCGTTGCGTGAACGAGCTCGGGTTCGTCGGCTGCAATCTGAACCCGGACACGAGCGGCGGTTTCTTCAACGGCCCGGGCCTGGCCGACAAGCACTTCTATCCGCTGTACGAGAAGATGTGCGAGCTGCGCGTGCCGGCGATGATTCACGTGAGCGAGGCGTGCAACACGCCGTACTTTCAGACGACGGGGTCGTACTACCTCGCTGCGGATACGGTCGCGTTCATGCAGCTCATGACTTCTGACCTCTTCAAGGACTTTCCGGAGTTGAAGCTGATCATTCCGCACGGTGGGGGTGCGGTGCCGTTCCACTGGGGCCGGTTCCGCGGGCTTGCCGATATGCTGAAGCGGCCGCCGTTGAAAGAGTCGGTGCTGAACAACGTCTACTTCGACACCTGCGTGTATCACCAGCCCGGCATCGACCTGCTGCTGAGCGTCATCCCCATCCAGAACATCCTCTTCGCCTCCGAAATGGTAGGCGCCGTGCGCGGCATCGACCCGGAAACGGGCCACTATTTCGACGACACGAAGCGCTACATCGACGGCAACGCTCGTCTCACGGCCGCGGATCGCACCGCCATCTTCGAAGGCAACGCTCGGCGCGTGTTTCCGCGGTTTCCCTCCTCGTTGTAAAGAACGAGGTGGTCGCGCGCTTTAGGAATGGGAAGTGCGCCAGTCGGCGGCGGATTGGCCCCAGAGGTCGACGATGGTGTCGGCGTGTGGAGCGGGCAAGGAGCCGCGGCCGCGATTGCGGGAGCCGAGTCTGCGTGCGACTGCTTGTGAGCGCGCGTTGGTGGGGGCGATTACGTGGATGATGTCCGTCCAGCGGAGCGTGTCGACCGCCCAGTCGATCGCGGCCGTGGCCGCTTCCGTCGCGTACCCGCGCCCCCAGCAGTCGTGCACGATGCCCCAACCGACTTCCGTGCCCGGCCAACCCTCGGGATGCCACGGCCCCACGCGCCCGATCCAACGTCCGGTGCTTTTCTCGATGACAGAGAACATGGCGAAGCCTTGCAGCGACCACGCGCCAGCCATTGAAGTGAATCCGCGCCACGCCGCTGAGCGAGGCTGCACGCCGCCGACCGGCTCGGCCGTCGCCGGGTCAGCCATGAACGCAGCGTAAGCGTCGAAGTCCTTGAGCTGGGGTGGACGAAGTTCGAGTCGACGTGTTGTGAGGTGCGGTAGCGAATCGCGCATGAGGCCATCTTGCTCGCGCGGCGCTGAATCGTCGATCGGTGCCGGCGCGTTATACTCGTCCGCGAAACGTTGCGGTGATTCCGGCACGGGAGGCCGATGAAGACCACCAAGGTGCCGGTGCTGGTCGTCGGGGCGGGTGCCGCGGGCACGATGCTGACGCTCGAGCTCGCGAGGCGCGGTGTCCGTGTTCGCGCAGTCGATCGGTTGCCAAGGCCCGCCGACACCTCGCGCGCGATCACCGTGCATGCACGCACGATGGAGATCTTCGAGCGCATCGACAAACGGCTGATCGAGCGCTACCTCGATCGCGGCATTCACAACCGAGGCTACGTGCTGCATTACGTTGGCGCTGACGAGAAGCGCAGCGAAGTGCGGCCAGGCATCGACTTCACCAAGCTCGATTCCCGCTATCCGTACATCCTCGT
>PMCP01000166.1:0-3463 GCA_003155415.1 Gammaproteobacteria bacterium | reverse complement strand
GTTGCGTGTGACGGCCCGAACTCGCGTCTGCGCAAGGCGCTCGGGCTCGAGCAGCAGGAAAGCGACTACGCCGGTACGCATCTCCAAAACCTCGACGCGCACCTGAACGATTTTCCTGACGACGACGAGTACGTGCACTACTGCGCGGGCACCGATCATTTCCTGATGGTCGTGAAGCTGCCGGGCGGCTTCTATCGAATGCTGCTCAGCGACCGCGGTGAGGCCGCGAGCGTCGGCGCGTCGCCGGAAGGCGCCTTCATGCATCTCGTCGACAAGCACTTCGACGGTGTGACGCTCGGCAAAGTCGTCTGGCACTCGAAATGGCAGAGCTCGGTGCGGCTCGCGGATTCTTATCGGCAGGGGCGGGTGTTTCTCGCCGGCGATTCGGCGCACGTGCATTCGACCACAGGCGGGCAGGGACTGAACTGCTGCATGCAGGACGCGTACAACCTTGGCTGGAAGCTTGCGTTCGTCGTCAAAGGGCTCGCACGCGCTTCGCTACTCGATACGTACGAGGCGGAACGCCGGCCGATTGCGGAGCAAGTCATCTGGGCCGCGTCGTCATTGCACGAGATCTTCATGGGTCACGGCAAGGACATCGCCGAGCGCGCGCAGAAAATGCGAGACCCTGCGTTCGTCGATGCCGTCGTCGGCCGCTGCTCGGGCATTTCGTACACGTATCGCGATCAGGCGGAGAAGGGCGCGGCGCAATCGTTGCGCGAAGGCCCCATCCCCGGCGACCGCGCGCCCGATGTCGATCTCGGCGGCGGACGAACGCTGTTCAGCCTCACACGCCATCCACGCTACACGCTGCTCGCGTTACCCGGCAACGAAAAAGTCGGCGGCAGGCTGGACCTCGAGCTGAAGCCGCTCGTGCACCGGTTCAAGCAGATCATGGAGTTTCACGTGGTGCCGCCTTCCGAGGAACTCACGCGTCGCTACGGCGCGAGCACGCGCGATCGGTTGCTCCTGTTACGGCCGGACGGTTATGTCGCGTTCCGCTGCCTCGCCGAGGAGGCGCAACGCCTCGAGCTCCACCTCACCGAGCGTTTCATCCTTTAGCGCCGCGCGTGGGGCACCGCGGCTAGCGTGTCAAGCTGGCGGTGGCGAGGCCAGGTCATTATCGTAGCGGCCTGCTATCACTTGGATGAGGATTGCTGGGAATGGACTTCATCTTCTTCTTGGGCCGGCTCCACGTGCTGGTCTTGCACCTGCCCATCGGGATCATCGTTGCGCTGTTCGCCCTCGAGTGGTTGAGCCGCAAAGAGAAGTATCGCTATCTGCAAGCGGCGGCGCCGTTCCTCTGGGGCGCGATGGGGTTGACCGCGATCGCGACCGTGGTGCTGGGGTACCTGCACTTCTCCGAGGGCAGCTTCAGCGGGTTGTCCGGCGATCAGCACCGGTTTTTCGGCACCGTCACGGCCGTAGTGGCCGCGGGCGTTGCCCTTCTACGTGTGGGCAAGTTTGCGGATAGCTACAAGCCGCTGTTCTTCCCGGCATCCGTCGTTCTGCTCGTGTTGATCTCGATCACGGGGCACTACGGCGGCAACCTGACCCACGGCTCGACGTACCTGGTCGAGTACGCACCGCAGCCGCTGCGGTCGCTCGTGGGGCTCGAGGCCAAACACAAGCTGACGAGCGTCAAGGAAGCCGATCCGTTCGTCGACGTCGTGGGCCCGATACTCCGGGCGCACTGTCAGGGGTGCCACAACGAAGACAAGAAAGAGAACAGTCTCGTTCTGACGACCTACGCCGGCGTGATGCGTGGCGGCGAGAGTGGCAAGGTCGTGGTAGCGGGCAACACCGAGCTGTCCGAGCTGCTACGCCGAATTTCGCTAGACCCTTCCGACGACGAGTTCATGCCCGCTGAGGGCAAGCCGCCGCTGAGTGCGCAGCAACGCGACATTATTCGTTGGTGGATTGCAGCCGGTGCGAAGAATGGCGGCACCGTCGGTGATCTCGAGGTGCCGCCAGAGCTTCAGAAGGCGTTATCGGCGGAGCTCGGCGTCAGCTTCTAGCGGCTGAGGCGGGGCGCTTAGCGGTCGCGAGATTCCCCGCTGCGCCCGCCGCCGCGGTCACCGCGTTCGCCACGGTTGCCGCCGCCATGTTGCTGCGGTGCGCGCTCGCCTCCGCCCCCACCGCTGCGAGATGACCCACCTTCGCTACGGGGCGCGTTGCGCGCTTCGCTACGATTCGGCGCTGCGGTCAAGGTCTCGGCGCGCGGTGGCGCCGAGCGCGCTTCCGGCGCCGAGCGCGAAGCGCTGCTCATGCCGCGGTATTCGCGCTGCGGGCTCGGAGCAGCCGATTGCGGCTGCCGGTCCGGTGCCGTGGGAATTCGATAACGCGTAGCAGGCGCGGCGTCACGCGACTCGGCCTGCGGAGCCGGAGTCGCGCGCGGCGGCTGACTGAGGAACCGCTGGCTCGTGTCGCTCTGCCTCGACTCGTTCTGTCGCGACGATTGCGACATGCCACCGCCCTGACGGTACTCGCCGGTGCGAGCCGGCGGAACACCGCGATTCGCACGTTCGCCGCCCGCTGCGTTCGCCGCATCGCGGTTTTGCTGCGGCGCGGGCGCATTCGGCGCAGCGTTCTGCTGCGGCTGCGGACGGTAGCGCGACGCCTGGCCCATGCCACCGGCGCGCGGTGCAGTCGCGTTCGACGCGTTATTGCCGTTGGCCGCGTTGCCATTCGGTGCACTGCGATAGCGCGAAGCCGAGGCGGCAACGCCATTCCCGTAGTGCGGCTCAGGTCGTGAGTCCGCGACGCGACCGTCGCGCCCGCGCACGATAGGCACACTCGGCCGGTCGCCGTAGCGGTGGCGCGGCTCCCACACGGCGCCGCCGCGCGGCACGTTGATGTTCACGTTGATGTAGCTACGCGCGTAGTACGGGGCGTAGTAGTTCCAGCCGAAGTACGGGAAGTCGTCGTGACCCCAGTAGTGCACGTTCAGCAGGCGCGAATGCCAACCGATGCCGAAGTAGCTCGTCACGCCCCAGAAGGCGCCCGTGCGGAATCGGTAACCGGCGGGATACGGGTAGTAATACACGGGGTACGCGTACGGGTAATAGGAATAGACCGGTTCCGATTGGTACTCGACGACGCGTTCCGGCTCGTAGTACGGCACGTAGATCACCTGCGGATCCGCCGGCGCGATCGCTATGCTGCCGTCACTTTGCGCCGTGATGGTCTGGCGGTCGTCCGTGCGCAGGTTACCGGCGCCGCGCGCGCGGCTGCGGAACGACTGAATCGCGTCGAGCACGTCACCGCGCTGGTTCAGCACGGCTGTGCCCAGGTCCCAAGTCCAGTCGAGATCGTCACTCAGAAGGTGAACGGCTTCCGGATAGTTCAGCAGCGCGACGACCGAGTCGTCCCAGTCGTGACTAGGCTGCAGGTTCGGGTCCTGCTTGCGCTTTTCGATGAACCGCTCGGCTTCCACCACCTGCAGCGGATACGTCGACGCCGG
>PMCP01000206.1 GCA_003155415.1 Gammaproteobacteria bacterium | reverse complement strand
CGCCTGCGCGTGCGAGCGGAGGGCGATTACTTCGACGCGCAAAATGCACAGAACGTCTACCTGGACTTCAACGCCGTGAACTCCGCCGGCGGCATCGGTAAAGCCGGCGCGAATGCGTTGCTGAACACCGCCGAGGAACGCGGCCGGTTGCGCGGCCGGTTACGCGTCGACGTGAACGCCAAGGTATCGGATCACCTCACGGCACGTCTGTCGTTTGCGACGGGCAACATGAATGACCCGGTCTCGATGAACCAGACGTTCGCGAACTACGGGCGGCGGCTGAACTTCGCCGTGCAGAACGCCGCGATCGACTGGAAGTTCGACAACGAACGCGCGACGCGCGGCATCGATTTCCTCGCGGGCCGGTTCGACAACCCGTTCCTGTCGACGCAGATGCTGTGGGACGAGGACCTGAGCTTCGAAGGCGTTGCGACGAAGGTCGCGTTCGACCTCTTCCGCCGCCGCGACGCCGGCGTGCAGCCGGGCTTGTCGTTCCTCGTCGGAGCGTTTCCGCTCGAGGAAGTCGCGCTCGCGGCCGATGACAAGTGGCTGTACGCGGGCCAGATCGGCCTCGAGATTCCGTTCGGTGAGCGCAGCCGGTTCCGCCTCGGCGCGGCCCACTATCAGTTCCGCAACCTCGTAGGTCTTCGCAACGCGCCGGACAGCAAGTTGAAGGACTACACCGCGCCGGCGCTGCTCGGTCGCGGCAACACGCTGTTCGACATCCGCAACGATACGGACCCCACCACGAACCTGTTCGCGCTGGCGTCGGACTTCCGGATCACGGATTTCACGGCGCAGCTCGACCTCGCCGTGTTCGGCGCGAATCGTCTGCGCGTTACGGCCGACGTGCTCGAGAACAAAGGGTTCAATGCGGCGCAAGTGGCGCTGCGCGTGGGTAGCCTCGTCGAGCCGCGGACGAAGGGCCGCGCGCTCGAGCTCAGTATCGGCCGCGAGGCCGTTCGGCAGCGCGGCGATTGGCGCGTGTTCGCCACTCACCGCCACCTCGAGCGAGACGCCGTGCTCGACGTGTTCACGGATTCGGATTTTGGCCTCGGCGGCACCGATACCGAGGGTTACATCCTGGGCTTCGACATCGGCGTGTCGAAGAACGCGTGGTTGACGACCAAGTGGTTGAGCTCGAACGAGATCGACGGCCCGCCGCTATCGATCGATGTTCTGCAGCTCGACCTGAACACGCGGTTCTGACGCCAGGAGAATGGTCATGCGACTGAGTCACCCCACGCTCGCCACGCTTGCGCTCATGCTGGCCGCGGCGCCCGCGGTCGCGCAGCAGTCCCGCGATGACGGCGGCGGCGCGCGTCTCCAGGCCATGGTTCAGCAATTGACGTCGGAGAAAACGCAGCTCCAGGCAGACAACACGAAACTGAAGACGGAGCGCGACGCGGCTAACGCGGAGCTGAAGAAGCTGCGTGCCGAGAAGGAGAGCCTCGAGCGACAGGTCAACCAGAGCGAAACGTCCCTGACGCGTGCGAGCACGGCGAACACGCGCAACACCGAGCTCATGGAGCAGCAGAAGAAGCGCACGGAAGATCTGGTCGCGCAGTTCCGGCAGACGATCGAGCAATTGCGCACCACGGAACTCGAACGCAATGACGCGAAGGCCCAGAGCGAAACTCGCGAGCGGGCGTTCGAACAATGCGTCGCGAGCAACCAGAAGCTGTTCGAGACGGGCAACGAGGTCCTGGACCGCTACGAGAACAAGGGCAAGTGGGACGCGCTGCGCGAGCGCGAGCCGTTCACGCAGACACGCCGCGTCCGGCTGCAGAACCTCGTCGACGAGTATCGCTGGGCGCTTCAGGATCAGCACTCGCCCGAGACCGGCAAAGCCGGCGTCGCTGGTGGGTCGTAAGCAGGGCTCGTGATCTCGCGTCGCGAGGCGTTGCGCGGCTTCCTTGGCGCGGCTGCCACGGGGGCGGCGAGTCTCNNACCGATCTCCGCCACGCTCTCGCGATTGCGGGGCGCACTCCTCAACTCCACGCCGCCCACGGTCGCTCCCACCGGCATCACCGTCACGCAGGGCGCCGCACAGTCGGCTGATCCGAGCCTCGGCTCCGACGCCTTGATCGTGCCCGCGCCGCGTGGACAAGGCGTGAATCCGAATCCCGCTACGCTTGCCAACGTGCCGGACGTGTGGGGCTACCGCCGCGATACGTGGAAGCAATCGACGGTGGGCTACATCGGCTCGTCGGGTAGCGACGGCAGCTGGTACGTGCCGGTGGCGCAATGGCACGACGCCGCGACGTTGCGCGCGTTCGGCATGTGCGGCGTTCACTTCACTTTCACCGGACGCGTGATCGAGGTGCTGTTCGCGGGGACCGACGTGCAAGCCACGTTGCTGGCGGACGGCCAGTACGTGGCGCCGGCCTTCATCAATACCGAGCTCACCGCCGGCGTATCCGGCGCGCCCCTGAACGCGCCGAACGCCTACGTGCGTTTCGATTTCGGCTCGAGCGCGACGCGGAAGATTTCTCTCCACGCCATCAGCTCGCAGGGGCCGTGCGCGATCGCGATCGGGAAACAGGACACGCTGACGCCGTGGGACCGTTCCAGTGAGCCGTCGTTCTGCGCGATCACGGATTCGTACGGCCAGGCGCGCGGCGTGAACTTCTACACGGGCGGTCCGTTCTGGGAGGCCGCGGCCTTACTCGGCATTCCGCATCTCGATCTGAACGCCATCGGCGGCACGGGCTACGCGCCGAACAACGGCGGCAACGATGCGCGCAACCCCGGCAATGCGTTCGTCGCGCGCGTCGCGGAGGGGGCGGTGACAGCGCCCGATCTGGTGCTCACGGCCGGCGGCGTCAACGACAACAATTCCGCCGCCGCGGAGCCGTTGTATGCCACCGCGGCCGAGGCGCAAGCAGGCTTCGACGCCGCAGTTGCAACATACTTTCGTGATCTGCGAGCAGCGCTGCCGAACGCAGTGCTCGCGGCCCTGGGTCCGTGGGCGCCGGTCGAGTCGACGCCCGTCGACGCCGTTGCGCAGTCGAAGGCCGATACGATTCGCGCCGCGCTGCGATCGATCGCAGGCCCGTGGGTGTTTCTCGACAATTTGCACGGTGGCTGGATCAACAGCGCCGGCGGTTCCGCCGCGAGCAACGGCCGCGGTTGGCAAACGGGTACCGGCAACGTGGGGCAGCCACGCGGCGACGGCAATGGCGACCTCTACGTCTCCGCGGACGGAGTGCACCCGACGCCGGCCGGTTGCGAATACTTAGGGGGCGTCATCGCGTCGCAGCTACGCGCTGCGATTCTCGCGCTCTGAGCGGTGCGTCCGCGGCGGCGGAGCGATGGGCAGCTCGCACGGCCGCAGCCGCCATGTACGGCTCGAACGCCGCAGCGAGAACGGCATGCTTGTCCCACAGCTCCTCGGCGGTTTCGCGAGCCCGTAAACCGAGTTCCTGGCGTCGGTGGGGGTCGTCGGCCAGCGCGCGCAGCGCGGCAGCGAGCGCATGAGCGTCCTCGGGTGGCACCGCAAGCCCGCAGCGCTCGAGCAGCGTCGCGATCTGCGTTCCCGGGTTCGCGGTGGCGACGACGGGGCGGCCGCTCGCCAGCATGTTCGTGAGCTTCGACGGGAACACGAGATCTTCAGCGTCGGCACGCTGCGGCAGCACGTGAATGTCGGCTTCGTTCAGCAGTTCGTTCAGCCGATCGGCCGGTACCAACGGCCTGAAACTGACCGTCGGCACGCCGGCGGCTGCGCGCTGCAGCTTGCCTTTCGCGATGCCGTCGCCGCACAGCACGAACTTCAGGCGTTTTTCGCCCGCCTGATGCAGCAACGCCGCCGCGTGTATCACGGTCTCGAGGCCCTGCTTCAGCCCCATGGTGCCGGAATACAGAACGGTGATTTCTTCGGCGTCGGGTCGCGTTGCGATGGGCCGAATCCGCTCGAGGTCGACCCAGTTCGGGAACAGCCCGGAGCGCGTGACCTCGACGCCCTTGGCCACCAGCCGATCCAGCATTCGAGTCGAGATCGTCGTCGCACGATCGAAGCGGCGCATGAGCCAGCGTTCGACGCCGTGCACGTAACGGCGCACGCGTCCCTTCGGCAGCAGCCCAAGCTCGAAAGCGGCATCCACTTCGAAGTCCTGCACGTGCAGCCACGACTTGGCGCCGCTCAAGCGTGCAGCCACCCACGCGGCAGGCGCTGCGAATAACGGCGGTTCGACGACGACGATCACGTCCGGGCGTTGCCACAACGCTTGCCACAGGAGAACCGGCAGCGAGGTCAGCGCGAACGTCGCGAGATGGGCAATGCGTTTCAGGCCGGTGACGCGGCGCGGGACGTACAGAGGACAGCGGACGATATTCACGCCGCGCAGCGTTTGAGATTGATAGCTGTCGGTGCGATAGGGTGGGGCGACACGCCACGCGGGGTAATACGGCGCGGCGGTTACCACCGTGACGCGAGCGCCCTGTGCCGCGAGCCACTCGGCCATTTCGCCCGTGTACTTGCCGATCCCCGTGAGCTCCGGCGTGTAGTTGAGGCTGTACAGCAGAACTCTCACCGAAGAAGTCTCCTGGACGTGTTTCGTATCGCTGACGAACCCAAGCTAACGCTGCTTTATTGCGTCTCTGTGACGCTGCGCGTTGTATGAAATCCAGGTGGAAATGGTGTGACGCGAATGTCACGGCTCGCTCTCGGGAGCGTTACGGTTACGGTGTGCCTGCCACAGTCGTCGTCGCGCCGTGCTCCACGAGCTGAAGCGGTTTGTCGAACGCGCCGAGCGTCGAGTCGATGAACACGCCGCTGTGCACGGCGCCCACGCGCGCACTGCCTTTGATACGGCTGCGCCACCCGAACAGCGTCTGCTCACCGTCGAGGGCGACGATGGTGCCGCCCGACTGTGCGAACTCCGTGTCGACGAACAGCGTGCCGACCTGCCAGCTCTGTGTGTCGGTCACGACTCGAGGCCCGCGCCCGCGCCACACGCTGCCGATCATCGTGAAGTAGTACGTGGCCGTGGAACCGCCGTCGGTGATGTCGAGCGCGACATCGCCGGTCACGTTCTCGAGCACGGAGTTACTCCACAGCAGGTGATTCGCGGCGCGTGTTCGCGTCACGCGCCCCACATCGGCGTACACGTTGTTCGAGAACACGGCGCCGCCGGAGGGCCGGTCCGACGTCCAGTACCACACGGTGTCTGCGATGCGCTGATACTGGCAGTCCATGAAGTGCTGCTTGTCGGCATACGTCATTCCTGGACCCGTCCCCGTGCCGTCGCCACGAAACGCGATCGGCGTGTCGGCAATGTCCACGCGACGCCAGAGGTTCGAGTCGAGGCCGCCGATGCCGCTCGCGTGCACCGCGGCGATGCTCTGCTTCAGTAGTGCGAGATCCTGGAAGGCGCTCCACGCGACTACGCCGCCGGGGCCTAGATTGCCGGGCTCGCCGGACCAGTCGAGCGCATACGTGCCGCCGTACAGCGTGAGCCCGTCGAGCGCGAGCGTCACGAGCGCGTCCTTCGGCGCGCTCCGGTCGCGGCCGATGTCGCCGCGACCCGCGATCACCGGGAACGCACCTTTCGCGACGAGCACCGTGCGCTCGCGGCTCTCGCCGATCAGACCTTCGATGCGGCCGTGGCTGCCGACACGGAGCGGCTGGCTCAAGTAGTACACGCCGGCCGGCAGGCGCGCGACGCCCTCAGCGTCGATCGAGGCCTGGATCCGCGCGGCGGAGTCGGGACGTGCGTCGATTCCGGCGCGCCAGTCGATGCCCAGAGGGTCCTCGATCGCGCGAGCTACCGGTTTCTGCCGTGCGTGCGGTGTCGCGATACCCGCGAACGCGGCGGCAAGTGCCGCGCGCTGCGCTGGGTTCGCGGCCGGCACGCCGGAAGGGGCTACGCGCGCGCCGCCGTGGCCGGGCTCTGCGTCGAGCACTCTCCAGCGCGCGCTCCCGCCTGTGTCGCGGACGCGCAGGCCTCCTTCGGGCTGGACGGTGAGGACGGTTTCGACGCGGTCGAACAGCAAGTCCGCGCCGTCGAGCTCGCCGCCGCGCACATTCGGAAACCAGTTCACGAGCAGCGGCACGTCGCGGAAACTCGCGAGCGCGCCGCTGCGTGCCGGTGTCGCCGTGCCTCCCCCGAGCCCGACGCTCACGACGCGCGTCGCGCCTTCGATCGCGAAGCAGCGCGGGATCTCCTTGCCGCGCGCGGTCCACGACTCGCAGTCCCAGTTTGCGAACCACAGATCGCCGGCGTCGCGCCACACCGAGGGCGCGGCGGGAGTAATCGATGCGATGCCTAGAAACGCGTTGCCGCGGCTGGGCTCGCGCGCATTCCCGTTCCATATGACGTGCGGGCCCGGCCAGTAGCCGAGCAGGCGTGTGAACGTCGAGTCGCGCACATACCCCGAGGATGCCTGATCGACGGTGAGCCCGCCGTACTCGGACAGCGAAAGATGGTTGACGCGTGCGCCGCTCCGAATGGCCACGCGAATCTGCGTGCCGGCGCCGCCCGTGCCGCCGATGATCTCGATGTCGTCGTTTTCGGCGCCGCCGGTGAATTCGATGTCCGGCGCGGCCCAGCCGTCGCTGCGTACGGCCGTGATTCTCACTTGCGATACGCCGCCCGGAATCACGATGCGCGGCACTCGCGTGTTCCAGCCGCCGACGAGCGTCTGGCCGCTGCTTACCCTCAGCACGTCGCGCGGGCCGCGCCGATAGTCGGCTGCCGCGTCAAGGCGGATCGAGCCATGCTGATCGAGCAGCGACTGGAGACGCGCCTTACTTTCGACCGGCACGTGCACGAGCATCACGTCGGCCGGTTGCGCGAGGCCGCGGCTGACGAACAGGCACGCGCCGAGCGCCGCGCACGCCCACCCGCGCGCTATTGTCCGGACATCAATGCGATACGGCATGCGGTGCGGGGCGAGAGTCCGCGAATGTCGCAAGCACGTCCAGCACGCGCTGCGCGTAGGCGGCCCAGGTGAACTCGCGTGCACGTTCGCTTGCGTTTCTCCCCATCTCCACACGCAGCTCGGGGTCCGCGTACAGCCGTTCGAGTCGGTCGCGGATCGCGTGCTCGTCGCGGGGCGGCACGATGAAGCCGTCTACGCCGTCGCGCACGATGTCGCCCGGGCCGTTCGGTGTCACGATCACGGGCAGGCCGCAGGCCATGGCTTCGAGCACGACGAGCGGCATGCCTTCGAGCAGCGTGGGGAACACGAACACGTCGGACTCGCGGTAGCGCTGTGCGAGCGCGGGCCGCGTTTGGTGCGGCACATGCTGAAACAGATCGGCGTACCGGCGCAGCGGCGCATCGGTGCCGATGACGTTGCCGACCAGCGTGAGCTGCGAGTCGGGCTTGCGGAAGGCGCGATACGCGTTCAATAAATAGCGAATGCCTTTGCGCTGGCTCAATTGGCCGACGAAGATCGCGCGAAACGGCGCCTTCGAGCGCGGCGCGCTTTCCAGTGCGGGCGCGAACGTCCGCAGATCGACACCATAGGGCGCAATGGAGATTTTCGCGGCGGGCACGTGCTCGCTCACGAACGTGTCGCGCACGTAGGTCGAACCCACGAGGATACAGTCGGCCATCTCGATCTCGGCGTCGATCTGGCGCTCGTACGCTGCGGGCCACTCGGCGAGCGTGGGCCAGGTGACCGCGAGCTCGGGGTCAAGGGCGTGCTCCTCCCGCTGCAAAGCGCGGTGATAGCGGTGATGCGCGATCGGGTAGTTCAGCACCGCTCGCGTCGCGCCGCGTACACGCAATGCTTCGAAGGCGGGCAGGCCGCAGCCGACGTAGGCCACGGCGCAATCGGCCGCGCCCGCCAGGCCCGCCGCGGCGCGGGCCACCGCGAGCCGAACGGATTCCTGCAGCCGATGGCAGTGCCGGGCCCGAAATTCGATCGGCAGTAGTCGAAGCCGACCCAAGGCCGCCGCGCCGACATCCGCCGCGACGCCGGCTTCGCTCGTGAGCGCCGCCAGCGCCGGATCCTCGATGCGGCGCCGGCCGAACGTGCTGGCGTAAGCCTGGCCGACCAACGGCAGCGCGGCGAGCGCGCGCTCCCACGCGCGGTCCTTGTTCGCGTACGGCCGGACATAACGAGTCAGCGCGCCGCGGGCCGCGAGCGCGTGCGCGAGCTGTCCCAGCTCCGGCGAGTTGAAGTTCACGACCAACGATTGGGGCAGCGAAGCCATGGGAAGACTCGAGCGCGCCCGAGCGACACGAGCGGTTGCGCAGCACGCTACGAGCGGAATGTGACAGTCAGGTTTCGGCGATGTCTTCGGATCGCAACAATCGGCTTCTATGGTTACGGATTCGTTATCGACTCTGGACGCAGCGGGCCGAATCGCATGGTCGGGTATCTTTCACGCTGGCAGGGGACGGGTGCCTTTGCGGCCGTAAGCCAGGGCATGGCAGCCAACATGCTCACGGCGGCCGCCACTGTGCTGTCCGGCATCGTCACGGCGCGTTACCTCGGCGCGGCGGGCCGTGGCGAGCTTGCGGCGCTCACGACGCTGCCCGCGTTCGTATCGTTCGTCGTGACGTTCGGACTGCCGTCGAGCGTCGTCTATCACGCGCGCCGCGATGCCGAGAAGGGAGCCGCAGTGACCGCGGCGGCGCTGATTCTCGCGCTGGCGGCCGGCGCGATCGGGGCCACCGGCGCGTACGTAGCCGTACCGTTCGTGCTAACCGAGCTCGCACCCGAGTGGCTGCCGGCGGCGCGCGCGCTCGCCGTGTGCGTCGTGCTCGGCTCTTTGAGCAACGTCAGCATGGCCGTGCTACAGGCACAGCAACGGTTCATCGCGTTCAATTACGTGCGCGTGGCGCAGCCGATCCTTCAGCTGTTGGGCACGCTGCTGCTTGGCGCGGCAGGGTGGCTCACGCCGCTGACAGCGGCGCTCGTCGTGCTGCTGGCCGGCGTGCCCGGCATCGTCTGGACTTGCGGCTGGATCGTTGCGAGGGTTCGGCCGGCGTGGGCGCACTGGCGCGCGGCGGCGCGCGAGCTCTCGTCGTACGGCGCGCGCGCGTACTCCGCGGAGCTGCTGTCCGCGCTGGCTGCGCAAGTGGATCGCGTCATTGTCGTCGGCATTTTCGCGCCCGCGGTCATGGGCATGTACGTCGTGGCGCTGAGCCTGTCGCGACTCGTGACGATGTTTCCGAGCGCGATCGCGACCGTGCTGTTTCCGAAGGCTTCGGGCCGCAGTCAGGACGACGTGCTCGAGCTCACCACGCGCGCGTCTGGCGCCACACTGCTCGTCATGGGTGCCACGGCACTCGTGCTCGTCGCGCTCGGTCCGGAGTTGCTGACGCTTGTCTACGGCGCCGATTTCGAGGGCGCCAAGGTTGCGTTCCTGCTGCTCCTGGCGGAGGCCGTGCTCACGAGCCTCGTGCAGGTGCAGTCGCAGGCATTCATGGCGTTGAACCGGCCGGGCCTGATTACGTGGCAATACGGTGTCGGCGTCGCCGTGGCCGTGCCGCTGTTGTTTTTGCTTGCGCCGCAGTGGGGCGCGGAGGGCGCAGCCGCCGCGCTGCTGCTCGCGAGCGTGGCGCGTCTCGCATGCACGCACTGGTGCTTCACGCGCGTGCTCGGCATCGAAGCGCCGCGAATGTTCGCGTCTTCGGTCACCGTGCTGCGAACCGTGCTGGCGGCCGCGAGACGCTGATGCGCGAGCCGCTGAACATTCTGCTGTGTTCTGTGCCGTTTCGGCCATCGGTTGGCGGCATCGAGACCGTGTCCGCGATTCTCGCCGAGCGTTTTCATGCGGCCGGGCACAACGTCACGCTGCTTACACAGACGCCGTCCATGGAGCCGGAGGACGAGCCGTTCGCGATCGTCAGGCAACCGAGCGCCGTAGCGCTGCTGCGCTGGGTTCGTTGGGCGGATGTGGTGGTGCACAACAATGTGAGCCTGCGACTTGCGTGGCCGCTGCTGCTGTACCGCAAGCCCTGGGTCGTCGCGCATCACATGTGGACGCCGCGCGCGGGGCGCGGCGCGCTCGCGGGCCAGCTCAAGCATTGGCTTACCCGGTTCGCGACGAACATCGCCGTGAGCCGCGCGATGGCGGACTCGCTTGCGACGCCGGCGACGATCATTCCGAACCCCTACGCCGACGATGTGTTTCGCGACGTGCCGGGTGGTGCGCGCGACGGCGACGTGGTGTTCCTCGGCCGGCTCGAGGCTGGCAAAGGCGCCGCGCTGGCGCTCGATGCGCTCGCGCAACTGAACGCGAATGGCAAACGCGTGCGGCTCACAGTCGTCGGCAGCGGCCCCGAGGAATCGTCGCTGCGCCGACGTGCCGAAGCGCTAGGCGTCGGCGACCAGCTGCATCTCGCGGGGCGAAGGGGCGGTGCGGAGCTCGTAGCGTTGTTGAATCGTCATCGTGTCATCGTGATTCCGTCGCTGTGGGAAGAGCCGTTCGGCGTTGTCGCGCTCGAGGGTGTGGCGTGCGGCTGCGTGCCCGTGGCGGCGCGCAGCGGCGGGTTGCCAGATGCCGTCGGTCCGTGCGGCGTCATCGTGCCGAAGAACGACGGCGTCGCGCTGGCTGCCGCCATCGACGCGCTGCTCGCGGACGGCGCCGCGCGCGCAACGCTGCTCGAGCAGGCACCGAGGCATTTGGCAGAGCACACGCGCGAGCGGATCGCGCATCGTTATCTCGAGGTGATTGAGCATGCGTACCGGGTTGCTTGATCAGCCGCACGCGGCCGTGATTACCGCGCGAACGGCGAAGGCACGAAGCCGCGTCGAGCCGCGCGAGCGTGCACGCCGGCAGCTCGTCGGCGCAGTCATGATCATTTACCTGCTGTTGCTGTTCGAAGGCTCGCTGCGCAAATGGGTGGCGCCGCAATTCAGCCTCTACCTATTCTTCATCCGCGACCCGTTCGTGCTCTACGCGTATGTGCTCGCTACGCGCTACCGTCTGTGGCCGAGAAGCACACCGCTGCTCGTTGTGTGCATCGCCATGGCCGTGCTCGGCCTGCTGCTCGGCAGCATCCAGCTCATGGCAGACAACGGCTCGACGACGCGCGTGCTGCTCGCGCTGTACGGCTGGCGAAACTACTTCTTGTATGCGCCGCTCGCGTTTCTGATCGGTGCGCAGTTCCACTACGAGGATGTGCTGCGGATTGCGCGCTGGACGCTGCTGCTCTCCGTGCCGATCGCCGTGCTGGTAACCGCACAGTTCTTCGCTTCGCCCGATGCGCCGATCAACGTGGGGTTCGCCAGTGAATCTGCGATGCGCTTCGTGGGTCTCGGCCTGACGGGCGACCACACGCGCCCCATGGGCACGTTCAGTTCCGGCGCAGGGCAGATTCAGTTCGTCGCGAGCGCGTTCGCGCTGCTGCTCGGGCTCGTCATTGCGCCGGCGCGGCGGCGCGGCGTATCGGTCTGGGTGTTGGTGCTCGCGGCTGCGGGCGTCGCAACGTGCCTCGCGCTTGGCGGCAGCCGCGCCACGCTGCTGCACTGCGGCCTGATCGTCATCATTGGCATGGGGCTCGCCGTGGTCGGTCGCAGCACGGCACTCAAGCTCCGGTCGGTTCTGCTACCGCTCGCGCTCGCCTGGCTGTTCGCGGTGTTGTATCCGGTGGTCTACCCGGAGGGCTTCGCCGCGTTCGCGGCGCGCTGGGACGTGGCGGCCACGGCCGAGAACAAGACATTCCAGGGCGGAGTATTCGGGCGCGCGCTGTACGGATTCGTGGACTTCACGCGTCTCTGGGAGCGCACGCCCGTGCTCGGGTACGGTCTCGGGCTCGGCGGCAACGCGAGCACGACGCTCGGCGTGAAGATCGACGGCATCGATCCCGTGTCGTTGGCGGAAACGGACTGGGCGCGCCACATCGTCGATCTCGGCCCCGTGTTCGGCACGGGCTACATCGTATTCCGCATCGTGCTGGTGCTGTGGCTCGGCGTGCTCGTACTGAAGGCCACGCGGCGCGGCGCGGGCCCACTGCCGCTGCTGCTGTTCGCCTATGCCGGCTATGTACTGCTGCTGGGTCAGATAACGGGGCAGGGTGCCGTGAACGCCTACGCGTGGCTGTTCACGGGTCTCTGCATCGCGGCTGCGAGTATGCAGCGCGGTGCCGCATCTCAACGCGCAAAACCGGCACATGACCGCGTCACGGCGCTGCGGGAACGGCTGCGATCGGCAGAGCGCAGGCACGCGGCATGACGGCGCGCGCAGCGGTGCTCGTGGCGCCGTTGAACCCGGACGGTGCGCCCGAGCATCTCGGGGCGGCCCGCAAGATCGAGCTCGTCGCGGGTGTGCTTTCACGCCTGAAGTTCGACGTGCACNNAGCCGCGGCGCCTCCCGGACTGCGACGTCACCTATTGGCGCCCCGCGTGCGTCCCATCGCGCAAGCTCGGCAAGCTGTGGAATGTCGTGGCTCCCGGGCGGATTCCCGGGCGGCTCGCCGCGCTCGAGCCCGCATTCGTGTGGCTGTACAACTCGTACGCGTTCGAGGCGCGCGTGGGCCTTGCGCTGCAGCGCGCGACGGGGTGCGGTCTCGTGCTCGAGCTCGAGGACCTGCCGCACGCACGGTCGCGCGGAGCGAATCCGAAGCCGTGGCTCGATGCGTGGTACTTCGAGCGCGTGCTGCCGCGCGCCGATCTCGTGACGTTCGTGAATGCAGCGCTCGAAGCGCGCTTCGCCCCGCGTATCCGGGGCCGCGCTCTTCTGTTCCCGTCGCTGCTCGGTCGCGAGCTGGTGGCGACAAACGCATCCACAAGGTTCGGCCTCGCACGGCATCAGCTCGGCTACTTCGGCGGCCTCGAGCCGGACAAGGGCGCAGGCGTGCTGCTCGAGCTGCTGCCGCGCTTGCCCGATTCGTGGCACGTCGTCGTGACGGGCGCCGGCAGCCTCGAGCCTGCATTTCGCCAGGCAGCCGCAGAGTTTCCGCGAGCGTTGACGTTCCATGGTCGCGTGGCGCACGCGCGCGTCGCGGAGCTGATGTTCGACAGCGACGCGATCGTGAACCCGCACGCATCGATCGCCGCCATGCATGACGGCGTGTTTCCCTTCAAGGTGTGCGAGGCGCTCGCGAGCGGCGCGCTCGTGATCTCGACGCCGCTGCCGTCGATCGACATCGAGCTCGCGGACACCGTGGTGTCGTTCGACGGTTCCGCCGCGTCCCTGGCGCAGATCCTGGCGGACGCGCCGCGCCGATACGCGGAGAATCGATCGGCGATCGAGGCCGTGCGGCAAGCCGTTGTGGCTCGCTATTCGGAGGAGAGCATGTTCCGCAGCCTGGGCGAGGCGCTGGACGGCGCGGTTACGAAACGTCGCGAGTCGCCACGGGTGGGGCCGACGGCTCGCGACTCTCGAGCTCGCGCGTCTTGAGCACGATCAGGTATTCATAGATCGACTGTAGCCGCGCGTAGGTGAAACCGGCCGCGCCGTCGAGGAAGCCCCGCCGCCAGACGTAGATGTACAGGAACTTCAGTAGCGGCCGCAGGGGCAGGCGATAGAAGAGCTCCTTCTGATTCTTGCGCCGCTCGTTGAAGTCACGCGCGAACAGCGCATCACGAAGAGAGAACGTCGTGGTACCTCGCCGCGCGTCCAGCACGCAGCGTGCTTCCATCGTCGAGTAGGTGTTGTGCTTGTCGAGCCAATGCCCCATGCCCTTCGAGAAGGGGTGGTGATCGAACGGTTCGCCAAGATCGTGGATCGGCCCGTCGACTCGTAGTACCTCGTTCACGGCGCGCTCGTAGCGGACCAGGTCGGGCCGCACGAGGCGGACGTAGAACGGCGAGATCTGGCTGTGTTTGAGCCAGGTATCGTCGAGGAAGTCGCGGCGACGCAGCCGGCAGGCCGCGACGTTCGGCGGCGCCGCGGCGAAACGCGCGAGCAGATCCGCCAGCGGGGGCGGCACGCGCTCGTCGGCATCGAGCGTCAACACCCACGCGTGCTTGAATGCCAGGCCGTGCAACGCTGCGTTGCGCTGGCTCGCATAGTCGTCGAAGCGGCGCTGCGTNNCACGGAATCGAGGCAGCCCGGCAGGTCGAGCTCCTCGTTCTTCGTGAGGATCAGCACGGAGACGGGTATGGCGTTGGCCACGTTACACCCGCCGCGGCCGTGCTTTGACTCGCCGCGCAGGCACGCCGACATAGATCGACCACGATTCGAGATCGGCAGTAGCGACGCCGCCGAGGCCGAGGATGGCGCCCTCGTGCACGGTGACGCCCATCTGCACCGAGGCGCGTGCGCAAATCCATGCGTAGCGTTCGATGACGATCGGGGCGGAGGTCATCGGGAACGCCGGGTCGTGATAGTCGTGGCTCGCGGCGCAGAGATACGCCTGCTCCGATATCACGCTGTGCGATCCCAAGGAGATCGGGGCGGGGTTGTAGACCACGGCGTCGTCGGCAATCGCGACGACGTCTTCAGCGTGCAGGTTCCAAGGCGCCCAGATTCGTGCCCGCGGATAGATATGTGCGTGCTTGCCTAGCCGCGCGCCGAAGAGCCGAAGCAAAGCGGCTCGCCACGCATGCAACGGCCGCGGCGAGGGCCGAAACAGCAGTACGTAAACGACGTGCCACAGCGCGCGCGCCGCACGGTTGGCGCGTGTGGTGCTCGCAAGCAGGTACGGGTCACCCGCTGCAGGTGAAGGTAACGCGGCTTCGGCGGAATGGCGTGTCGTGGTCATGGTGCTTGAGTGAGCGTGCGCGCGCCAACGAGTGTTGCGCCGTTCTATTACGGCGCCGTTACACGGCCTCCAGCGTGGCGCTGGGCGCGCCGTTCTTCGCGCGCAACAAGCCGTACAGGCGGGTCGCGAAGGACTCGATCTCGAAGTGCTCGCGGAACGCAGCGACCGCGGCGAGGCGCATCGAGAGCCGTTCGGGCTCTGAAAGCGCAAGCCACTTGTCGAACAGCTGTGCGGTTCCCGCGCTGCTGTCGTCGGCCACCAGGCCCGCGCGTGCTGCTTGCACCTCGCGCCACGTGTTGACCTTGTCCGACGTCAGCACGGGCACGCCGCACGCCAACGCTTCGGCCACGACGACGCCGAAGTTCTCCTGGTGCGACGGCAGCACGAACGCGTCGGCGGCGCGATACGCGCCCCATTTCAGATCGCCCGTAAGCATGCCGGTCCAGGTCACGCGCTCGGCGATGCCGAGCGCTTGCGCCTGCGCAACGAGCGTGCGCTGCCAGCCGACCTGATCGGGCCCGGCCATGACGAGCCGCAGTTGCGGGTCGCGGTGCACGATGCGCGCGAACGCGGCGAGCAGCGTGTCGCAGCCTTTCTTCGGGTGCAGGCGGCTGAGGAACAGCAGGTTGCGCGTGTCGCGCAGCGCGGGGAACGCAGCGCAGAAAGCCTCGCGTTGCTGTGCCGCGTCGCCCGTCGGCGCCGCGGTGCCGTAGCCGATCACCGCCTCGCGGCAGCGGTATAGCCAGAATGATTGCCGCGCCAGCAGCCGCTCTTCCTCGGTCGTAAATAGCACGGCTTGCGCATCGCGCAGCACGCGGTAGTCGGCCCACGGCCAGTACATCCATTTTTTCAGATGCTTCAGCGGATAAGTGCGCTTGAACCACGGGTCGAGCATGCCGTGCGGAAACACGTAGTACGGCGTGGACGTGCGATGCAGCGCCTGCCGGGCGGCGAAACCGTGGTACTGCCACAACCCGTGCACGACCACCGCGTCGTAGTCCTGCGCGTGCGCGCGTAGCCACGGCAATAGGCGCGGCGCATAGGAGTATTTCAGGCGCGCAGGCCCGAAGGCGTGCAGAGGCAAGGGGAAATCCCGGACCCACGGGGCCGTGGGGTCGTCCAGCGTGGCCACTTCCACCGTCACGCCGCGGCGCACGGCCACGGCCGCGGTCTGCTTGAGCCCCTCAACAGGGCCACCGCCGGCGGGGTTCACGGACGAAATCAACTCGAGGATTCGCATGCTGGCCAAGTGTGCAGCCGCACTGTGTCAGCCCGATGAATCACACGCCACGGACGAATCACAGTCGTTGCACGCCACGTATCGCTGCGGTAGTGCGGCGTTTATGTCACGTAGATGTCATGCAGAGTCCACTCGTGTTCAACACAGAGTCACTACATTGAGCGCCGTAGTCGATCTACTTGTGGGAGGCGGATCGGTGAAGAGTCGGAAAGCGGCAATTTCGGTGCGGATCGGTGCGGCGGACGTTCGTAACGTCAAAGCGGTGGCTAAGCGTCTTGGAGTGAGGGACTCCGACGTGTTTCGTTATGCGGTCAAGAGCTCCCTCGAGCAGCTGGGTCTCCTGGGCGACCCGAACGTTCACGGCCGGCATCTGCTGCCGGTGTTCGTGGAGGCGGGGCCCACGTTGCTGCGGTTCTTCGATTTGGACGCCGCGCGACTCGTCGAGATCGTGAATGCCGGTGTGCAGGATCCCGAGGCGCTCGTCGCGCCGGAGGACCTGACCTTGCTGTCGATGGCCGGAGTGCAGCAGTCGTACGCGCGCGTGAAGCTGAACGAGCTACGCGAGGATCCGCCGTCGTTGCCGCCGGAAACGCAAACGTTGGTCGAGGCGTTGCGTGAGTACCTCTACGACAAATATGTGTTTCGTTCGCGCCGTCTGGCGAGCCCGGGCGTTTAGGAAAGGAGAGCAAGAATGTTGGCGAATTGGGTCAGGATCATTGCCCTGGTGGTGTCCATCGCGGCGTGCGCCGGCGCGGCGGAGGCTACGGTCGTCTACTCGGACACCGTGCTGGTGCGGGCGCCGGAGTTCGCGTCCGTCATCGAGTTGCCCACGCCCACGCTGGCCGGCAATTACCGCGTCACGGCCACGGACCTGAATTGGCTGGGCGTGCCATTGCAGGCGTTGTCGTTCGGTGTGTTCACCGCCACTGCGCCGATCCAGAGCAGGGTGGGCGCGGGCACGCTCGAGTTCTTCTACGGCGGCGCGGACAAGCTGTTCCTGCAGTTGTACGCGAAGACCGCGCTGGCGAAGTCCGCAGGCCTCGTTGGGTTGCAGGCAGACTGCGTCGCCGTCGTGCCGCTGCCCGCCACCTTATGGTTACTGCTGTCGGCGCTCGGCGGAGCCGGCGCATGGCGTTCTCTGCGCTCGCGCGTCGCCGGTCTCTTTCGGCGCGCGCCGGTCGCGGCTGCGATGTAACGATTGCGTTAACGCCGTGCTGCGCGGCGCGCGTGGTCCGACATCTGTCATACATTCGCCATGTTCGTCTGTTGAGATTCGAACATCGACAACACGAATAACGATTGCTCCCATGCACACACTCCAGAGTCGCGGTCGCTTCGGCGCGCTACTGTTCGCGACGCTCTTGGTTTCTGCGTTCAACGCCCGTGCGGAGGGGCCACTACCGGCCGCGCAAGTCACTGCGGACTCGTATCGACTCCAGCCGGGTGACGTGCTCGAGATTTCTGTGTGGAAGGAAGAGAGCCTCAAGCGCGAGGTGCTCGTGCGCAGCGACGGCGGGCTCTCGTTCCCGCTGGCAGGCGATCTCTCGGTTTCCGGCCTCACTCCAGAGGATGTTCGGCACGAGCTCGAGGCGCGGCTCGGCAAGTTCATTCCGGACGTGACCGTTTCCGTCGCCGTGCAGCAGATCAACGGCAATCAGGTATTCGTCGTCGGGCGAGTGAACAAGCCGGGTGTATTCAAGTTCGATCGGCCCGTCGATGTCATGCAGGTGCTGAGCCTCGCAGGCGGCGCAACGGAGTTCGCGGGCGTGGATGCGATTCGCATTCTTCGGCGCTCGCCCGACGGCCGCCAGCACACGTTCGACTTCGCATATTCCGACGTGGCGCGCGGCCGGCACCTGGAACAGAACATCGTGCTCAAGAGCGGCGACACCGTCGTCGTCCCCTGATGCCGCGCCCACTTCGGAAATCGGCGCTGCTTGGCTCGTGCGCCGCACTGGTGTGCGGCGCAAGCCACGCGCTCGAGTGGCGCAACACGCCCGCAATCACGGTGGGAGCGGGGGAGGACTCGAACATCTGGCTCGATCCGTTGGTGGATCGCAAGGCCTCGAGCAGCACTTTGACCGCGTCCACGGAGCTTCTGGCGAGCGGCCCGAGCCTTCAGCTGCGCGTGCAGCCGGAAGTGCGTGCGCTGCGCTACGCGAACAGCGCCGACTCGGATCGCAACGACGCGTTCACGAGCTTTGACCTCACGCTCCGCCGGGAGCGCAGCACGCTGACGTTCGGCGGTGGCTACCGGCGCGAAAGCACGCTCACGAGTGAGTTCATCGACACGGGGCTGCTCGGCCTCGAACAGGAACGCGTCGAGCGTTCCGTGAACGCCGGTTGGAACGTCATCGTCGGCCCGCGCGGCCGCGTTACGGTGTCCGCGTCGACGGCGTCGGTGGGCTACGGCGCGGGACTCCTGTCGCCGCTCGTGGACTACGACTACCGCGTAGTGGCGCTCGCTTACCAGCTCGCGACGAACGTCCGGTCCACCTGGGTGTTCAGCGCCACGAGCTCGACTGTGAATAGCGCGTTCAGCGATACGACAAACACGGGGTTCCAAGCCCGATGGCTGCGCACGTTCACGCCCACGCTGCGCGGGGAGGTCGGGCTCGGCTCGTTCGACGCGCGCACGGCGAACCTGTTTGGCACGCAACGCGAGTCGGGTGCGGCGCTCAACTTCGCCGTGACTCGCGAATGGGCTCGCTGGTCGCTGCAGACGGGCGGTGCGCGCGAACTACGGCCGGACGGCCGCGGTGCGTTGGTCCGCGAGGACGCGGTATCGCTCGAAGCGCAGCGCCGGTTTGGTCCGAGGCTCAGCATGAGCTTGTCGGTGCGCCGCGCGGCAGTCGCGGCGACGGACGACGTTCTGAATCTCTACGGTCGCGACTATTCCCAGACGGGTGTCGGCGTCGATTGGCACATGAAGGAGCGCTGGCAGCTGCACGCTGGCCTGCAGCAGCGCATGCAGCAGTTGAGCTTCGCGCCGCGCGCCAGCGGTGTCGGGGCCGTGGTAGGCATGACGTATCGGGGACGCTAGTGGATAACAACCAGGAATACACAAGAACCTTCGGCGACTACGTGGCCATGATTCGCCGCCGGTGGCGCACCGCGACCGTATGCGCAGTCGTCACGCTGGTGGTCGGTGCAGCCGTCGCCGCACTCTGGCCGCCGGTGTATCGCGCAACGGCCACGATCCTGATCGAGCAACAGGAGATTCCGCAGGACCTGGTGCGCTCCACGATCACGAGCTACGCCGACCAGCGCATCCAGCTGATCAATCAGCGCGTGATGACCACGAGCAATCTGCTCCAGATCATTCGCGAGCACGGCCTGTACGCCGACGATTTCGATCGCAAGCCACGCGAGGTCATCATCGACCGTATGCGGCGCGACATTCACATGGACATGATCAGCGCCAATGTCGTGGACCCGCGCAGCGGGCAACCTACGTCGGCTACCATCGCGTTCACGGTAGGCTACGACAATCGCTCGCCGCAGCTCTCCACGCAGGTCGCGAACGAGCTCACGACGCTGTACCTGCAGCAGAATTCGCAGAACCGCCGGCAGCAAGCCGCCGAGGCATCTGCGTTCCTCGCCGACGAGACGAAACGCTTGAGCACGGAAATAGCGGGCCTTGCCGCGAAGGTGGCCGAGTTCAAGCAGGCGAACGTGGACCGGCTGCCGGAGCTTGCGGCACTGAATCAGCAGCTCTTGAGCCGTGCCGAGCAGGACCTCTCCGATGTGCAGCGCCAGCGCAACGTGCTCGACGAACGGCGCGGGTACCTCGAGGCGCAGCTCGCGCAGCTCTCGCCTAGCCGGGACACGGGTGCCAGTGACAGCGCCTCGAATCTCGAGCCAGCAGACAGGCTGCGCGCTCTCGAGTCCTATCTCGCGAACGTCGCGGGCGTGTACTCCGACAGCCATCCCGACGTGATCCGCACGCGCAACTCGATTGCGGCGCTACGTACGCAACTTGGCGCCACGGACAGCGGCGCAGGCGACGTCGAGCACGAGCTCGCGGACCTGCAGGCGCAACGAGCGGGCCTCGTCGCCCGCTACGAGCCGGCACACCCCGACGTCGTGCGCATCGATCGGCAGATCGCCGCGACGCAGCAGCGGCTCGACGCAGCGCGCGCCAACCCCACGGTGCGACCGCGCGCCACGAACCCTGCGTACGTGCAGATCCAGTCGCAGCTCGCGAGCGACGGCGTCGAGCGCGAGTCTGTTATGGCGAAAGAGCGGGAACTGCGTGCACGGATCGACGATATCGAGAAGCGAGTGCTGCAGGGGCCGGCCGTCGAGCGCGACTACAGCGCATTGATGCGCGATCTCGAGAACGCGCGAGCCAAGTATCAGGAAGTCAGCGCGAAACAGCGCGAGGCCGTGGTCTCCCAGAATCTCGAGATGGACTCCAAGGCGGAGCGATTCAATCTGATCGAGCCGCCGTTGCTGCCCGAGCGCCCGGTGTCGCCGAATCGCTGGCTGATCCTGGTGCTGTCGCTGGTCTTGGCCATCGTGGCGGCCGTGTCCGGCGTCGCGCTTCGCGAAGCCGTCGACGGCAGCATCCGCGGGGCGGTCGACTTCGAGCGCCTGCTCGGCATCTCGCCACTCGGCGTGATCCCGGCGATTCTGACCGCCGATGATCGCAGGCGCGATGGCCGCAGACGCGCGCAGGCGATCGCGGCCGTGGCGGTGACGGCGCTGGTCGTCGTCGCGCTGGCACACACGTTCATCGCGCCGCTGGACGCGATTTGGTTTGGTGCGTTGCGCCGGTTTGGCGCGTAGAGGCCCACGCTGATGTCTACGAACCCGTTACATTTCGCCGGCCACGAGCGCGCCGGCCTGGTAGGAGTCGCAGCCAAGGCGGA
>PMCP01000008.1 GCA_003155415.1 Gammaproteobacteria bacterium | reverse complement strand
CCGCCGCTCACGGAGCTCGCGGGTGGCTGGGACCTCACGTTCGAAGACATCCGCCAGGTCGGGCCCGACTTGCGGATCACGGCACGGGTTAGTAGGGTGGCGGGCGCTGAACGGCCCGTCTCAGGCCACTAGACACCGAGCAAGGCGGTAGCGTGTTCTCAGGCTTAGTCAAAGGTGTCGGCCGAGTCGCATCCCGCGCGGATCTCGGCAAGGATCAACGGTTCACGATCGAGCTTGGCAGCGCCACTGTGCCGCTGCTCGTCGTGGGCGCCAGCATCGCGGTGAACGGGGTGTGCCTCACGGTCGTCACCGAGGCCGGGGACCGGTTCACGGCCGATGTGTCGGGCGAGACGCTGGCCGTCACGACGCTAGGCCGCCTCGCGGCCGGCGCGAGCGTAAACCTCGAATCGCCGCTACGCGCCGGCGACCCGCTAGACGGGCACATCGTGAGCGGTCATGTCGATGGAGTCGGTGAGGTCGTAAGCGTGGAGCCCACCGGGCGTTCGCTGACCGTCACGATCGAGGTGCCGGCTGCGCTCGCGCGCTATGTCGCGATGAAGGGCTCCGTAGCCGTGGACGGCGTGAGCCTGACCGTGAACTCGGTGCGCGGCGCGCGTTTTACGGTCAACATCATCCCGCATACCCAGGAGAAGACCGTGTTCGGCGACTACAAGGCCGGCACCGCTGTTAATATTGAGGTGGACCTGCTGGCCCGCTATCTCGAGCGGCTCCTGCAGGCACAGGGTGACGAGAACATCGATTTGAGCTTCCTGAAAAAACATGGCTACGCGCGCAACGACTGACACTGCCTGGTCCGGGCTCGATTCGATCGAGGACATCGTCGCGGCTGTCGCCGCTGGCGAGATGGTCGTGATCCTCGACGACGAAGAGCGCGAGAACGAAGGCGACCTGATCATGGCCGCCAGTAAGGTGCGTGCCGAGGACGTCAACTTCATGGCNNCGCTACGGGCGCGGCCTGATCTGCCTCACGCTGACGCGGCAGCGTTGCGAGCAGCTGCGCTTGCCCCTGATGGTCAGTAACACCGACGTGCGGCGCACCACGAATTTTACGGTCTCGATCGAAGCGGCCGAAGGCGTTACGACCGGTATCTCGGCGCACGATCGGGCGCGCACCGTGCAAGCCGCCGTAGCTGCGCAAGCGCGGCCCGACGACCTGCGCCAGCCCGGGCACATCTTTCCGCTGATGGCACAGCCGGGCGGCGTCTTGACGCGAGCGGGCCATACCGAAGCGGGCTGCGACCTTGCGCGCCTCGCGGGGCTCGAACCGGCGGCCGTGATCGTCGAGATTCTGAACGACGACGGTGGCATGGCGCGGCGCGACGATCTGCTGAAGTACGCGCGCCGGCACAAACTGAAGATCGGCACGATTGCCGATCTAATCGAATACCGCCTGCGCACGGAGCAGTCGGTCGAGATCATCAGCGAATCAAAGGTCACCACGCAGTTCGGCGAGTTCCGGCTCGTGTGCCTCGAGGATCACGTGAATCGCGCCGTGCACCTGGCGCTCGTGCGCGGCGAGATCGATTCAAAGACACCGACGCTCGTGCGCGTGCATCGGCAGGATACGCTCGCCGACGTGATCGGCATGCAGGATCCGTCCTTGCATCGGCCGCTGCGCGATGCCCTCGCCGTGATTGCGGCGCAGGAGTGCGGCGTGGTCGTGCTGCTGCGCCTCGAGGAGTCGGCGCGCGACCTCATGCACGCCGTGCAATCGCTGAGCCACGCCGTGCCCGAACCCGACAAGTGCCGCGACCGCCAGATGGATTTCCGGATGTTCGGCATTGGCGCTCAGATTCTGCGCGCGCTCGGCGTTCGCAGAATGCGTGTGCTCGGTGCGCCGAAACAGCTGCACGCGCTATCGGGATTTGGCCTCGAGATAACGGAGTATGTGTCGGCGGATCCTCCGGCTGAGCGGGAGAACGTTCATGGATGACCGCATCAAGACGATCGAGGGCGATTTCAGCGCGCGCGGCTTGCGCTTTGGCATCGTCGCGTCGCGGTTCAACGATTTCATCGTGGACAGGTTGCTCGAGGCGGCGATCGGCACTCTGACGAAGCACGGCGTTGCGTCGGCCGACATCGAAGTGGTGCGCGTGCCCGGCGCATATGAAACGCCGCTCGCTATCAAGAAGCTTGCCGCGAGCCACCGCTATCAGGCTTTGATCGCACTCGGTTGCGTGATTCGAGGCGCAACGGCGCATTTCGATTTCGTGGCAGGTGAAGCGAGCCGTGGTATCGCGCACGTCAGCCTGACGGAGGAGATCCCTGTGGGCTTCGGGATCCTGACGGTCGATACGATCGAGCAGGCGATCGAGCGCGCCGGTACGAAAGCGGGAAACAAGGGTGTCGACGCAGCGCTTGCTGCCATCCAGATGGCGAACGTTCTGCGGCAGCTGGAGCAATAGACCTTGGCTCGCGATCGCGCGACACGAGCGCGGCATCTCGCGCGGGAATTGCTCGTTCAGGCGCTGTACCAGTGGCAGATCGCCGGGCACAAGGTGTACGAGCTCAAAGCCCAGTTCTCGGCGTCAGAAGACTTCCAACGCTGCGATAGCGACTACTTCGGCGAATTGCTGACGACGATCGTGGGAGAGGCGCCGGCGCTCGACGAGCTGATCGTGCGTTATGCCGTGCGTCCTATCGAGCAGCTCGATGCTGTGGGTCGCGCTGTCTTGTGGCTCGGTCTCGCCGAGCTCAAGCATCGCGCCGACGTTCCCACCAGGGTCGTGATCAACGAAGCCATCGAGCTTACGAAGCGCTACGGCGTGACCGACAGCCACAAGTTCGTGAATGCAGTGCTCGACAAGTCGGCCCGCGACCTCCGACAACAACCCGGGGCGCCGGACACGAAATTGTGATCGGCGAGTTCGACATCATCGCTCGCTATTTCACGCGCAACAGCGGCGATCAGGACGTAGTGATCGGAGTAGGCGACGACGCGGCCGTGCTCAAGATCGACGGGCTCATGGCCGTGACGGTCGATACATTGGTAGCCGGCGTGCATTTTCCGGACGGTATGGCGGCGCAGCACTTGGGCTACCGGCTCATGGCCGTGAACTTGAGCGATCTCGCCGCTATGGGCGCGCAACCGCGCTGGTGCACGCTAGCTTTGACGTTGCCCTCGGCCGAGGAAGCCTGGCTCGAGGGCTTCAGTCGCGGCTTGTTCGAACTCGCTGAGCGCTACGCCGTGAGCCTCGTCGGCGGCGATCTCACGCGCGGGCCGTTGACCGCGACGTTGCAACTCATGGGGCGCGTGGAGCAAGGGCGGGCGTTGACGCGTAGCGGCGGCAACGTCGGCGACGACGTTTACGTGACCGGCACGCTTGGCGACAGCTCGGCCGGCATTGCGCTGATCACGGAGCGCGTCGCTGCGCCGGGGGGCTCGGCGGTGGCTGCGCTCCAGGAACGGTTCTACCGGCCCGTGCCGCGCGTCGGCGCCGGGCTCGCGCTGAGAGGTCTCGCGTCGGCGGCCATCGACATCTCGGACGGCCTACTCGCTGATCTCGGGCACATCTGCGAGATGAGCGGCTGCGGCGCGGTGGTCGACGTCGAGCGTGTGCCGCTGTCCGCGGAGCTGCTGTCGTTGTTCCCGCCGCAGGACGCGCTTGCGCATGCGCTCGGCGGTGGCGACGACTACGAGCTGTGTTTCACGGCGCCGCCTTCGCAGGCCGAGGCTATCGAAGCCGCGCTTGAGACCTCCGGGACGCTCGTGCGGCGCGTGGGCCAGCTCGTGCCGGGCCAGTCGGTCATGTGTCGGCGCGACGGCGAGTTGTACGCGCCCGCCGCGCACGGCTACCGTCACTTCTGAGGCGGCGCCTTGCGCGTCACTGCAAGAACGCTGCTCGACCCGGTCCACTTCGTTGCGTTCGGTTTCGGCGCCGGCCTGGCTCCGCGAGCGCCGGGGACCGCCGGCAGCGTCGTCGGCATCGTCATCGCCTGGTGGCTGCTGCCGCTGCCGTTTTATGTGCGAGTCGCAATCGTGGTCGCCGCGTTCGCTGCCGGCATCTGGGTGTGCGGCGAGAGCGCCCGGCGCCTGGATGCGCACGACCATCCGGGCATCGTGCTCGACGAGATCGTGGCGGTGCTCGCGGCCGCTCTCGTGATGGCGGAACGCAGCGTAGTGGGGTTTTTCTTACTTTTTGTTTTGTTTAGGATTTTCGATATCTTCAAGCCCTGGCCGATCCGCGATGTGGATCACAGATTGGGTGGCGGGCTCGGAATTATGCTTGACGACCTAATGGCCGCGTTCTACGCCGCGGTTGGTCTCGCAGTAATTCGAGCCCTGTTGCCGACAATCTAGCCAGCATGGTCCAGCCCAAAGCCCAAGCCGCGTCCGAGAAGCGCGGCACCCAAGCCGTGCCGGGCAGAATCGGCAAGTACGTGATCATCAATGAGGTCGGGCAGGGCAGCACGGGCCGGGTGTTCTTGTCGCACGATCCGTATTACGGTCGCGACGTCGCGATCAAGCTGTACAACATCGAGAACGAAGAAGACGAGCAGAAAGCGCGCGTCACTCGAAAAATGTTCTTCAATGAGGCGCAGATGATGGGGCGCCTCCAACACCCGAATATTCTGCCGATCTACGACGCTGGCGAGGAGAACGGCAGCTACTACGTCGTAACCGAGCACGTGCACGGTGCGCGGACGCTGGCGGCTTATTGCCGGCCAGACAACCTGTTGCGCATCGACGATGTCGTCGAGATCATGTTCAAGTGCGCTAAGGGCCTGCACTACGCTCACGGCCGCGGCGTAATCCATCGCGACATCAAACCGAGCAACATTATGCTGACGCTCGACAACGACGTCCGCGTCATCGATTTCGGCATCGCCCTCATCAAGGATTCCGACGTCTCGCGCATCGAAGGCATTGCCGGCAGCCCGAGCTACATGTCGCCGGAGCAGGTGCAATCGGCCGAGATCACACACCGTTCCGACGTCTACTCGCTCGGTGCCGTGATGTACGAGCTGCTCACAGGATACCGACCGTTTCGCGCCAATAGCTTGAGCAAGCTGCTGCACCAGATCGTCTACGCTACGCCGCCGCCGATTCACACTCTGCGCGCAGGCATTCCAGAGGAGATCGAGGAAGTTGTCATGACCGCGTTGCGCAAAGAGCCGGAGAACCGGTACGCCAACGCGCTCGAATTCGCGGCTGCGCTGACCAAATTGCACCAGAACCTGCGCACTGCGAACGAAAAAGTCGACCAGCAGGAACAGTTCGATCAGTTGCGCAAGCTGCGCTTCTTCCATGATTTCTCGCACGCCGAGATCTGGGAAGTGCTACGCGCGAGCGAATGGTGCAACTATGCGACGGACGACGAGATCATCCGTGAGGGTGAGCTCGACGACCGGTTCTACATCATCGTGAACGGCGCCGTGAGCGTGCAGTCGGGGCGTCGCCAGATCGGCGAGCTGACCGAGGGTGATTGCTTCGGCGAGACCAGCTACGTGCGCGGTGCGCGCCGCACGGCCACGATCAAGGCGACGATGCCGGTCGTGCTGGTGCGCGTGAGCTCCACGCTGCTCGAGCAGGCGTCTTCGGCATGTCAGCTGCGTTTCAACAAGGTATTCCTGCGTTCGCTGATCGAGCGTCTGCAGGGTGTCGCGACCGCCGCGACTTGAGGACTACTCGCCGTCGGCCGACGGCGTGAACGGGCTCGGCTCTGCCTGCTCGCTCTTACGCAGCAGGATTTCCACTTTCTGCTCGGCTTCCTGCAGCGCCGCCTGACATTGGCGCGTGAGCTTCACGCCGCGCTCGAACTCTTTCAGGGCCTGTTCGAGCGGTAAATCGCCGCTCTCCATGCGTGTGACGAGCGCTTCGAGTTCCTCGAGAGACTTCTCGAGACCGCCGAGGCCTTTGTTCTCGGATGTGCTCATTCGGGTGGGACCAACTAAGGAGGCGCCAAGGTACACAGCGTGCTCGCGACGGTCAAACGCACCGCGGTTGACAGGGTGTGAGGCCCGGAATAGATTGCAAGCGTCTGTTAGACAAAGTCTAAAAAACGCCGCTTAAGACCGGCAACCTTTGCAATGACTAGGTTTTCGGAGGATCCATGCAGCTCAAAGGCAGTAAGACGGAACAGAATTTGAAGGACGCCTTCGCCGGCGAATCGCAGGCGAATCGTCGTTACCTGTATTTTGCCAATCGCGCCGATGTCGAAGGCTTCAACGATGTGGCCGTTGTCTTCCGCTCGACCGCCGAGGGCGAAACCGGTCATGCGCACGGGCACCTGGACTACCTCGCGGTCGTCGGTGATCCGGCTACTGGGTTGCCGATCGGACCCACGGGCGCGAATCTGAAGGCTGCGATCGCCGGTGAAACGCACGAGTACACCGACATGTATCCCGGCATGGCGAAGCAAGCGCGTACTGAAGGGTTCGAGGAGATCGCCGACTGGTTCGAGACGCTTGCGAAGGCCGAGCGCTCGCACGCAAACCGCTTCCAGAAGGCTTTTGATACGCTCGGCCAGTAGCCGCGAGCAATCCGTTGCAACGCGCCGCCCGGAGACCCCGGGCAGCGCGCTGCGCGCACCGCCTACATGACTGACACACCCGGTTCGCGTCGCGAGGGCAGCCTAGAAGCTCCCACGCGCCACGCGATCGATTGGCGCTCCCCTGGTTTTGGCGATCCGGTCGCGCTCGACGCCGAGCTCGCACGCGTCTTCGACATCTGCCACGGCTGCCGGCGTTGTTTCAATCTCTGCAACTCGTTTCCTACGCTGTTCGATGCGGTGGACGCCACGACCAGCGGGGAAGTGCACGAAGTACCCAAGACCGCATACTGGCAAGTGGTCGAGCACTGTTACCTCTGCGACATGTGCTACATGACCAAGTGCCCGTACGTACCGCCGCACCCGTGGAACGTCGATTTCCCGCACTTGATGTTGCGCGCGAAGGCTAAGAGTTTTCAGGACGGCAAGGCGACGCTGCGCGACAAGGTGTTGAGCTCGACCGATGCCGTCGGCACGCTGGCCGGCATCCCGGTCGTAGCGGAAGCCGTCAACGCGCTGAACGCGTCGGCTGTCGGTCGCAGCATTCTCGAGAAAGTGCTTGGCGTCGATCCCGAATCGCCGGTACCGAAGTACCACTCGCGCAGCGCGCGGAAGCGCCTAAAGGATCGAATCGGCCGGCAGGTCGAGCCGAGCCCGGCCGGCGAAACGCAGGGCAGGGTGGTCGTGTTCGCAACCTGCTACGGCAACCGTAACCATCCGGGTCTCGTCGAAGACCTCGTCGCGGTGTTCGAACACAACGGCATCGGTACGACGCTGACCGGCAGCGAGCGCTGTTGCGGCATGCCGAAGCTCGAACTCGGCGACCTCGAGTCGATCGAGAAACTGAAGGACGCCAACATCGACGAGCTCGATGCCTACGCGCGCGACGGGTGGGATCTCACTGCCGTCGTCCCGTCGTGCGTGCTGATGTTCAAGCAGGAGTTGCCGCTGCTGTTTCCCAACGACGAACGCGTGCAACGCGTCGCGAACGCGTTCTACGACCCATTCGAGTATCTGATGCTGCGCCACCGCGCCGGCAAGCTGAAGACGGATTTCGCGGCAAGCCTGGGCAAGATCAGTTACCAGGTGCCCTGCCACTTGCGTGTACAGAACATCGGCCTCAAGACTCGTGACGTGCTCCAGCTCGTGCCGGGCACCGAAGTGCACGCGATCGAGCGCTGCTCAGGCCACGACGGCACCTACGGCGTGAAGAAAGAATATGCCGCGGTGTCGCGCAAGATCGCTCGGCCGGTTGCCCGGCAGGTCGATGCCGCCGCCGCGCAGCACTTCACCAGCGATTGCCCCATGGCGGCGGAGCAGATCGCGACCGTAGCCGAGTCCAACGTAGAGCCGACCCATCCGATCCAGTTGCTGCGCCGCGCATATGGTCTGTGACGCACGCGTGCAAACCCCATGAAAAAACTGACGCCCGCGGATCTGCTCTCCCTCGAGGCATACCACAAGGACCGCGCGCGCCTGCGCACCGAGGTGTTGGCGCACAAGCGCGATCGGCAGGTCGGCATCGGCCCGAACGTCACGCTGTATTTCGAGGACAGGCTCACGATGCGCTACCAGGTGCAGGAGATGCTGCGGGTCGAGCGCATCTTCGAGAGCGAAGCGATCGCGGAGGAGCTCGAAGCCTACAACCCGTTGATTCCGGACGGCACGAACTTCAAGGCCACGATGATGCTCGAGTACCCCGACGCGGAAGAGCGCCGCACGGCGCTGGCGCAGCTCGGCGGCATCGAGAACGCCACCTACATCGAGGTTGGCGCGCTCGGGCGAGTCTTCGCTCACGCAGACGAGGATATGCCGCGCACCGAGGCCGACAAGACGTCGGCTGTCCACTTCCTTCGTTTCGAGCTCGGCTCGGGAATGTGCTCGGCGCTAAAAGGTGGTGCAGGGCTCAAGCTCGGCGTCGACCACGCGCGGTATTCGCATGAGGTCGAGGTGCCCGCCGTGGTTCGAGCGTCGCTCACCGCTGATCTCGACTGATTCTGCCGAAACGCATTTGTCGCACGAACGCTCGAACGCGCTACAATCGCGCCGGCTTTCGCCGTAATCGCGCCCAATGAGTAGCAACTATCGCGCTGCTGACATCGAAGTACTGAGCGGCCTCGAGCCCGTGCGCCGGCGCCCCGGCATGTACACGGACACGACCCGGCCGAATCACCTTGCTCACGAGGTCGTCGACAACAGCGTCGACGAGGCGGTCGCCGGCCACTGCAAGAAAATCGACGTGACGCTGTTTGCCGACGGGTCGTTGCAAGTGGCTGACGATGGCCGCGGCATGCCTGTCGACATCCATCCCGAGGAGAAGGTGCCGGGCGTGGAGTTGATCCTCACACGTCTGCACGCGGGCGGAAAATTCTCGAACAAGAACTACCAATTTTCGGGCGGCTTGCATGGTGTCGGCGTGTCGGTTGTGAACGCCTTGTCGAAGAACCTCGAGGTCTGGGTTCGTCGCGACGGCAAGGAATACAACATGAGCTTCGTCGACGGCGAGCGCAGCGGCAAGCTCGACGTCGTGGGAAAAGTGGGTAAGAACACGACGGGCACCACCGTGAGGTTCTGGCCGAACCCGAAGTATTTCGATTCGCCGCAGATCTCGCTGCCGCGATTGAAGCACGTGTTGCGAGCGAAAGCCGTGCTGTGCCCCGGGCTCGAGGTCACGCTCGAGGTCGAGAAGCCGAAGGAAACCGAGCGCTGGGTTTACACGGGCGGTCTCGAACAATACTTGAAGGAGTCGCTCGGCGACGGCGACTGGATTCCGGAGCAGCCGTTCGCGGGCAAGATGACCGGCAAACGCGATGCCGTCGAGTGGGCCATCGTCTGGCGTCGTGACGGAGCGGAAGCCTTGCTCGAGAGCTACGTGAACCTGATCCCGACTCCGCAGGGTGGAACGCACGTCAATGGCCTACGCACGGGCCTGACTGACGCGCTGCGCGAGTACTGCGATGTACGCAACCTCATGCCGCGCGGCATCAAGCTCGCGCCCGAGGATGTGTGGGAAGGCGTGAGCTTCGTGCTCTCGGTGAAAATCGAGGAGCCGCAATTCTCGGGCCAGACCAAGGAGCGTCTTTCGTCGCGCGAGTGCGCCACGCTGGTCGGCGGCCTCATCAAGGACCACTTTGCGCTGTGGCTGAACCAGCATCCGGAGACGGGCGACGCGATCGCGCAGTTCGTGATCGAGAACGCGCAACACCGGCTGAAGGCCGCCAAGACCGTGATCCGCAAGCGCGTGGTCGCGGGTCCCGCGCTGCCCGGCAAGCTGGCCGACTGCACGATTCAGGAGCCGAGCCTGGCGGAGCTGTTCCTGGTCGAGGGCGACTCCGCAGGCGGTTCCGCGAAGCAAGCGCGCGACCGGGAGACGCAGGCGGTCATGCCGCTACGCGGCAAGATCCTGAACACGTGGGAAGTGGATACCGCGGAGCTGTTGGCTTCCCAAGAAGTGCACAACATCAGTATCGCGCTTGGCGTTGACCCCGGCTCGCCGAATCTCGACGGTTTGCGCTACCACAAGGTATGCATCCTGGCGGACGCCGATTCCGACGGCCAACACATTGCGACGNNATGCCGCCGCTTTACCGCATCGACGTCGGCAAGGAAGTTCACTATGCGCTCGACGAGTCCGAGCGCGATGTGATCATCGATCGCATCGAGGCGGAGAAAAAGAGTGCGAAGGTCACAGTCACGCGTTTCAAGGGTCTCGGCGAGATGAACCCATCGCAGTTGCGCGAGACGACGATGGCAGCGGACACGCGCCGACTCGTGCAGCTCGGGATCGACGCTGCGTCGAAGGTGGCGACCGACGACATCATGGACATGCTGCTCGGCAAGAAGCGCGCGTCCGACCGCCGCGACTGGCTACAGGCCAAGGGCAACTTGGCTGACGTTTGAGCTTGGTGGCGCCTCGTGCCGTGACGGCGGTCGAAGGCCCTCTCATGCCTCGCTGTACCACCTCGCATCAATGACGCTCGACGCGCGGCCGCACTACTGCGACGCGGTTAGGAGATAGGAATGAGAGATCAGGAGTTGAACTTCGACGGCATCGAGCGCGTGCCGCTCGCGGTGTTCACGGAGAAGGCGTACCTCGATTACTCGATGTACGTGATTCTGGATCGCGCCCTGCCGCACATCGGCGATGGCTTGAAGCCGGTGCAGCGGCGCATCGTGTACGCCATGAGCGACCTCGGTCTCTCGGCAGGGCAGAAGCCGAAGAAGTCCGCCCGCACCATTGGCGACGTCATTGGCAAGTTCCATCCGCATGGCGACTCCGCTTGCTACGAAGCCATGGTGCACATGGCGCAGCCGTTCAGTTTTAGGTATCCGCTCGTCGACGGCCAGGGTAATTGGGGCTCGCAGGACGATCCGAAGTCGTTCGCCGCCATGCGCTACACCGAAGCGCGGCTCACGCGCTACGCGCAGGTGCTGCTGAACGAGCTCGAGCAAGGTACCGTCGACTGGCAACCAAACTTCGACGGTACGCTTTCCGAGCCGAAGCTGATGCCGGCGCAGCTGCCGAACCTGTTGTTGAACGGCACGAGTGGTATCGCCGTCGGTATGTCGACCGACGTGCCGCCGCACAATCTGCGCGAAGTGGTTGGCGCGCTCACCAAACTGCTCGATGAGCCGGATGCGACGCTGGGCGACCTGATGAGACACATCAAGGGGCCCGACTTCCCGACCGGTGGCGAATTGGTCTCGAGCCGCGCGGATCTCGTCGAAATCTACAAGACCGGCAACGGCACGCTGCGGCTGCGCGCGCGTTACGAGGTCGAGGACGGCGATATCGTAATCAACGAGCTGCCGTTCCAGACCTCCGGCGCCAAGGTGCTCGAGCAGATCGCGGCACAGATGACGGCCAAGAAGCTGCCGATGATGGAAGACCTGCGCGACGAATCCGACCACGAGAACCCGACGCGCCTCGTGCTGGTGCCGAAGTCCGGCAAGGTCGACCTCGAAGCGTTGATGAATCACTTGTTCGCGACCACGGACCTCGAGCGAACGGTGCGCGTGAACATCAACGTGATCGGCATGGACGGCCGTCCCGCGGTCTACGCGTTGAAGCCGCTGCTCGAGGAATGGCTCACGTTCCGGACGGCCACGGTGAAGCGCCGGTTGGAATATCGGCTCGAGCGCGTCACACAACGCCTGCACATTCTCGACGGCTTGCTGGTTGCGTACCTCAACATCGACGCGGTGATCAGAATCATCCGCACAGAGGACGAGCCGAAACCCGTGCTCATGAAGCGCTTTAAGATCACGGACATTCAGGCCGAAGCCATCCTCGAGCTCAAGCTGCGACATCTGGCGAAGCTCGAAGAGATGCAGATCACGGGCGAGCAAAAGTCGCTGGCCGACGAGCGCGCCGATCTAGAGCAGACACTGAAGTCCAAGGCGAAGCTCACGAAGCTGATCAAGACGGAGCTCGCCGAGCTTGCCGAGAAGCACGGCGACAAGCGACGCACGGTCATCGTGGAGCGCGAAGCCGCGCAAGCGATCGCCGAGTCGGATCTCGTGACGAGCGAGCCTGTCACCGTCGTACTATCCGAACGCGGCACGGCTCGCGCAGCGAAGGGGCACGAAATTGACGTGACCGGTCTCGCGTATCGCTCGGGCGACCAGTTCCTCGCCGCTGCACGCGGCAAGAGCAATCAGCTCGCGGTATTCATCGACAGTACCGGTCGTGCCTATAGCGTCGGCGCGCATACGTTGCCGTCGGCGCGTGGCCAGGGCGAGCCGCTGTCGGGATATTTCAATCCGCCGGACGGGGCGAATTTCCGTGCGGTGCTGATCGGCGCGCCGGAGGAGCGGTGGGTCGTCGCGTCGTCAGCGGGCTACGGTTTCGTGGTGAAGCTCGCGGAGCTGCACTCGAACAAGAAGGCTGGAAAAACCGCGTTGCGTGTGCCGGACGGCGCGACCGTCGTGCCCGCTTCGCCCGTCGGCGTCGAGGGCGACCTCAAAGGCGTTCGGCTAGCGGCCGCTTCGAGCGACGGTCGACTGCTGGTATTCAAGCTTTCGGAGCTACCCGAGTTGCCGCGGGGCAAGGGCAACAAGATTCTGGCGGTGCCAGGCAAGGACGGAGTCTTCCTCGCCAGCATCTGCGTGGTCGGTAAGGAACAGGGTCTAAGGATCGACTCGGGCACGCGCCACATGGTGATCAAAGCCGCCGATCTTGCGCACTACGCGGGAGAGAGAGCGCGCCGCGGCATGGCGTTGCCGCGCGGCTGGCGAACCGTGGATCGGCTCAGCGTCGACCAGCAGTAGCGACTTCTCCAAGCACGACCTCGGGTTCGTGCACGTAGTGGCCTTGAACGTAGGTTACGCCGAGCTGGAATAGCACGGCCATCGTGTTCGCGTTCTCGACGCGCTCCGCGATCGTCGGGATTGCGCGTTTGCCAGCGGCGGTGATGAAAACCCTGACCTTGTCCTGCAGCACTTGATCGGTCGCGAGGTTCTCCATCAGCGACCCGTCCAGTTTCAGGTACTGCATCGGCGTGTTGAGCAGCACCCGCGATGAGTCGCGTCCGGTGCCGAAGTGCTCCACCGCGAACAGGTACCCGCGCGCGTTCAATTGCTGCGCCAGCTCCTGCGTCTGTGTCAGGTACTGCGTCGCGTCGTCTTCGCTAACCTGGAAGCAAAGCTGGCCGGGTTTCGCTCCCGCGCTCTCGACGGCTTTGACCAGCCACTCGACCAGAGTCTTGTCGACGAGCGATTCGCTCGAGAGCTTGATGAACACGCAATCGAGCGGTGTCGTGCTGCAGAAGGCCAGGCTCGCGCCGATGACCCATCGATCGATGGCCCGCAGCAATCGGTTGCGAGACGCCGCCGGCATGAACTCGGCCGCGGCGACTTCCTCGCCCTGTGCATCGATCAAACGCACCATCGTGTCGTACATGATCTTCGGATCGCCGTTCAAGCTCGCGATCGGCAGGTGCATCAGGCGGAAGCGGTTCTCCATCAGCGCAGTCTTGATCTGCTGTACCCAGATCTCGTCGAAGCGCTGCACGCGCGTGCTCTCGTCTGAGGTTTGCTCCAGCGTCACGCGATTGCCGCCCTGTTCGCGGCCGAGCTGATTCGCGCGTTTGGCGCTCGCGAGCAATACGTCGAGCCGATCGGTGGCTGGCCCGACTTCAGCAATGCCGATCGTGCACGTGATGGAAACTGTGTTGTGAGCGCTCTCGTAGACGCGGCCCGCGATTGCCGTGAGCGCGTTCTGCGCCCAGGCTTGTACGTCGCGCAACGAGCCACGCTCGAGAAACAGCGTGAATACCTGGCCGCCGAACCGGCCGTAGCAGTCTTGCGGTTGCGTGAGCTCGCGCAGCTGTTCAGCAATCTGGATCAGCACGTCCTCGGTCGCAAGTGGGCCTATCTGGTCTTCGAGTTCGCGGAACTTGTCCGGCCGCAGGTATACGAGCGCGCGCACCCCGCTGTGCGGCGCGGTGTCGAGTCGATCGGTTAGCACTTCGAGGAAGCGGCGCCGATGGAAGAAGCCGGTGGCCGGATCCTTGTGCACGACTTGCTCCACGAGCTCTTCTGGCTCGCGGACCTCGAGTTGCGGCCGCGGTACGCTGAGCTTGATAGCCGGCTCGCCGTCGACGGCCGTGTGCTCGAGTTGCACGTCGAGGGGCAACGAGCCTTTGCTCGTGCGGCCGAGCAACCGGATTGGCTCCGCCTTCCATTGGCCCTTGGCGCAGGCGATCAATGCGCCCTTGAGCGCCGCCTGGCTTGCCGACTCGAACATGTCCATCATCGGCACGCCGAGTAGCTCATCCGCTTGTTCGAAGCCGAACAGGCCCGCCCAGGCCTGATTCGCGTCGACGAGAATCCCTTCCTGCACGTGCGCGATCGCATCGACCGAGCCGGCCATGAAGGCCTTCAGCTGTTTCTTGTACTGATTGGCGGACGTTAACGTCTGGTTCAGCGCGGTCTCGAGCCGAAACGCTCGCAACTCGCGTTCCGCGATGCTGCGCAGGCGCTGGGTCTGGCCGATCGACACCATGTCTTGTGCGCCGGCCAGCAGAGCATCGGCGATTTCGGTCTCTTCAGCGCTCTTGCTGACGACGATCAGCGGCACCGAGCGCGATGCCTGCTGTTTGATCTTGACGATGTCGCGAACCTGGGCCGCAATCGTGTCGGGGAAGAAGCAAAGTAGCTGCGGTGCCTCGTTCTCAATGGTCTCGGCCAGCGACTCGAGCTTCGCGACCCAGTGGCAGCGTACCGGATGACCACCGTCCCGCAGCGCGCGGTTCACGAGCTCGACGTCGTCTTGACGACCGCTCAGTACGATTAACGGCACCGGAGCTTGGGACATGTTCGAAGGGGAACTCGTCGAGCTGGAACCGCAGTGTAAGCAGCGCCTGGAACGCTCAGAGGGACGCGAGTCACAAACGCCGTTACGGCTTTTACGTATCTCAGAAGATCGGCGTTTTACTTAACTCGCCGGGCACTTCTCGAACGAAGCGCGGCACGAGGTAGCCCGGAAGCCGAGCGCGCAGCTCACCGATGAGCTCGACGCCGCGCCGTTCCGCCACATCGAAGTGCGCGGCGCCGGCCACGGGGTCGAGCGCGTGCAGGTAGTAGGGCAGCACGCCGCAGTCGAACAGTCGCTGGCTGAGTGCGGCGAGAGTGGTCACGTCGTCGTTGATGCCGGCCAGCAGCACGGCCTGGTTCAATAACGCGGCGACGTGTGGCCGCAGGGTCGTGAGGGCGCCCGCAACGCCGGCGTCGAGCTCGTTTGGATGGTTGGTGTGCAGGACGACGACGGTGCGCAGACGCGTGGTGTCGAACAGGCGCACGAGCTCGGAATCGATGCGTTCCGGGATCACGATTGGGAAACGCGTGTGAATACGCACGGTCGTTGCCGCGGTGTCGGCGAGTTTCGCGAGCAGCTCGCCGAGCCGGCGGTTCGACAGCGATAGCGGATCACCGCCGCTCAAGATCACTTCGCCGATATCTGCTTGGCCCCGCAGCTCGGCAATCGCGGGCTCCCACCCATCGCGCGCGGCGAGCTGCGCCTGGTAAGGAAACTCGCGACGGAAACAGTAGCGGCAGTGTACTGGGCAGGTGCCGCTCGCAATCAGTAACGCGCGGCCGCCGTACTTGCGGATGAGCCCGTTCGCGGCCAACCCTTGTTCGCGCACGGGGTCGGCGGTGAACCCTTCGGCGGGCTCCGCCTCGGCCGGTGCCGGCAGGATCTGTTTCAGCAGCGGGTCGTTCGCGTCGCCGCGCCGCATGCGCGCTACAAAACCCCGCGGCACGAGCAGCGGAAACCTCGCGTCGGCGAATGCGCCGAGTGTCGCTGGCGGTAGATCAAGCAGACGCGCCAGCTCCGCCACGTCACGCACCGCGTCGCGGACCGCCGCCTGCCACGGAGGCAAGACGAGCGGCTCAGCGGCCGGCTCGACGCGCGCTGCGCCGGCCGTCGTGTGGCTGTCGGTCGTGGGTCTGATGGGGCCCTCTCGTTCCGTTCCGCTGCGCTTTCCGAGTATGATGCCGCGCTCGGTTCTTGAGGCGCGATTCGCATGGCAGTTTACAGCACCAACGAATTCAAGAGCGGGATCAAGATCCTGCTCGACGGCGATCCGTACGCCATCCTCGAGAACGAATACGTGAAGCCGGGCAAGGGCCAGGCGTTCAACCGCGTCAAAGTCCGAAATCTGAAGACGGGCCGTGTCCTCGAGCGGAACTTCAAGTCAGGCGATACGGCCGAGGCTGCGGATGTTGTCGACACGGACATGCAGTACCTCTACAACGACGGCCAGTTCTTCTACTTCATGGTGCCGGAGACATTCGAGCAGATCGCCGCGGGTGAAGCCGCCGTCGCCGATGCGAAGCCGTGGATGAAGGAACAGGAAAACGTCATCGTCACGCTGTGGAACGGCGTGCCGCTGTACGTGCTGGCACCGAAGCAGGTCGAGCTCAAGATCGTGGAGACGGACCCTGGTGTGCGCGGCGATACGGCCACCGGCGGTCAGAAGCCTGCGAAGCTCGAGACAGGCGCTGTCGTGCGCGTGCCGTTGTTCATCAACGAAGGCGAAGTGATTCGCGTCGACACTCGCACGGGCGACTACGTCTCGCGCGTCAAACAGTCGTAGCGGAACTCGGTCGCGCGTGAGCGAAGCTCACGACCGATGCCACATCGGTTTGCCCAGTCGTTAGCGCAATCAACCGATCGAGCCCGACAGCCACGCCGGCACAATCCGGTAATCCTGCTGCCAACGCCGCCAGCAGCTCTTCGTCGAGGGGCGGCACGCTGCGGCCAGCTCGGCGTCGTGTCTCGAGATCCGCCGTGAACCGCTCTCGTTGCTCCACCTCGTCGCCGAGCTCGTGGAAACCGTTCGCAAGCTCTATGCCTCGGCTGAAGACTTCGAACCGCGCTGCGACAGGTGGGTGGCCAGGTTTCACACGCGCGAGCGCGGCTTGGCTTGCGGGGTAGTCGTAAACGAACACGAGCGCAGTCGCATCGAAGCTGGCCAGCACGACGGTGGAGATGGCCAGATCGAGCGTGGCGTCGTGGGTGAGTTCACGCGGCACGTCGATGCCGGCGGCGGACAGCCGCGCCGCGATCTCCGCGGTCGGAGCGTCTGCGCCCACACCGAGCGCGGATTCGACCGCGTCGCTGTAGCGGACCCGGATGCTGGTATGCGGGCCCGACTTGCCGGCTGTTGCGAGCACGGTCGCGAGCAGCGCTTCGACTTCGGTCATAAGCCGCTGCTCGTCCCACCCTACGCGATACCACTCGAGCAGCGTGAACTCGGGCTGGTGCCAGCGGCCTAGTTCGTCGTCGCGAAATACGCGGCAGATCTGGTAGATGTCGCCGCAGCCGGCTGCGAGCAATCGTTTCATCGCGAACTCTGGCGACGTGTGCAGGTACTGCGGCCGCGCGCCAAGACTCTTGACGAGCGCATGGATGTTTTCCAGCGCCGGGTCCGTCACGCCGGCCGACGACAGTGCGGGCGTCTCGACCTCGAGCACTCCTCGTTCGGCGAAGAAGCCTCGAATCGAGCCGAGGATCGCAGCGCGTCGGCGCAGCAGGTCGTGCGAGGCGCTGCGGACGTACGTCATCGCTGTACCGCAGTGTGCCGGTGCAGTTCGGCCAGGGCTTCGCCTACCCGCACTGCAACGCCGAGCGTGGTGTCCGGGCGCCACTCGGCGCGTGCGCCCGCGAGTACGATCACGGTCGATCCCATGTTGAACCGGCCGATCTCGTCGCCTTGCGGAAACGCGCGCGGTTGTGGCTCGCGCCACTCGCGCGGCGCGCCGCTTGCGATCTCTCCGTGAGCCGCCGTGCTGATACTCGAGACGTTCAAGGCGCCCACGAGGACCACGACCAACGGTCCGTGCGCCGTGTCGAACCAGCAGACGACTCGCTCGTTGCGGCAGAACAGGCGGCCGATCGCCGCCGCCGTAGCACGGCTCACGCTGAAGCGGTCGCCCGGTATGTAACGCGCGCGGACGAGCGTGCCCGCGAGTGGCGCGTGCACGCGGTGATAGTTGTGGGGCGCCAGGTAGATCGTGAGATAGCTGCCGCCGTGCAGCGCATCGACTGCAGCGCCGGTCTCGCCGAGCAACTCCGCGAGCGAATAGTCGCGGCCCTTGGCTTGCAGCAAACGATCGTCTTTGATCGCGCCATGCTCCGTCAGTACGCCGTCCGCTGCAGCTACGAGCGTGCTCGGCCCGCCGTCGACCGGTCGACTGCCTGGCCGCAGCGCGCGCGTGAAGAACTCGTTGAACGTGGCGTAGCTATTGAGATCGGTGTTCGCGGCGTCGAGCAGATCGACGCGATACGCGCGAGCAAACCATCGAATCAGGGGGCCTTTGAGCCAGCGCCGTCGCGACCGCGTGGCGTGATAGACCACGGTCGAGGACAGATTCTTGGGTATCAGGTGTTGTGAGAGCCACACCCATGCAGTGGAAGTCATGCGGCGGGGCGGCGCTGGCGGATCTTGAGGTAGTCGGCGGCGACCACGGCGGGATCCTGAGGACCTTTCGCAACCGCAATCCACTCGGCGTTGGGGTTCAACACGTAAACCGTGGCGCTGTGTACGACGTTGTAGGGCGTGTCATCGTGGGCGTGCTTCTCGACGGTGACGCCGAGCGCTGCCAGCAGAGGCTCCAGCACTTGGTCCTGCGCCGTAGCGCCTACGAACGCCGCGTCGAATCGAGCGATGTACGTTGCGATGTGCGCCGGGCTGTCGCGCCGCGGATCGACACTGACGAAGACGACTCGCGGCGGCACGATGCGCGGTGCGCGGCGCGCAAGCTCCACGCCCACGTCGGCCAATGCCTTCAGTGTCAGCGGGCAGACGTCCGGGCAATTCGTGAAGCCGAAGAACAGCAGTGTGTATTGGCCATGCAGTTCGCGAAGATGCAACGGTTGCCCCTGGCTGTCGACGAGCGCTACATCCGGCAGGGCGCGCGGTTCGGGCAGCAGCGTTGCAGCTTGTAACGGGCCGCGTTCTGCGCGCGGAATGAGGAACATGGCCGCGACGAGCACGACCAATCCAACAACCAGAACTCTCATCATGCCAGCGAGCACGGTTCGGATTATTGCACATAGGGGTATGATGCGCGCCGCATGCAGGACGCGGAGCTCGAACAACGATTGCGCGCGGCACGCGACTGTGATGCGTGGATCGTCGCGGTCGCGGATTTTTTCACGGTGCATGGACTCGTGTTTGGCCACGGGACGGACAACGCTGGCGACGAAGCGTACTGGTTGCTGCGGCATCTGACCGGCTGGCGTGATCTCGATTGGCGCCGGCCGCCACCCGACGTTGTTCAACGCGCCGTCGAGCTTGCCAAGCAGCGTATGACATCGCGCAAGCCGCTCGCATATCTGATCAGATCTGCCTGGTTCGCAGGGCTGGAATTCACGGTCGACGAACGCGTTCTCGTGCCGCGATCGCCGCTCGCTGAAGTCATCGAGCGCGGTTTCGCGCCGTGGTGTGTACTGAACCCAGGCGACCGCGTGCTCGACATCGGCACGGGCAGCGGCTGCATCGCGATCGCAGTGGCCCACTACTGTCCCGATGCGCTTGTCGATGCGATTGATATATCGCCGGCTGCGCTCGAGGTAGCGGCGATAAACGTAGCGCGGCACGGCGTCGCCGAGCGTGTGAAGCTCGTAGAAGCGGATCTGTTTCCGCCAGGCGACGCGCGTTATCGCGTGATCGTATCGAATCCGCCCTACGTGCCCGCCGCCGAAGTCGCGACGTTGCCGCCGGAGTATCGGCACGAGCCCGAGATCGGGCTCGCCAGCGGCGAGACCGGCTTCGACGCCGCGGAACGTATCGTGCGTGGCGCGTCCGCACGCCTCACGCCCGACGGTGTGTTGCTCCTCGAGGTCGGCGCCGGCGCGGAAGCGTTCGCCGCGGCGAACCCGCGGCTGCCGTTGATCGCGCTCGAATTCGAGCATGGCGGGGACGGGGTGTTCGTGACCACCGCAGCCGAGATCGCGGAATTCCTTCGCGACGGCTAAGCGCGCATCATTGATACTTGTTAATGAGGGGCCGGTTGGACAAGGGATCCAGGTAGCAAAATGGCAGGCGACACCTACGGGCGATTGTTCACCGTCACGACGTTCGGCGAGAGCCATGGCCCCGCGCTCGGCTGCGTGATCGATGGTTGCCCGCCGGGGCTCGCTCTCACTGAGGCGGACATCCAGCAGGATCTCGAACGACGCCGACCCGGGCGCTCGAAGTACGTAACGCAGCGGAAGGAGCCCGATCAGGTCAAGATTCTGTCCGGCGTATTCGAAGGGCAGACGACGGGTACCGCAATCGGCCTGATTGTCGAAAACAAGGATCAGCGCAGCGGCGACTACTCGAAGATCAAGGACACGTTCCGGCCGGGTCACGCCGACTACACGTATCAGCAGAAATACGGCATCCGCGACTACCGCGGTGGCGGGCGTTCGTCCGCGCGCGAGACGGTCATGCGCGTCGCGGCAGGTGCGGTTGCGCGCAAATTTCTCGCCGAGCATCTTGGCGTAAAGATCCGCGGGTATCTGGCTGAGATCGGCCCGTTCAAGCTGCGGGCCCTCGATCTCGATCAGGTCGACGAAAATCCGTTCTTCTGCGCCGATCCCTCCATGATCCCGCAGCTCGAGATGTTTCTCGACGAGCTGCGCGCGGCCGGCGACTCGATCGGCGCGCGCATCAACCTCATCGCGTCGGGTGTGCCCGTCGGTTTAGGCGAGCCGGTGTTCGACAAGCTCGAAGGGGAAATCGCGAAAGGGCTCATGAGCATCAACGCAGTGAAAGGCGTCGAGTTCGGCGATGGCTTCGAGTGCGTGCACCAGCGCGGCAGCGAGCATCGCGACGAGCTGACGCCCGACGGGTTCAAGAAGAACTCCTCGGGCGGCACCCTGGGAGGTATCTCGAGCGGTCAAGACATTCTCGTCAGCATGGCGCTCAAACCCACCTCGAGCATTCAAGTGCCGGGCTCGACGATCGACAAGGAAGGGCGCGCAGCGGAAATCGTCACCACCGGCCGTCACGATCCGTGCGTGGGGCTCCGCGCCACACCGATCGGTGAAGCTATGCTGGCCTTGACGCTGATGGATCACTATCTGCGCCATCGAGCGCAGAATGCTGACGTGCGGTCCGCGGTGCCCGGGTTCGGCCGCCAGCATCAAGCGAACTAACTTTCCCTCCGTTCTCTCGGAGCCACTCCGAGCGCGACCGTGCTCCATGCAATCACCGCTCGCAACTCGTTGGCCGCCGAGGGTATTATGGTAAATCTTTCCTCGATCCGAGCCGCGGACCCGATTCATGTCGAAACTCGAACAAGGGTCACAGTTGCCTGATTCTGGAAATTGTTAAATTCCGCGTCGGATGGGTCTCGGTGCTTCCCGCGATCGGGGGGCAGCCGTGACCCCAGAGATTTTGGTAAATCAGATTTTTATGTAAGGTATGTTTCGGCCCGATCGAGGAGTTTGCGCCCCCTGCGGCGCGGGCCTCGGATCGCGGACTTGATAGCCGGTTAGCTAGGGAGATTGCATGAGAGCACTGGCACGTTGGGGCATCACGCCGCTGCTGGCCGCTCCCGTGGGGGCATGGGCGCTAGGACTGGGCAACATCGAGCTCAAGTCCGCGCTGAATCAGCCGTTTCAGGCACAAATCGAGGTTGTCTCCGCCACGCCTGACGAGCTTCAAGGGTTGAAGGTGGCCCTGGCCCCGTCGGACATGTTCCAGCGCTACGGCCTCGACCGCCCGGCATTCCTACAGAATTTGGAGTTTCGCGTCGTTGCCGACCGCACCGGCAAAGGCGCCATTCAAGTCACGTCCGTTCAATCGATCGCAGAACCGTTCGTAACCTTACTCGTGGAAGCTACTTGGCCGCGCGGGCGTGTGCTGCGCGAGTACACGGTATTGCTCGATCCGCCAATTCTGTTGCCGGCGCCCGCCACGCAGCAGGCCGTCCAACCCGCCGAGACACGGCCGACCCCTAGTAATTCGGGCGGTGCAATCAATCGTCCGGCGCCGCAACAGCCCACTCGTCAGCAGTCACCCGAGGCTGCGCCGCCCCCCGTCTCGCGTACGGAGCCCGAGCCCGCGGCACCTATATCGCGTTCCGCTCCGCCCCGTACGCCGGCGAGCGCACCGGGAGGCGCCTACGGGCCCGTCCAGCGTGGAGACACGCTATGGGTCATAGCCGATCGTTTCAAACCCGACAACGTGACCGTCAATCAGATGATGGTTGCGATCTATCGCTCAAACCCGGATGCATTCGGCGGCAACATCAATCTCCTGCGCGCCGGCGCTTCTCTGCATCTACCGGATGCCACCGATTTCGATCAGCTCACGCGTACCGCCGCCAATTCCGAAGTGCAGCGTCAGACCGACGAGTGGGCATCGCGCGGTGGCTCGGGTGGGCAATTGCGTCTATTGCCGCCCGCCGCGCCCGAAGTCGCGCGCACTCCGGCGCCGGCGCCCGCCCGCCAGCCGAGCACCGGAGCGGGTGCAGGCACTGCGCCGAACACGAGCGCGACGAATTCGGCCGCCCCTGCGGCTACGAGCCCCGCGCCTTCGCCGGCTATCGAGACTCGGCGACCGGTGGAGGTCAACAACCCGACGTTGCAGAACTTGCAGCAACAAGCGGCTGCTGCGACCGCGCCGCCTGCGGCTGCGGCCGGTGGTGCCGTCGGTGTCGATCTCGAGAAGGAACAAGTGTTCGCCGACGATAAGCCGGAGACCGCGGCTCCCGCAGCGACGCCGGCTTCGGCGCCGGCACCTGTCGCCACTGGACCGTCCCTACTGTCGCAAGTGCTCGACTGGGCGATGTCGCCGTTGCTGTGGATCAGCCTTGGTGTCGCCGCGCTGCTGCTGGCCGGCCTGTGGTTCGTCCGTCGCCGGCGTCAGGAACAACAGGAGCCCGAGGGAATCACCGGTCGCTGGGAACAGCTCGAGTCCGAAGTCGACGACGACCAGGTGCGGGAAGCAACGGAGCGCATGCGCCGGCAGTTGCCCGAGCAGACCATCGTCGTCGAAGAACAACGCGCGGAGCGGCCGGCACGCGCCGAGGCCGAGGAAGATCGGCGTCCAGCCGCGAAGCCCGGTCGTGCGGCAACAGCTGCTGCGGTTCCTCCCGTCGAGGAGACGCTGTCGAACCAGACCGTCATCAACCTCGATCAGGCCGATGCCGTCGCGGAAGCCGACTTCCACATGGCTTACGGTCTTTACGATCAGGCCGCCGAGCTCGTACAGAAGGCTCTCGAAGCGTCGCCAAATCGGCGCGACCTGAAGCTCAAGTTGCTCGAGGTATTCTTCGTGTGGGGCAACAAGGATTCGTTCTTGAAGGCCGCGCAGAGCCTGCGGAGCGAAATCGGCCAAGGTGCCGATGCCGATTGGGACAAAGTGGTCATCATGGGCCGCCAGATCTGCCCCGGCGAAAAGCTGTTCACAGATGCCACGACTGCGGCCGGTCACGTCGACGTGGATCTCGAGGCCGGCGATTCGCCGCTCGATCTCGCGTTCGATGAGGTGCTTGAGAGCGACACGGGCTCCGGAGCGATGGAGGGTGTCGGCGCAGCGCTGGACTTCAATCTCGAAAGCACGGACGAGCGGCCCGCACCGAAGTCGCTGCATATCAAACAAGCCGTCAGGCCGATGCCCGCGCGCGATCTCGGCGGCGATGCGCTCGACATCGGTGCACAGACGGCGGCAGGTCTCGAGGCGGCATTATTCGCGCCTGACGAAGACGTGGAGGAAGTCGACGGATCGGACACCGACGTCGGTGGGGACGCTCTCTCCGTCACTCAAGAGTCCCCGACGATCGAGCGAGCGCGTCCCGCGGATTTGAATTTCTCCGTCGACGCGCCGACGGTCGAAACGCCCACGATCGAAAGCCCGGGACCCGGTTCACAGACGCTGGTCGAGACGGTCGAAACGCCGTTCCGCCGCGGCGAGCCGCCCACCATCGAGCAACCGGCGTTGAGCTCCGGTGAGTACACCGCCGAGATCGACCTCGACGATCTCGGTCTCGACGTGAAGGACATCGAAGGCTTGCCGCAGGACCTCGGTGACTTGCCGACCGCGGCCGGTCGCGACACCGATACCCGCGAGCAGCCGGCGCTCCGCATCGACGACGAGTTGTTGTCGGCGACGGGCGTAACAAAGGTGCTTCGCGATAGCGACGCCGAGGACGAAGACCTCGAGCAGAGCAAGACGTCCATACTGAGCGACGGTGATGCGACGTTGCTCGCCCCGGGTTTCGGCGATAGCACGATGACGGGCACCGAGGTGCTCGACGGCCGATTCGAAACCGACGATCACTCTGGCGACACTTCACTCGTGCGGTCCCTGAAGAAGGACGATGGCATCGATCTCGATCTTGCGGATCTGACGCAGGCGCTGCACGGCGCCGACACCGTCGAGCAGCCGCGCGCGCAGACCTTCTCGCGCGATGTGTTCGGCGGCGGCGAAACGCCGCTCGATCTCGACGTCGGCAACGATCCGCTGCTGCAAGACGAAGACCCGACCGGCACGGAAGGGGCGAGCCCTCTCGATCCGCAGACGATGACCGAGGTAGGCACCAAGCTCGACCTCGCTCGCGCCTACATCGACATGGGCGACCCGGAAGGTGCGCGCAGCATTCTCGAGGAGGTCCTCGACGAGGGCGATCCGAGTCAACGCCGTGAGGCGCAGAGTTTGATCGACGTGCTGACGGCTTAAGCCGTCTTATCAAGGTTCGACGCACGGCCGCCACGTGGCGGCCGTTGCGTTTTGGGTGCCAGACTTTAGGCTTCGACGTTTCGCATATGCCACGAATCGCTTTGGGTCTTGAGTACGACGGCACCGATTTCGTCGGCTGGCAGATCCAGCAGGTCGGGCGCAGCGTGGAAGGCGTGCTCGCCTCCGCAGTCGGTCAGGTGGCTGGTGAGGCCGTGAACGTGCACGGCTCCGGGCGCACCGACGCCGGCGTCCATGCACTGCACCAAGTCGCTCATTTCGACGCGGCCGCGGCGCGCACGCAGCGCCAATGGCTGCTCGGTATCAACTCCAATCTCCCACCTGATGTCGCAGTGCGTTGGGTGCGTGAAGTGCCGAGCGAGTTCGACGCACGCCGTTCCGCGTTGTCTCGCCGATATCGCTACTCGATCCTGCAGCAGGGGGCGCGACCCGCGGTCGCGCATCGGCGGGTCTGGTGGGTTCGCGAGCCGCTCGACTGCGCTGCGATGACGGCCGCCGCCACGAGTTGGCTCGGCGAGCGCGACTTCTCGTCGTTTCGGGCCGCAGGCTGTCAGGCACGTTCGCCGAATCGCCGCCTGATCGCCGTGCAAATCACGCAACGACCACAGGGCTCGGGCGTGCTCGTGACCTGCGAGTTCACGGCGAATGCGTTTCTGCAACACATGGTGCGGAATTTCGTGGGCACGTTGGTGGCGATCGGGCGCGGCTCGCTGCCGCCCAGCGCGGCCGCAGACATCCTCGCGCGCCGCGATCGTAAGGAGGCCGGCGTGGCGGCGCCGCCCGCGGGGCTGGCATTGGTCGAGGTATTGTATCCGCCACATTACGAGGTTCCCCGTTACGCCGATGACGCGTGATGCCGGGCCGCCGCTTTCGGCTATTATTCGCCGGTCGCAGAGTAGCGGGCGGGTATGAGCTGGTTCGATAAATTGATGCCATCGCGGATTCGGACCGAGAAGCGCAAGCACTCGGTACCCGAAGGCCTCTGGGTCAAATGTTCGGGCTGCGCCGCACAGCTGTACCGCGCGGAGCTGAACCGAAACCTGCACGTGTGTCCGAAATGCGGTCACCACTTGCGGATTGGCGCGCGCGAGCGGCTCGAGATGTTCCTCGATCCCGAGTCCGGCTACGAACTCGCGGGGAACCTCGAGCCACAGGATCCCTTGCGGTTCAAGGATAGTAAACGCTACCGCGAGCGCGTGAACGAAGCTCAGCGCGACACCGACGAACGTGACGCGCTCATCGTCATGGCGGGCACGTTGAAAGGCATGCCTTTGGTAGTGGCGGCCTTCGAGTTTCGGTTTCTGGGCGGGTCGATGGGCTCGGTCGTCGGCGAGCGGTTCGCACGCGCCGTCGCCTACTGCATCCAGCACCGCCGGCCGCTCGTGTGCTTCGCTGCCAGCGGTGGCGCGCGCATGCAGGAAGGCTTGTATTCACTACTGCAAATGGCCAAGACGAGTGCGGCGCTGTCGCAGCTCGCGGCCGCTGGGCTACCGTACATATCGGTCATGACGGATCCCACTACCGGCGGTGTATCGGCGAGCCTCGCGCTGCTCGGCGACATCAACATTGCCGAGCCTGGAGCTCTGATTTGTTTCGCGGGTCCGCGCGTGATCGAGCAGACCACGGGCGAGACATTGCCCGAGGGTTTTCAGCGCGCCGAATTTCTGCTCGAGAAGGGCGCCATCGACATGATTCTGGACCGCCGCCAAGCACGCGATCAGATTGCGGCGCTGCTCGCCAAGCTTCTGGCTAAACCGGCTCTGTCCTGAGCGGAAGGGTAGCGGCAGTGGCTTCGTCGTCGCGGCGCGACTTCACGCTCGAACGCTGGCTCTCGTGGTTCGAGACGCTGCATCCGAAGAAGATCGACCTCACGCTTGATCGCGTGGTCGGCATGCTCGAGCGATTGAAGCTCAAGCCGCCGCCGTACAAAGTCATCACGGTTGCGGGCACGAACGGCAAAGGGTCGTGCGTCGCGATGCTCGAGAGCATCTATTGGCATGCGGGCTATGACGTCGGCACGTTCACGTCGCCGCACCTGTGGCGGTTCAACGAACGGATTCGCTGCAACGGCGCGGATGCCGCCGATGCCGATCTCGTCGAGTTGTTCCGCGAAATCGATTCGTCACTAGGTTCGACGACGCTGTCGTATTTCGAATCGTCGGCCGTGGCGGCGTTCATGTACTTTGCGCGCCGCGACATCGACGTCGCGATTCTCGAAGTGGGCATGGGAGGCCGCCTCGACGCTACGAATACGCTGGATGCCGACTGCGCCCTGATCGTCAGCATCGACATGGACCACATGGAGTTTCTCGGCGATACCCGTGAATCGATCGGCCGTGAGAAGGCCGGCATTGTCCGTCGCGGCAAGCCTGTCGTGATCGCAGATCGCGCCATACCCCGGAGCGTGCTCGAACACGCCGCCACCGAAGGCGCCGTGCCGTATGTGCTGGGGCGCGACTTCGACCTGCGCCGCGCGGGTACCGGCTGGCGTCGCGCCAGTGATCCCGACGCCGCGCCGGTGTTGCCGCTACCACCGTTTGGCGCCGACGAGCAGTACGGTAACGCTGCAGCCTGCGCCGCCGTGGTCCAGCAGATGGCCGGCGCTTTGCCCGTGGGGGACGCGGCGCTGGCGGCGGGCATCGAGCGTGCTTACCTCCGCGGCCGGTTCGAGCGGCACACTCTCGACGGCGTCGATTGGGTGTTCGACGTGGGCCACAATCCGGCCGCGGCTGAGGGCTTGCGCGCCGCGCTCGAGCGGCTGCCGCCGGCGCGGCACACGTTCGTTGTGTTCGCCGCGATGCGCGACAAAGACGTCGCCGGCGTCGTCGCGCCGTTCCTGCCGCTCGCGGAGCGTTGGTTCGTGACGCAGGGCAACACCGATCGCGGCGCGACGGCGGCGGAGCTCGCGGAACTGCTCACGAGTGCCGGCGCGCCACGCGTGTCGACGGCTGCGACGGTAGGCGACGCGTGCGCTGCCGCGCGCGCTGCGGCGCAGCCTTCGGATCGCGTGCTCGTGTTCGGATCGTTCGTCACGGTAGGCGCCGCGACCGAGGCGCTTCGGCTATACTGCGGCTCCTCCCCTTTGACTGACCGACCCGCCTCATGGACCAGGGTTTGAAGGAACGACTCGTCGGCGCAGCAGTCCTTGTCGCGATCGCCGTGTGGCTGATTCCTTGGGTGCTCGACGGCCCCGAAACCCCTGTTGAGACCGGTCCTGCTTCGCTGCAGTTGCCTGCCGCGCAAGAGCCCGTGCCGATGCGGACGCAGACGCTGAAGCTTGGTGAGCCGCCCGCGGCCGCACAGCCCGCTGCGCCGCCTGCCGAGAACGTCGAGGCGCCGGCTGAGACGGTCGTTGCTGCCGCCGCGCCGGAACCCACGCAGCCCACGCCGACACCCCCAGCGGTTGCCTCCAACGTAGTGCCTCCACCTACGATCGCGGCGCCGACACCCAAGCCGGTGGCAACGGAAACGCCGCGCAAGCCCGTGTCGCCGGCGCCCGCGGCGGCGAGCAGCACCAAAGGCGACTGGACGGTGCAACTGGGCAGCTTCGGCGACGAGAACAACGCGAAGCGCTTGGCCGATCGCGCGTCCACGTTCGGCTACAAGACCAACGTCGCGAGCTACAAGGCCAATGGCAAGACCATGTACCGCGTCCGCGTCGGCGCGTACGGCTCGAAAGGGCAAGCGGAGGCCACAGCCTCCGCGCTCAGCGCTCACGGCATCACCACCGCGAAGGTCGTAGCTGCCGACTAGCACCCATGACACCAGCCGACTACGTGATTCTGTTTCTGTGTGTGGCGTCGGCCGTGATCGGCCTGTGGCGCGGATTCACGGCCGAAGCCCTGTCGTTGTTGACGTTGCTCATCTCGATCTGGCTCGCATGGGCTTTCGCCGGGCGCTTCGAAGGCGTGCTCGGCACGTGGATTGGCGCGTCGCCAGAGGTCCGACTCTGGGCCGCGCGCGTCATCGTGTTCGTGCTTGCATTGCTCGTGGGTGGCCTCATCTCGTGGCTAGCGAGAAAATTGATTCGCCACACAGGCCTGAGTGGGCTCGATCGGTTGCTCGGGGCGGGCTTCGGGTTCTTGCGCGCGGTAGTGCTGATCGGCCTCGCCGTCATCGTGATGGAGTTTCTTGGGCTGCAGCAGGAGCCTTGGTGGCAGGAAGCCCGGCTCAAACCGTACGCCGATCAAGCGGCAGCGGCCGTCAAGTACTACGCAGAGCTCGGCACCCGGTATTTGCAGGATCTCAAAGAGCGGCCCGCAGCCTCGGCTTAAGATCCGCTCAACAGAGTCGCGGCGTTCTCACCTCAGGTATTCGCATATGTGTGGACTCGTCGGAATCGTCGGCCATGAACCCGTCAACCAGGCGATCTACGATGCGCTAACGGTTTTGCAGCATCGCGGCCAGGACGCCGCGGGCATCATGACCGACGACGGCGGACGGTTGCGGGTTCGCAAGGGCAACGGCCTGGTACGCGACGTGTTCCAGGAACGGCACATGCTGAAGCTCGCGGGTAACGTGGGCCTGGGCCACGTGCGCTACCCGACGGCGGGCAGTTCGAGCTTGTCGGAAGCGCAGCCGTTCTACGTGAACTCGCCCTACGGCATCTGCCTCGCGCACAACGGCAATCTCGTGAACATGGACGAGCTCAAACGCCTCGTCGAGCAGCACGACCACCGCCATCTGAATACGAACTCCGACTCCGAAGTCCTGCTAAACGTGTTCGCACACGAGCTCGGCAAGCACGCCGCGAACGGCGTAAAGCCGCAGCAGATCCTCGACGCCGTCGAGGCTTTGTACAAACGTTGTTCTGGTGGTTACGCAGTCGTCGCCATGATCATCGGCTACGGCATCGTGGCGTTCCGCGACCCGCATGGCATCCGCCCGCTCGTGCTCGGCATTCGCGAGACACCGAACGGTGTGGAGCACATGGTGGCTTCCGAAAGCGTGGCGCTCGACGCCGTCGGCTTCGAGCTCGAGCGCGATATCCTGCCGGGCGAGGCCGTGTTCATCGACAAGCGTGGCTATCTGCACAGCCGTCAGACCTCGGCTCGCGTCGGTTACACGCCGTGCATCTTCGAATTCGTATATTTCGCACGGCCGGACTCGATCATCGACAACTTGTCGGTCTACAAGGCCCGCATGCGCATGGGCGAGAGGCTCGCCGCGAAGATCCTGCGCGTGCGCCCCGACCATGACATCGACGTCGTAATTCCCATTCCCGACACGTCGCGCACCGCTGCCATGCAGGTCGCGCAGGGCCTGGGTGTGAAATACCGCGAGGGCTTCATCAAGAATCGCTACATTGGTCGCACGTTCATCATGCCGGAGCAGTCCGCGCGCAAAGCATCCGTGCGAAAAAAATTGAACGCGATCGGCCTCGAGTTCCAGGGCAAGAACGTCATGCTCGTCGATGATTCCGTCGTGCGCGGCACCACGTCGCAGCAGATCATCGACATGGCCCGGGAAGCCGGCGCGAAGAAAGTCTATTTCGCCTCGGCCGCACCGCCGGTGCGTTACCCGAACGTGTATGGCATCGACATGCCGGCGGCCGGCGAGCTCGTCGCGGCTGGGCGCACCGTCGAGCAAGTGCAGCGGAAGATCGGCGCCGATTGGCTCGTGTATCAGGATCTCGACGATCTCGTGCAAGCCGTGCGCCACGAGAAGGCCGGTGTCGACGGCTTCGATACCTCGTGCTTCTCAGGCGAGTACGTCACGGGCGACGTGAGCCGTGCGTACCTCGACGCGCTCGAAGTCATCCGTTCGAACTCGGCGAAGGCGCGGCGTGACGCGAAGGTCCGTGCCGAAGAGCTCGACGATGACACGATGCAAGTAGCCAGCGGCCTCTAGAGCCTTGCGTTTCCTGATCGTTGACGACGACGCCGACTATCGGCAGCTACTGCGCTATCACATCGAGGTCGAGTGGCCCGATGCGGTCATCGACGAATATCAGCCTAGCTCGGCCGGGCCGATGCCCTCGAGCCTGGCGTTAGCCGGCGTAGATCTCGTCCTGCTCGGCCACCCAACCGCAGCTCATGATGGCCTCGAGCTCCTCGAGCGCCTATGCAAGAGCGCGGAATGTCCGCCGGTGCTGCTGTTCGCGGCCGAGAGCGACGAATTCCTGGCCGTGGATGCGCTGAAGGCCGGCGCCGCGAACTTCTTCCCCAAGAATCGCGTGAAGCACCAGCGCCTGATTGCCGCCGTGAGTGCGGAGCTGAAGGTCGATCGCTTGGATCCGGCCGGCATGATGCTGGCAAACCACCGAGCACTGAACGGCACGCGCAAGCGGCGTGTCGTCGCGAAGCTGTATGCAAGCGATCTGTCGTCGATTTATCTCGCGGAGTCGGAGGATGGAACCGAGCGGATTGCGCTGAAAGTCCTGCGTCACGTGCCCGACGCAGGCGGTGGCAGGCTGTTCGACCGCTTTCTGCAGGAGTACGAAGTCATCGCCGGCGTCGACCATCCGAACGTCGTGCGGATCTTCGATCTCGGTGTCGCCGACGATCACGCGTACCTCGCGATGGAGTATCTCGCCGCCGGCAGCCTCGCGGAGCGGCTCGTGCACGCACTCGACCCGTCGACGGTGCTCGGGTACGCGCGCCAGATCGGCGGCGCATTGCGGGCGATTCACGGTGCTGGTGTGCTGCACAGAGACCTGAAGCCCGGCAACATCATGTTTCGTGAGGACGGCAGTCTCGCCCTGATCGACTTCGGGCTCGCGAAGCAGATGCGGCTACACGCGGCGATTACGGGCACCGGCCAGATCTTCGGCACTCCGTACTACATGAGCCCCGAGCAAGGCCATGCAGAGCCGACGGACGAGCGCAGCGATCTCTACAGCGTGGGGTGCATTCTGTACGAGATGCTGACGGGCGACCGGCCGTTCACGGCAAGCTCGCCGATGGGTGTGATCTATCGGCACGCGAATGCGCCGCGGCCGCGTCTCGTGCGTGCGCTGACCAGCTTTCAGCCCGTGCTCGATCGACTGCTGGCGGTGGAGCGTCTCGAGCGCTTCCAATCCGCCGCCGAGTTCGTATCCGCGCTCGACGACGTCCAATCTTCGGCTAGGTGAGCTTCACGCCGCCTTCGTCCCAGCGGACGAAGCTGTTCTGTTCGTACCACGCACCTAGAACGATGCGCTGTGCGGGGCGGCCGTCGAGTGTGAAACGGTGGATCGCCGGCCGGTGCGTGTGGCCGTGCAGCAGGACTCGCACGTCGAACTCGCGCATCGTGCGTTCCACGGTGGTTTGATTGACGTCCATGATGTCGTCAGTTTTGGCCGCGATCTCGGCCGCGCTCATCTGCCGCAGGTCGGTCGCGATCTTGCGCCGCTCGGCTACGGTCTTGGTGAGGAACTCTCGTTGCCAGTTGGCGCTGCGTAACTGGCCGCGTAAGGCCTGATAGCGAGCGTCGTCCGTGCACAGCAGATCGCCGTGCGTCAGCAGCACTGGCTCGCCGTTGATTTCGATGCGCTCGTAATCGCCGAGTAGCCGGCAGCCTGTGGCCGCGCAGAACTGTTCGCCCATCAGGAAGTCGCGATTGCCGTGCATGACGGCGCACGACACGCCGTTGCGCGTGGCCTCGCGCAACGCCGAGAGAATGGGCGTCAGCCGCGGATCGTCGTCGTCGTCGCCGATCCAAGCCTCAAACAGATCGCCGAGGATGTACAGCTCGGTGGCGCCGCGCGCCTCCTGTTGCATGAATCCCATGAACCGCTGAATGGTCTCCGGATGCCCTGCATCGAGGTGCAGGTCGGAGATGAAGAGGGCGGCCACGCGACCGCTACTCGCCCAGGATCTCGACGCTCTGGATCGTGATCGGCTGGACGGGGACGTTGCGATCAAAGGGCCCGCCGGGCCCGGTCGGGCGGTGGCCGATGTCGTCGACGACTTCCATGCCCTCTACGACTTTGCCAAACACCGCGTAACCCCAGCGTGTGGCGCGCGGGTTCAGGTCGAGATTGTCGGCCAAGTTGACGTAGAACTGGCTGGTGCCGGAGTGGGGCTCGTTGGAGCGCGCGAACCCGACCGTGCCGCGCAGGTTGCTCAAGCCATTCCCGGACTCGTTCGGCACGTTGGCGACGACGGCCTTCATCGTCAGGTCGGGCGTGTACCCGCCCCCTTGCGCGATGAAGCCTGCGACGACGCGGTGGAAGATGAGGCCGGAGTAGAAGCCCTGCTTCGCGTACTTTACGAATGCGTCGACGGTCAGCGGCGCGCGGCCGCGATCGAGCTCGATCACGAAGTTGCCAACGTTCGTAGTAACGCGTGCTCGCAGACCGGGGCTGGCCACCGCGTTGCCGGATTGCTGGCTGATGCCGAGCGCGGGCACCAGTAGCAGACAGAGAAAGAGACTCGCCAGTCGCATGTTATGCACGCCTCGCAGCCGTTGGCCGTCGATCATAGCCGACGGAGACCGCGGGCGGCATGGTCAACGGGAGCGCAGCTCGGCCGCCCTCACGGTGTTGGCCATCAGCATCGCGATCGTCAGCGGTCCAACGCCGCCCGGCACGGGCGTAAGGGCGCCGGCCGTGGCAGCCACGTCGGGGTGCACATCGCCGACCAGCACCGAGCCGCGCTTGCGGAAGACTTCGAGCCGATCGGGGTAGCGCGCGAAGATCCGCTGGGCGTCTTCGAGCTTCGTCACGGAATTGATGCCGACATCGATCACCACCGCGCCCGGTTTGACGAACTCAGGCGTCACGAATGCCGCCCGGCCAATCGCCGCGACCAAGATGTCCCCTTCGCGGGCCATCGCAGGCAAGTCGCGCGTGCGCGAATGGCAAATGGTGACGGTGGCGTTCTTGTGCAGCAGCAGCGCGGCCATTGGCTTGCCGACGATGTCCGAACGGCCGATCACGACGGCGTGCTTACCTTCGGTCTGAATCTTCGCGCGCACCAGGAGCTCGATGACGCCCGCTGGCGTACAAGGCGCGAATCCTTCGCGATTCTGCACGACGCGGCCCGCCGAAATCGGGCTGAAGCCGTCGACGTCTTTGGCCGGATCGATCAAATCGAACACCTGCTGTTCGGCATCCTTGCCCAGCGTTTTTGGCAGAGGCGATTGCACCAGGATGCCGTCGAAGCGCGCATCGTGGTTGAAGCGCTCCACGACGCTGAGGACGTCCGCGAGTGTGGTGGCGCCCGGCAGCCTCTCGAGGTGCACTCCCATGCCCGCGTCTTCGGCCGTCTTCAGCTTGTTGCGGACATACACTTCCGAAGCCGGATCGTCCCCGACGAGGACAATGGCGAGTGCCGGCGGCCGCCCGAGCTTCTTTTTCACGTTGGCGACGCGGGAGGTGAGTTCGTCGCGAATTTGCTGGGCCACGGCTTTGCCGTCGAGGAGGGTCGCAGTCACGGGGGACTCTCTGCTATGAGCGCGGGACGCGGATTCTCGCACGAGCTTCTTTGGGGTCTCAAGGCTTGGCGCCGCTTGGTTTGCGGTCCTGCGTCGGCCCGCATAAGATGCCCGCCGTAGCAACGGGGCATGGCGCAGTCTGGTAGCGCATCTGCTTTGGGAGCAGAGGGNNGGTGGACGTAGCTCAGCTGGTAGAGCCCCGGATTGTGATTCCGGCCGTCGTGGGTTCGAGTCCCATCGTCCACCCCAACTCTTGGGGCAGCAAAAAGGCATTGGGCCGTTAGCTCAACTGGTAGAGCAGTGGACTCTTAATCCATTGGTTGTAGGTTCGAGTCCTACACGGCCCACCATTCCGTGCCGGTCCGCACGGCGCGTCGCGAGTGACGCATGTGGCCGAGCGATTTGACGAGGCCACACGCAGCATCGACTCATGCGAGCGCAGCTCTTCCTGAAAAAGCTTGATCTTTACAGTGGCACTGGCCAGCTGCTTCGCACGCAGGTGCAGGCGCTGCGCGCCGCTGGCGTCGAGGCAACCCTGGCGTGTGAGCGCGGCGGGCTGCTCTACTTCTTGCGGACCGGTGTCAGGACGAAGCGCACTTCCGTGGCGGCACTACGCGCGCGCCCTTCTGACGCAGACACATTGATCGTGGACCACAACCTCTCGATTCCGGAAGCCCACGCCGTATTCGTGCACAACCTCGCGACGGACGCGAATAGATTTCTCCCAGAACCCGATCTGCGAAGCGCGGCGGCCGAGCGCGAGTTCTTCCACGCNNTTGCCTGCAGCCACGCCCTTGATCGCGAACTCCGCGCTGGTGAAGGCGGCACTCGTAGAGCACTTCGCGTTGCAGCCCGACCGCATCATCGTGCACCGGCCCGGTCACGAGGCCGACCGATTTGCGTCGGGCTCGAGGCTGGCGCTGCGTGCCCGCGCCCGCAGGCAACTTGGCTGGAACGACTCCACGCNNGGCAAGGCGGCCTATCGACCGAAGAACCATTCGCCGGAGCTCTGGATGGCCGCGCTCGATTTGTTCGTCTACCCCGCGCGCTACGAGGAGTTCGGCATGGTCGTGCTCGAGGCTGCTGCGCTCGGGGTGCCTGTTGTGACGTCGTGGCGCGTCGGCGCCGCGGAGTGTCTGCCTCCCGAATACGCGCGCTGGCTCAGCGTGGCGCCGGAGGCCGACGAGTTCGCTCTGCGTACGCTAGCTTTACTACGCGACGGCGCCGCGCGCGCGCAGCTCGCCGCGGCCGGCACACGTGCCGCGGAAGCGCAGGACGCGCGCCGGTATGGCGCCGAGACCGCGGCTACGATCCTCGCTCAGAAGCGCCAGCTCAAGTAGGCGCTGATCCCGGCAAGGTCGTAGAAGTTGTCGGGGCTGCCGCCCTGTGGGTCGGTCGGCAGCAGATTGTCGCGGGCGATCTTGTCCCCGTAACGAACGTCGATGCTCAAATCCCACTTCGGCCGCAGATCCTTGAACTGCACGCCGCCACCAAAGTAATAGCCGTAGGCCGGCGTTGCGAGGTCGAGCCGTGCGGCGCCCGCAAACGCGTTGATGGCAAGGCGCTGCGACAGATTGAAGCGATAGTCGAACGCGCGAATTGCGAGCAGCATGTTCGAGCCGACGTCGTCGAGTTCGAGCCGTACGCCGATGTTGCCTCCTTGCGGCAGCTCACGGCGGACGCCCACACCCAAATGCAGGCCTGTCGTGTTCGTGGTGATCCGCGCCTGCTGATTCGCGATCTTCGCTCCGACGCGCGAGGAGTTCAGCCCGAGATCGACGAAGGGCTCGGAGAGCGCCGCGCCGGCGTGCAATGCGAACCCCGCGCAGCATGCGAGGGCGAGGCATACGGGGCGCTGCTTGAGTATCTGCATGCTGGTGCTCTCGCCATCAATACCGAATGAACGCGCTTACGCGGCCGAACGATTCCCCGAAGCTGTCGCGGCCCGCGTTGGCTTCGCCGCCAACGGTGAACTGCTTCCAGCGGCGGCTGTAGCGAACGTCGACGAGGTGCGCGCGCTCGTAGTCGATGCCGCCGTAGGTCTGGTTGTCGAGCGTACGGTAGGTGGCTTCGATATCTGCACCGCCGCGCGCGCGAAAGCCGACGCGAGCAAGCCAGCTACGCGCTCCGACGCCATCGCCGGCCACGCGCCAGTCGGCGCCCCAGTGGCCGATCACGCGCCCGTCGTTGCTCAAGCCATCTTGATAGATGTGGTGCACGTACCAGGCGTTCTGCCACTCGCTGATCTCGAACGTCAGCGCAAAGCGCCCTGCGATCTGAGGCAGCTCGACGCCGGCGGCGAGTGCCGAATTCCCGAGGCGCAGGTTGTTGTGGGTGGACGTGTCTTCGCCGGCGTATTCGAGATACACCGCCACGGGGATCGTAGCCGGCACCAGGAACCGAGACGTGAACGACGCGGCTTGATTGCCGAACTCCGCATTCGGATCGCTGCCAGTGCTGGCGTTGTCGGTTGAGGGCTTTGCGAACGCGTTGAACAAGTCAGTGATCGAATGCGGCCGCTCGCCGCCACCGAATTGCAGCAACCGGTTCACGCCGAACGACCAGCCCGGGAACGGTTCGATCGACAGATGTACGCCCGCCAGCAGTGGCCGGCCGGAGATCAGGCCGCCCTGAAACGCGATGTGATCCGAGCTGCTCATCTGCGCCACGAACGCCTCGTAGTGGATGTTGAAGCGCGTGAACAGCTGGTAGTTGGAAATCGTCACCGACGGCATCGTGGCCGCCTCCGTGCTGAGCAGCATCGCGCTCTCGCTCAAAGGCGACAGCCAATGGTCGCGATAGCCGATGTCGAGCTGCAAGAACTCGCGGCCGTAGCTCAACATCGTGCCGGTCGGCGTCGTGTCGCCTTCATAGGCTTGCACGCCGCCGCTCACGAGCAGGTAGTCGCTAAGCTGCCAGAACGCGGCACCCGTGATCTCGTAGCTGCTGTTGCTCGACATGCCGTGCCGGTTCGGCAACGCAGTGTCGGCGCCNNCGCTCGCACGCTTTCGGCAACGCATCGAGCACGGTAGCGGCTGCGATCGGCCGCGTGAGGACTGGCCGATCCGCGAGAATCAGGAGCCGCTCGATCTTGCGTTCGATCTCCGGCGATTGGTGCAGCGGCAAGTACGGGCTCACGCCGCGCGCCTGGACGGGCGCCGCCCCAATCGACCACGCCAGGGCGAGCCACATTGCGAGCGGTCGCAAGGCGGCAGGTGTTGGTATTCTTCTCGCCGACAATCGAGCCCCGAACCGCTCCGGGTGAAGCGTGGCCCGCATCATATCGTCTAGGTTCCCGCAACGCGATTCGCTGCTGTTCGTTTACGGCACGTTGCGGCCATTCGTCGACATTCCGATGGCACGTTGGCTGGCCGGTGTCGCGCGCTACGTTGGGCCCGCGAAGACTCGCGGCCGACTCTATGATCTCGGGCCATTCCCGGGCCTGAAGCCTGCGCGCCGGACTTGCGAATGGGTCAGCGGTGATCTGTACGAGGTTGGCGACCCGTTCGTCTTGCGCGCGCTAGACACCTACGAAGCCGGCGCGCGAACCGAGCGGCCGCGCTTCGTCCGGTCTGCGTGTGTCGTCTTAGTGGGTCGATGGCGGCACCTCGCCGCATGGGTGTACGTCTATCGACTCAACCCGTCGCATGGCGCGCGCATCGTGCAAGGCGATTACCGCGCGCATCGTCGTCACCCCTGATCGCGCTTTCATTATGTTTACCGTCGCCTTATAGCGACCGCAAGCAAATCAACCGCGATACCCAGTCACCGCGCGGCACGCGNNTGAATGGGAACACTTTGGTCTGTCGCAGATTGCAGTCAACGTCGCTGCGATCCGCGCCGTTGCTCGTTTGTGCGCACATGGCACGCAACTTGAAATGCGTTCGCGTCACCACTCATGCGGGTTCAGGGGATGGCGCTTACGCGACACGGGATTTTCTTGTGCGGCATCGTTGCGGTCAGCGCAATTCTTTCGGCGTGCACTCAATCGGAGGCCAACGCGGTCGACGGTGCGAATCGCGCGCCGACGATTGACGGCACGCCGGGAACGTCGGTCGCACAGGGCGCGGCCTACTCATTCACACCGACCGCGGCCGACGCCGACAGTGATCCCCTGATCTTCGGTATCGACGCCAAGCCCGCATGGGCCGTGTTCAGCACGAGCACGGGGCAGCTGAGTGGCACGCCAACCGCGGCCGACGTAGGCATGTATCGCGGCATCGCCGTCTGGGTGTCGGATGGCAAAGCCCAAACGGTGCTGCCCACGTTTGATCTGGCGGTAACGGGGACGTCGACGACGAATCGTTCGCCGACCATCTCGGGCACAGCCCCGGTTTCGGTGGTCGCGGGTGCTGCATATACGTTTACTCCGACCGCGAGCGACCCTGACGGCGACGCGGTGACATTTTCGATTCGCAACCGTCCAACATGGGCCAGCTTCAGCGCCGTGGACGGCACACTGAGTGGCACGCCGCTCATCGCGAACGTCGGCACCTTCGCCGACATCAACATCTCGGTCAGCGACGGCCAATCCGCCGTCGCGCTGGCGGCGTTCAGCGTCGTCGTGACTGCGCCCACGGGTAACACGGCGCCGGTCATCTCCGGTGCGCCCATGACGAGCGTCGCGGCCGGCACTGCCTACACATTCGTGCCGACAGCAAGCGACGCGGAAGGGAGCACGCTGACCTTCGCTGTAGCGGGGCTGCCCGCCTGGGCGTCGTTCAGCACGACCACCGGACGGCTTTCTGGAACGCCGCCGGCCACTACGACGGGCACGTTCAGCGGGATCGTCATTTCAGTCAGCGACGGATCGGCGACCGCGTCGCTGCCGGCGTTCTCGATCACGGTGACCGCGCCGACGACGAACCGCGCGCCGACGATCAGCGGCACTCCATCGACCACCGCGACGCAGGGTACCGCCTACACGTTCCAGCCGACTGCCGCGGACGCCGACTCGGATCCGCTGACGTTCGTGATCGCGAACCGGCCGACGTGGGCGACGTTCAACGTCAACACAGGCCTGCTGCAGGGCACGCCGGGTGCGACCAACGTGGGCGTGTTCAACAACATCGTCATCAGCGTCAGTGACGGCAAAGCGTCGACGCCGTTGCCGGCGTTTGCGATCACGGT